>JAYQDX010000079.1:0-9898 GCA_038138545.1 Rhodobiaceae bacterium | reverse complement strand
AGCCGACCATCTGCCAGCCGAAATAGAACACGGCAAGCCAGCCAAGCCCCTTCAGGAAGAAGAACAGGAAGGCGGCAAGTCCCATGCGTCTGACATATGTTTTCAGCTTTTCATTCATCTTCCGGCTCCGGCAGACCAGAGCCGATATTAGGCCAGTTTCGGTCCCGCCTCCAGCCCCGGCGCCGGCGGAAATGCCACAAAGAACGAGGTTTTTTGCCACAATCCGGCAAAACCCGTTTGTCAGCCGCTGCTTTGTCGGCTAGGAAGCGGGGCATTCCCGCACCCCCGCCCGCTCATGAAAGCACTGTCATGACCTCTCAGCTTCGCAATATCGCGATCATCGCCCATGTCGACCATGGCAAGACAACCCTGATCGATTCGATCATGAAACAGACCGGTCTGTTCCGCGATAACCAGAAAATTGCCGAACGGGTGATGGATTCCGGCGATCTGGAAAAGGAACGCGGCATCACCATTCTTGCCAAGCCGACTTCGGTCGTCTGGAATGATGTCCGCATCAACATCATCGACACGCCCGGCCACGCCGATTTCGGCGGCGAGGTTGAACGCGTCCTCGACATGGCCGACGGGGTGATCCTGCTGACCGATGCCGCCGAAGGGCCGATGCCGCAGACCAAGTTTGTCCTTGGAAAGGCGCTCAAACAGGGGCTTCGCCCGATTGTCGTGATCAACAAGATCGACCGGCCCGATGGTCGTCCCGACGCCGTCGTCGACGAGGTGTTCGACCTGTTCGTCTCGCTTGATGCGAATGATGATCAACTCGACTTTCCGATCCTCTATGCCTCTGGCCGTGACGGCTGGTGCACCACCGAGCTTGACGCGCCGCGCGAGAATTTGCACCCGCTTCTGGATGTTGTGGTGGCGCATGTGCCGGCACCGGATGTCGAGCCCGACAAACCGTTCGCGATGTTGGCCACGCTGCTCGACAGTGATCCGTTCCTCGGGCGCTGCCTGACCGGCCGGGTGATTCGCGGGACGGCGCGCGTCAACAGTGCGGTGAAGGCGATCAATCTCGAGGGCCGGCAGATCGAGTCAGGGCGCCTGACCAAACTTCTGCGCTTCGAGGGCACACAGCGGGTGCCGGTTGACGAGGTGCAGGCAGGTGATCTGATCTGTATCGCCGGCCTTGCCGAGGCCTCGGTGGCGGATACCATCTGTGACCCGCAGGTTGACGAGGCACTGCATTCGACACCTGTAGACCCGCCGACCATGTCGGTTACCATCACCGTCAATGACAGCCCGTTTGCCGGCCGCGAGGGCAAGAAAGTCACCTCGACGATGATCCGCGAGCGCCTTCTTGCCGAGGCCGAGACCAATGTCGCCATCACCTTTGCCGAGAGCGCCGGCAAGGACGCCTTTGAAATCGGCGGACGCGGCGAGCTGCAGCTAGGTGTGCTTGTCGAGACGATGCGCCGCGAGGGGTTCGAGATGACCGTCTCGCGTCCGCGCGTGCTGATCCGCAATGAAGGCAGGGAGCGGATGGAACCGGTCGAGGAAGTCACGATCGATGTCGACGAGGCCTATGCGAGTACGGTTGTCGATGCGATGAACCGGCGCAAGGCGACGATGCAGGACATGCGCGCCTCGGGCGCCGGCAAGACAAGGCTTGTCTTCCTGGCACCGTCACGCGGCCTGATCGGCTATCCAAGCCGGTTTCTGACCGATACGCGTGGCACCGGCGTCCTGAACCGTGTCTTTCATGACTATGAAGCCTATCGCGGTGATATCCCCGGCCGCCGCAATGGCGCGCTGATCGCCTCCGAAACGGGAACCGCCGTTGCCTATGCGCTGTTCAATCTACAGGATCGCGGGGTGATGTTCATCGACCCGCAGACACCGGTCTATCAGGGCATGATTGTTGGCGAGCACAGCCGCGACAACGACCTTGAGATCAATGTGTTGAAGGGCAAGAAGCTGACCAATGTCCGGGCTGCCGGATCAGACGAGGCGGTCGCGCTGGTACCGCCACGCCGGATGTCGCTCGAGGATATGATGGCCTACATCGACAGCGACGAGTTGCTGGAGGTCACGCCGTCCAGCCTGCGGCTTCGCAAGCGCTATCTTCTGGAGCATGAGCGCAAGAAATACCGCCGCCAGATTGAGGAAGAGGCGCGCGCCTACGGATAGGCAGCGGCTCAGCGCCGCGACAGCAACAGCCCGCCAAGAACCAGCATGTAGGCCAGCACCGAGATCAGTCCGATGCTCTCGCCGAGAATCGTCACGCCGAACAGGCCGGTGACCAGTGGCACGATATAGCCGTTGCTCGAGGTGTAGACAGCGTTTTCGCGCTGGATCAGGTGACCGCGCACAAGCATGCCGCATCCGCTGACCAGTACGCCGGCACAGAGCAGCCAGCCGACACCTGCCGGGCCCGGCATCGCCGCCGGCAGGAACATCAACGCGACCGGGATGGCCAGAATGTTGCCGGCTAGAAAGGCTGACGCCGTGATCGATATGGCGGAGGCGCGCGGCATCAGCTGGAACAGGACGCCGCCGCCGGCGATGAACAGCGCGGTCATGATACAGGCAAGGTGCGGTATCCAGACCGGCAGGCCGCCACCGATGCTGTCCTGGATCAGCGGCGCGGCGCTGACGGAATCATCACCGGCCATGCCGGCCAGCGCCAGAATGATGATGCCGGCCGAGGCCATTGTGAACCCGGTCCATTTGCGGTGGGTGATCGGTGTGCCGATGAAAATGCGCGAGAGCAACAGAACCTTGATCGGGATGACGGCGTAATAGATCGACGCGGTTGTGGTGCTGACATAAACAAGCGTCCAGGGCAGGACGATGAAGGGAAGGGACAGCGACACCACGCCATAGATCGACGCCATCATCCACAGTTTCCTGCCGCGAACCAGCCCGGCGCCGCTCACATGCGCGACGGCGAGAAGAAAGATCGAGGCGAAAATAACCCGCGCCGCGCCGGCGAAATAGGGTCCAACCTCGAGCGTCGCCATCGAAGCTGACAGAAACCCGAGTGAATAGAGGCAGGCCAGCGTCAGCAGCATCACCAGCGACAGGACGCCGGGCCGGTTTAGAATAAGGGTGGATATCACTCCTGCCGCCCCGGACAGCCGATCCTGAGGCTATCGACCATGATCCTGAAATGGCGCTGGTCGATATGCATGTCGTCTCCCGTCCTGGCTGTTGAGGCGTAAATGTGTACTCCAGTCGGGGCAGGGTTGTCACCTTTGCGCTGATCCGTTCCGATGCCATTGCATCATGGAATTGGCGGGTATAATCTGCCGTCAATCGGGAGGCGCCCGCATGGCATTGCAACTTTATGGACTGAAAAACTGCGACAGTTGCCGCGCCGCGCTGAAAGCGCTGGACGAGGCCGGCATCGAGGTCGCATTCCGGGATGTGAGGAATGACGGCGTGCCGCCGGATGTGTTGCGCCGGGCGCTTGACGACCATGGCGCGGACAAGGTGATCAACCGTCGTTCGACGACCTGGCGAGGCCTGGACGAGGCAGCGCGCGCAGGCGATCCGGTGGATCTTCTCGCCGCGAATCCGCCACTGATGAAGCGGCCGCTGATGGTGCTGGCGGATGGTGCGATCATCATTGGATGGGATGACGGGACGCGCGCAGCGCTGGGGCTGGCCTGACGCCGGCAGGGCAATAACAGACGGGAAGCAGGTCGGATCGGAATGGCGAAGACAAGAATGGCGCTTGAAATCGGGATGGGAACGTCGCTTCGCAAGGGCGACTACACGCGCGCCGCGGTGCGCGCCGTTCAGGATGCCGTGTGGCGGAATTCCATCAGCTTTGCCGAGGCCTTCGGGTTTGAGAAATCGGACATGCTGATCGATGTCGAGATTGGCGTGCAAAAGCCTGACGCGGTGGATGGCGCAGAGGTGAAGGCCGTTCTCCCCTATGGCAATGGTGGGGTACGGGTTGTCCGGGGCGGGCTTGATATCCCGAAACCCGACGGCGACGGCGTCACGATTCTTGCCAACGCGGCGATTGTCATATCCTTTGACATGGAGCGCCGGACCGACACAGCGGGCGCTGGCATGGAGGACAAGGCGGTGTCGCCATGAAACGGCTGATCCTTGAAATGGGAACGGGCACCGACCTGTATGGCGGCGACTATACCAAGGCTGCCTGCCGCGCTGTTCGTGATGCCATCGGTCACAGTTCGCTGTCGCTGTTCAGGTCCTGTGGCTATAACCACCGCGACATGGTGGTCAGGGTCACGATCGGCGTGCAGGATCCCGATGCCGTCGATGCGGCGCGGGTGGCGGAATCGCTGCCACGCGGCAACCCGCAGGTGACGGTTGTTCACGGCGGGCTCAACATCGAGGGTGACGCGCAGGACACACCAACCATCATCGCCTCGGCAGCGGTGGAGGCGTTCCTCGAAGTCGATGCGGAGGGCTGGGCGATCAGCGGGTCCGCCGATGGCTGACCGCCATTCCGGCCCTTGTCGCTGGTCGGTATAATCCTTTATGCGTCCTTATGACTTTCTGCTCTATGTCGCGGTTATCATCGGCTGGTCGACAAGCTGGTATCCGCTGTCATTGCAGCTTGGCGTTGTCGCGCCGGAGGTGTCGCTTGTCTGGCGGTTCGCCATTTCCAGTCTGATGATGTTCGGCATCTGCGCGCTGCGTGGGATCGGTCTTCGTTTCGGTGGCGCCGAGCATGCAAGGTTCCTGATGCTTGGCATGGCGCTGTTCTCGACGAATTTTGCGCTGTTCTACAATGCCAGCCTCTATGCCGCGTCGGGCCTTCTGGCGGTAATGCTGTCGATGTCGTCCCTGATCAATGTCGGGCTGGTGGCGGCACTCAATCGCCGGCTGCCACCGCTGATGCAGCTGGGGGCGGCGCTGACCGGTCTTGCCGGTCTGGCACTTGTCTTCCTTCCTGAATTGCGGGCGTCGTCAACGGTGCTGACGTCGATGGCGTTCGGGTTTGCCGGCACGGTCAGCTTTTGCATCGGTAACATGCTGTCCTCGGCCAGCCAGAGGCGTGGCATTCATGTTCTCGCCTCGACAAGCTGGGGGATGCTCTATGGCGCCGGTTTCATGGTGCTGGTGGCACTTGTCCGTGGCCATGACTTCATCATTGATCCGACGATCACCTATCTTGGCAGCCTTGCCTGGCTGATCGTCATCTCCTCGGTCATGACCTTTGCCTGCTATCTCAGCCTGATCGGACGAATCGGCCCGGGGCGGGCGGCCTATGCGACCGTTGTGTTCCCGATTTTCGCGCTGCTGATCTCGGCCCGTTACGAGGGGTATGAGTGGGGTTTGCTGTCACTGGCCGGAATGGGGCTGGTGATCATCGGCAATTTGATGATGATCAGGGCCCGCGATTGAGTTGTCTGTCCCCTGTCCGGGGCTTTATCCATGCGGGAAGGGTGGCGGTGCCAGTGATGCGGCGGCAAGGCCCATCGAGGCGCCGAGTGTCAGCATATGGCGCAGCCTCATATACCAGGCCGGGATCAATCCTGCCTCGGCGGCGCGCCGGTCAACACTCCAGCAGAGCAGGAACCCGGGGACCAGCGCCAGCAAGGCTGTCCGCGTATCGAGAAAAACGACGGGAGGCCAGGCATAGAGCGCCGGCACGACCGACCAGATGAACCAGCGCTGACCGCGGTCACCCTGCATGGCGAGGCCCCAATGCACGGCACCGATGAAGCTGAGGATCACGGCACCGTAGACGCCGCATATGATCAGCGCCAGCCCGGCCCATGGCGCGACACCGCTATGCGCCGCACCGGCACAGACAAAAAATGGAATCAGACCGCCAAACCCCATCAGGCTGGCAAGCGGCGGGGCGACATCCTCGCGGGTGACGTCCCCGGAATTATCGGGTGGCGGGGTGGCGGGGGTGTTCATGCGCGGTGCCTGTCCTGCCGTGATAAGCTAACCTTGCGCGGCTCACGCGTGGCCAGCGCCAGCATTGCTACCGCGCCAAGAACAATCGCACCGCCGCCAATCTCGGTCAATGTCATGGCATGGCCAAGGAATATCCAGGGCCAGATCGGCCCCAGCACACTTTCGGTCAGGGTCAGCAGGCTGACCTCCGCCGCCGGGACATAGCCGGTGCCCCAGGTCACCAGCGCGATGCCGATGCCGATGGTGAACGCCCCCATGAACAGCGTCAGCAACAGATCGGACTGCGAGATCGCCAGCCCTTCGCCGATCACGCCAGCGGCAATGCCGGCCATGCACAGCGCCAGAACACCGCCAAGGAAGGTGCCCCCCAGAACGTCGTTGCGGCGGCTTCGGCGGGCCAGAACCAGCATCACCGCAAAGCTGAATGCCGAGACAAGAGCCACCAGATTGCCGGCTGTTCGGCCAAGGCCGATCCCGTCACTGATCATCAGCGCAACGCCGACCAACGCCGCCGCCATGGCCGGCCAGGTCAGTATGTGCGGTCGCTCACCGATCCATACCCAGCCGAGAATGGCGGCAAGGAAAGGTGACAATGTCAGAAGCAGCAGGGCCGACGCCACCGAGGTCAGAAGCATGGCATAGACATAGGTCATAAAGGCAATGGCAAGTGCCAGTCCCATCATCAGGTCGGTGCGGTCAAGCGAGCGCAAAAAGGCGGCTGGTCGCTGGCCACGTCGCAGGCAGGCGACAAGTCCCACCATGCCGGCAAGCGTGATCGAACGGTAGAACAGGATGACCATGCCGTCGGTGGTTTCGAGAAGACGCATCAACAGACCCACAAAGCTCATGCATGTGGCGCCGGCGATGATCAACAGCATGGCGGCATTTCGCGACATTCGTCCGCCAAGTCCTTTCCGGTCGGTGGTCTGCCAAGGCGTGTCAGTAACCACGAAACTCCGGGCAAGTCCATGCGGTTCTTCGTCAATCCGTTTTGTATGAATCCGGGCGATATGTTATGCCGTCGGCCACAGCGGTGGCTGTCACGCGCTGATCGTGACGCGGCCGATAGACAAAAATGAAGCTGAAAATGAAGCTGAAAATGAAGGCCGTCATGCGTGTTCTGCTGGCGGCGGTTATCGTGACCGGGTGCAGCAGCATGAAGCCTTACAGTGAGTCGCCGCAATTCGATCCGGCTGACAACACCTTCCAGCATCCAGGGGGATATCGCCATGACAAGGGGCTGCTGGATGTTCTCGGCCTCGCCCGTGCCTTTTTCGGCCGTGAGGCCGACCCGGCCGAAACCGAGGGGTTTCCGCTTCTTGATCCGGCCGCCCTTGCGCCGCCAACCGGTGATGGTCCCGGTGTCACATGGGTCGGGCATTCGACATTGCTGTTCACCTATCGCGGCATCAGTATCCTGACCGATCCGGTCTTTTCCGAACGCGCGTCGCCGCTCGGTTTCACCGGCCCGAAACGCGTTGTGCCGCCGGCCTATACGCAAGAGTCGCTGCCGCATGTCGATGTCGCGGTGATCTCGCACGCGCATTACGATCACCTTGACCTGCCGGGATTGCGGCGGCTGGCGGCGCTGCAACCGCATATCCGATTCATCGTGCCGCTTGGTCTGGCCGGATATGTGCGCCGCGCCGGCTTTGACGATGTTGTCGAGATCGACTGGTGGCAGTCCGATCATCGAGACGGGGTGACGGTTACCGCGACGCCGGCGCGGCATTGGTCCTCGCGCACCCCGTTTGATCGCAACCGGACCCTGTGGGCGGGGTTCATGTTCCGCTTCGCCGACGGCTATCAGTTCTATTTCGCCGGCGATACAGCGTACAGCGCGGATTTTGTCGAAACCCGCGAACGTCTTGGGGCGCCGGATTTTGCCGCCATCCCGATCGGCGCGTATGAACCGCGGGATTTCATGCGCGGATCGCACTGCAATCCCGAGGAGGCGGTGCAGATCTTCAAGGATCTTGACGCCGGTCAGGCCGTCGCCATTCACTGGGGGACGTTCAAGCTGACCCTGGAGCCGCTGGCCGAACCGCCGCAGCGGCTGGCGGCGGCACTTGCCGCGGCCGGAATCGCCCCGTCGCGCTTTCGCGCGTTGCGGCATGGAGAGCGGTGGGATTTGTGATCGCCGGCGCCAATCCGGGCCGACATGTCGCAGCGGCATTTTATCTGCCCTGAATTATGCGTGTTTGGCTTGCTTTTGGCCGGTTGCTGAATTATTCAGACGGTGGTTTTCTTAGTGGGAGTAGAGAACCCGGTGCCCGAGCTTTTACATGAATATTTGCCTATAGCGGTGTTCTTCGCGATTGCCGTCGGTCTCGCCATCGCCATGGTCAGCGCCTCGCTGCTGCTTGGCAACCAGCGCCCCGACGACGAGAAGATGACAGCCTATGAATGTGGGTTCGACGCGTTTGATGATTCGCGTCGCCAGTTCGACGTGCGCTTTTACCTTGTTGCGATCCTGTTCATCATCTTCGACCTCGAGGTTGCGTTTCTGTTTCCCTGGGCGGTATCGCTCGGTGGAATTGGCGTATTTGGCTTCTGGTCGATGATGCTGTTCCTTGCCGTGCTGACTGTCGGTTTCATCTATGAGTGGAAAAAGGGAGCCCTGGAATGGGAGTGATCGACCCCCGTCAGGCCGCACCGATCGGGCCCGGGCCCGAACAGGACGCCATCCTGAAAGCCGTTGGTGACGAGATTACCAACCGCGGTTTTGTTATCGCCAGCGCTGACAAGCTTTTCAACTGGGCGCGTTCCGGGTCGCTCTGGCCGATGACTTTCGGGCTGGCCTGTTGCGCTGTCGAGATGATGCACTCCGCCGCCAGCCGCTATGACATGGACCGGTATGGCATGCTGTTCCGGCCGAGCCCGCGTCAGTCGGACGTCATGATTGTCGCCGGCACTCTGACCAACAAGATGGCGCCGGCACTGCGCCGCGTCTATGACCAGATGCCAGAGCCGCGCTGGGTCCTGTCAATGGGATCATGCGCGAATGGCGGCGGCTATTATCATTATTCCTATGCCGTTGTGCGCGGGTGCGACCGCATCGTGCCGGTCGATGTCTATGTTCCGGGCTGTCCGCCGACGGCCGAAGCGCTGATCTACGGATTGCTGCAGCTTCAAAAGAAGATCAGACGCACAGCAACGATTGCGCGCGGCTGAACGAGCTTTTTATGGGGGGTGTCGTGGTGCCTGACGCCATCCTCGTTTGCAAACCCTTCCTGGCGCCATGCCGGCTGTCACCGTGGCGGCCGGGTTTCAGAGCTGCCCGACCGGTGGCATTGGGAACCAAGAGATGACTGACGCTGCGAACACCCAAGCAGATAGTGCCGCCGGCATAGATGCGCCGTTGCAGGCGATGCAGGGCCATCTCCGACAGCTTGTCGGTGGCAGCCTGATCGAAAGTCGTGTCGTCCAGGGTCAGATCGTGCTGCATGTGGCTGTTGCCGCCATTCAGCAGACTCTGGTCGCGCTTCGTGATGATCAGCACGCTGCTTTCAACCAGCTGTCCGATCTGACCGCCGTTGACTATCCGGAGCGCCCGGAGCGGTTCGAGATGATCTATCAGCTGCTGTCGATGAAGAACAATATGCGACTGCGCGTCTGCGCCACCGTCGGTGAGGGACAGGCGGTGCCGTCGATGACTTCGGTCTATTCCGCCGCGAACTGGGCCGAGCGCGAGGCGTGGGACATGTTCGGCATCTTCTTTGCCGGCCATCCGGACCTGCGACGGCTGCTGACCGATTACGGATTCGAGGGACATCCGCTTCGCAAGGATTTTCCGCTTACCGGTCACGTCGAGGTTCGTTATGACGACACGCAGCGCCGCGTTGTCAACGAACCGGTATCGCTTGTTCAGGAATTCCGCGATTTCGATTTCCTGAGCCCGTGGGAAGGCATGCAGGCGCAGATTCCGGGCGATGAAAAAGCAGGCAAGGACGGGTAAGGGGTCGGTCATGGCGGAAATGCAGATCAAACCGATCACGATGAATTTCGGGCCGCAGCACCCGGCGGCGCA
>JAYQDX010000078.1:0-10149 GCA_038138545.1 Rhodobiaceae bacterium | reverse complement strand
CGACTGACGCCCCGGCGCCGGACTTATTGCCGGAATCATTGCCGGAATTATGGGCGGAATCATTGGCGGATTGATGGATGTCGGCGGGGTCGCTGAACATCTCAACCGGAAGCTGCAGCCGGAATTCGCTGCCATCATCGGTCGAGCGGGTCAGTTTCAGATTGCCGCCCTGCGCCACCGCAAGGTCGCGCGCGATGGCCAGCCCGAGCCCGGTGCCGCCACGCCGCCGGCTGCGAAAGGCCAGAAACAAATCCTCCCACTGCGCGCGTGGGATCCCCGGCCCGTCATCGGCGATGTCGACAACGCCAAGCCGCCCGGCGCGCCAGATGTCGATACTGATCGCCGTGGCCCCGGCGGCGGCGGCGTTGCGCGCCAGGTTCAGCAGGACCCGCGCCATCATGGTGCGGTCAAGATAGAGCCGGTCCGGCCCGCTATACGCCACCTCAAGGCCCGAATCGGCCGCGGTTTCGGCCGCAAGGTCGGGCATCGTGATGATCTCGGGTTCGGGAACGGGTGTCTCGGCAAGATAATCCAGCATCGACTGGCACAGCGTCACTGATTGTTCCAGCGAGCGTACGACATGTGGCGCGGCGCGGCGGACCCGCGGGTCCTCGGAGGCAATCAGCGTGTCGGCAACAAGCGTCGCCGAACTCAGCACATTGCGCATGTCGTGATTGATCTTGGCGACAGCCTCGCCGATATCGGCAAGCCGTTCGCGCTGGCGCAGCGCGACCAGCGTGTTGCGTTGCAGCGAATCAAGCGCCCCCGCCGCGGCGATAAACTCCGGCGAACTGGTGACAGCCTCGGGAATCGGGCTGGCCACCGACGGGTTGTCGCTGAATTCGTTGATGGTGTCGATCAGCGCGGTCAGTGGCGCTGAATAATGGCGGTCGAGAAACCGTCGTATCTGCCAGACGATCAACCCCGCCACCGCCGCCATAGCCAGGAGCCATTGCAGGAAGACAAGCCGCAGGGTGCCACGAAGACCCGGTATGTCGGGATCGAACAGCCGGTGCGTGGCATCGCCGGGCCCGGTGATGGTAAACGTACCGCGCGGCCCAGGCAGGATCAGGTTCAGGCTGGTGCCGAGAAGCGTCACTGTCGATACCGCCTGCAAATCGATGGCGGGCGCGTCGCGCTGGTGATCCGGTATCGACGATGCGGACATGGAGGACAGTGCCATCTGACGATAGAGTGCCGGTGTTGTGGCGAGACCCGAGACGAAGACAATCACAAGGAACGCCGCAACAAGAATCGCCGGGAGTAAAGCCGAGTGGCGCATCAGAATCGCTCCCGCTGCCAGAACAGAACCAGAATAGTCCACACAGTATAACCGCATTAGTCTTCGGGGGGTGAGACATTCGGCTTTCCATGAGGCTTGCATCATGAGGCAGGTCCCCGCGTCCCCGCCATGACGGCAACGGGCAAAAACAATTGACACCCGCCCGCCCGCCCCCTACAACGCCAGCAGTTTCTGACAACCTGTTGATCGCGCGAAGGGAGCGTCGCCATGAAACGCACCTATCAACCCAGTGTTCTCGTCCGCAAGCGCCGGCATGGTTTCCGTGCGCGCATGGCCACCGTCGGTGGCCGCCGCGTCCTGCGGGCCCGCCGCGCCAAGGGTCGGGCACGCCTGTCTGCCTGACGGCGTGAAGGCGCCGCGGTGACCGCGCTGGTCAGCATCCCGTCGCGCGCCGGATTTCTGGCGGCCCGTGACAGCGGCCTGAAGGCGGTGTCGCGCGGATTCATCCTGCAAGCCGTGCCCAGTGGACGTCGGGACTGGCGTCTCGGACTGACCGCAACTCGGAAAATTGGCAATGCGGTGCGCCGCAATCGGGCGCGTCGGCGCCTGCGTGCGCTTGCGCGCACGGAACTGGCGATTCGCGCCAGGCCAGGCATCGATTATGTGATGATCGCCCGCCAGGGAACGGCTGATCGGGACTGGAGTGACCTCGTCAGCGATCTTGGCAAGACTGTCGGCTATCTGCATCGGACGCTGGACCGCGAGACCGGCGCGCCGGCGGCGGCATCATGATGACGCCGGGGATGATCTCTTCGAGGAATGGCCTGCGGCGTGCCGTCCTGTATCTTCTGGCCAGCCCGCTGATCCTTGCCATCCAGCTCTATAGGCTGTTCATTTCGCCGCTTCTTGGTGCCAATTGCCGCCATTTGCCGACCTGTTCGCAATATGCTGTCGAGGCTTTGCAGCGTCATGGCCCCTTGCGCGGGGGAATCTTTGCGCTAAAACGTATCTCGCGCTGTCATCCGTGGGCGACGCCGGCATTTGATCCGGTACCGCAGGCGGGCGAGGAGGGCGCGGCTGGACAAGACCGACACCATGGCTGAGCGCCTGTATCACATCTGGTGCATATGAACGCACAGGGACGCGATTGATGAACCCCGAAAACCGTAACATGATCCTTGCCATCACCCTGTCGATGGCGGTGCTTTTTGGCTGGCAGGTCTTCGTCGTCGGTCCGGAGCTGGAAAAAGAGGCGGCGCGCCAGCAGGTGATCGCCGAAATGCAGGCCGAGGAGGCCGGGAAAGCCACACCGCAGGCTGACAGCGCCTCGACGACACCGTCAGGCGTGAGCGTCACCGAATCACGGCCGGCCGACAATGCGCCGCGAATCATCATCGACGCGCCGCTCGTCTCGGGGTCGATCTCGCTGGCCGGCGCGCGGATCGACGATGTGATGCTGAATGGCTATCGCGAGACGCAGTCCGAGGACTCGCCCTTTATCCAGTTCCTGCAGAAGACAAGTTCCGATCTTCCCTATTTCGCCGAGTTCGGTTGGGCAGCAGCCAGCGGCGACCATCCCATGCCGACAGCCGACAGCCTGTGGGTTGCGGATCGCCAGACGCTTGCGCCTGGCGCGCCGGTGTCATTGTCCTGGGACAATGGCGAGGGTCTGACCTTCCGGCGGACGCTGTCGATCAATGACGATTATCTGATCACCGTCGATGACAGTGTCGAGAGCCGTCTCGACGCGCCGGTGACGCTGTTCCCCTATGGGCTTGTCAGGCGGCATGGCACGCCGCCGACCACCGGCATCTACATTCTCCATGAAGGCGCGCTCGGCGTGTTTGACGAGACGCTCCGCGAGGAGGATTATGATGACATGAAGGATGCCGATGGCGGGGTGATCGATGTCGCCCCGGAAAGCGCCGGCGGCTGGATCGGCATCACCGACAAATACTGGCTTGCCGCGCTGGTGCCGGACCAGTCGGTGCGGATCAATTACGCGTTCAAGTCACTTGGCGGCGGTGAGGACCGCTATCAGGTCGACTATATCGCCGCCGAGGGGCAGCTGTTGCAGCCGGGACAGGTTGTGGCCAGCAAGACACGGCTTTTCGCCGGCGCCAAGAAGGTCTCGCTTCTTGATCAGTATTCCAAGGAATTCGGCATTCCCAATTTCGACCTGGCGATTGATTTCGGCTGGTTCTACTTCCTGACCAAGCCGTTCTTCCTGGTGATCAACTGGCTGTATGGCATCCTTGGCAATTTCGGCGTCGCGGTGCTGGCCTTCACGGTGATCGTGAAGCTTGTCTTCTATCCGCTGGCCAATAAATCCTATCGTTCGATGGGCAAGATGCGGCTGTTGCAGCCGAAGATCCAGCAGATCCGCGAGAAGCATTCCGAAGACCGCATGGCGATGAATCGCGAGATGATGGAGCTCTACAAGACCGAGAAAATCAACCCGGCGGCGGGGTGTCTTCCGGTGCTGCTGCAGATTCCGGTCTTCTTCGCCCTCTACAAGGTGCTGTTCGTGACCATCGAGATGCGGCATGCGCCCTTCTTTGGTTGGATCACCGATTTGTCGGCGCCCGATCCGACCTCGGTCTTCAACCTGTTCGGGCTGCTTCCCTACTCGGTCGGCTTCCTGCCACCATTCCTGCAGCTTGGCATATGGCCGATCCTGATGGGGATCTCGATGTTCCTGCAAATGCGGCTGAACCCGGCGCCGCCGGACCCGGTGCAGGCGAAAATCTTTCAGTTCATGCCTCTGATCTTCACCTTCCTTCTGGCCACTTTCCCGGCTGGTCTGGTGATCTACTGGACCTGGAACAACCTTCTTTCGATGGCGCAACAATGGTACATCATGCGCAGAATAGCGAAGGAGAGCTGACGGACGAGGCCCTCGAGGCCGGCCGTCTCCTGTTCGCTGGAAGCTGCGAGTTCATCGCGGCCGCCAACAACATGCGCGTGTTGCCGCCGGAAGGCCTGCCCGAGATCTGCTTTGCCGGCCGTTCGAATGTCGGCAAATCGTCGCTGATCAACGCGCTGACCGGCCGGCGGGCGCTGGCCCGCACCTCGCAGACACCGGGGCGGACACGGCAGCTCATCTTCTTTGATCTGGCCAGCCGGTTGCAGCTTGTCGATCTGCCGGGTTATGGCTATGCGTCGGCGCCGAAGACCGACATCAAGGCCTGGACGACGCTGACCCGCAAATTTCTTGCCGGCCGGGCCTCGCTTCAGCGGGTGTTCCTGTTGATTGACTCGCGGCGCGGAGCCGGTGCCGCGGACTCCGAGATCATGACGCTGCTTGATGCCAGCGCCGTGTCCTGGGCGGTGGTGATGACGAAGGCCGACAAGCTGAAGCCGGCCCCGCTGGAGGCGGTCTGCGCGGCGACCGCCGAGATGATTGGTCGCCATGTTGCCGCCTATCCACAGATTTTTGTAACCTCGTCGCAGGAAGGCGGCGGCATCGCCGAATTGCGCGCCCATCTGGCCGGGCTGGCCCGGCCACGCGGCTAGCGCATTCGGATTGCCGCACGAACAAAAGGTGCGCGAACAATACTTGCGCTATGTGCCGGCTTGCCGATAGTTTGACGCGCGGCGCGGGACAGTGCTGGCGGTTTGACTCCGGACATTTGACCCCGGACATTTGGCTCCGGCAGTATGAAAGGCGAAATGATGGGTGACACATCTTCTTCCCTGCAATCGAAGCTGATCGAGCGGACCGGCATGCTTGTCGAGGCATTGCCCTTCATGCGCCGATATTCCGAGCAGACGATTGTCGTGAAGTTCGGCGGTCACGCCATGGGCGAAGCGGACTATGTCGCCTCCTTTGCCGCCGATATCGCGCTTCTTGATCAGGTTGGCGCGCGCCCTGTCGTCGTTCATGGTGGCGGCCCGCAGATTGGTGATATGCTGGCAAAGCTGGAGATCGAATCGAATTTCGTCGACGGGCTGCGGGTGACCGACGAGGCCACCATCTCGGTTGTCGAGATGGTGCTTGCCGGTGGCATCAACAAGGCGCTTGTGGCGGCGATCGCCCGCGCCGGCGGCCGCGCCGTCGGCATCAGTGGCAAGGATGGCGGGCTGATCCGGGCGCGCAAGCTTCTTGGCAAGAGCCGCACCGAGGGAAGCGCTATCGAACAGGCCATCGATCTCGGCTTTGTCGGTGAGCCGGAACAGATCAATACCGATGTGCTGGACGCGCTGAATGCCGGCAATCTGATCCCGGTTGTCGCGCCGGTGGGAAGCGATGCCACTGGCGAGACCTACAATATCAATGCCGATACGGCGGCCGGCGCCATAGCCGCCGCGCTTGGCGCGACGCGCATGCTGATGCTGACCGATGTCGCCGGCGTTCTTGGCAAGGATGGCGAGCTGATCACCGAACTGACGGTCAGCCAGGCCGAATCGCTGATCCGCGACGGGACCGTGTCGGGAGGCATGATTCCGAAAGTCGAAACATGTATCAATGCTGTTCTCGGGGGAGCCGAAGCCGCGGTGATCATGGATGGGCGGGCGCCGCACGCGCTGCTTGTCGAACTGTTCACCGAGCACGGAATGGGAACCATCATCAAGGCCGACTGACCGGCCATTTCCGCGAAAGGCAGCCATCCGATGTCACCTGTTTCAAAGTCGCCACAGAGCTTTCCCACCGATGAAATCCGGGACTGGGTGTTCGATCTCGACAACACCATCTATCCGGCGCGCTCGCAGCTGTTCCTGCGCGTCGCCGTGCGGATCACCGACTTTGTCGCGCAGCATTTCAAGGTGCCGCATGACGAGGCGCGGGTGATCCAGAAGGATCTGTTCTATCGCTATGGCACGACCATGCGCGGGCTGATGGTCGAGGAAAATCTGCCCCCCGAGGATTATCTGCATTTCGTTCATGATATTGATGTCAGCGATCTGCCGCGTGAGACCGAGCTTGACCGGATGCTGGCGAACCTGCCCGGGCGCAAGCATATTTTCACCAATGGCACGGTGCCGCATGCCGAGAACATTCTCGATGCCTATGGTATCCGGCATCATTTCGAGCATATCTTCGATATTGTCGGGGCCGATTTCGTGCCGAAGCCGGAACAGAAGGCCTTTGACAGTTTCGTATCGACAACCGGCATCGATCCGCGCGGCGCGGTGATGGTCGAGGACATGGCGCGCAATCTGGAACCGGCGCACGCGCTTGGCATGCGCACCGTCTGGCTGGTCAGCGATCATGACTGGGCCGCCAAGGGTGCGGACGAGCCTTATGTGCATTTCGTCGCCGAGGATCTGAAGAGCTTCCTTTCGGCCCTTGCCATTCCGGCCTGAAAGGTCGATATCAACAACAGATAAGATCATGGTGAGCGTGCGGAGAACCCGACCTCGCCAACAGACGCAAGTGGAGAGGAAGATGGATTTGGCGCAGCTGGAACAGGACATCAACGCAGCGTGGGACGCGCGTGACACGATTGGCGCCGACACCACGGGCCCGGTTCGTGACGCGGTATCGGCGGCGCTGGACATGCTGGACAGCGGCGTGGCGCGTGTCGCCGAGCCGCGCGGCGACCATCAATGGCATGTCAATCAGTGGCTGAAGAAGGCCGTGCTGCTGTCTTTCAGATTGAATGACATGGCGGTGATCCCGTCCGGCACCACCTATGCCGGCCATGGCGAGGCGGCCTGGTGGGACAAGGTACCGTCGAAATTCGCCGGCTGGGGCGAGACCGAATTCCGCAATGCCGGCTTTCGTGCCGTTCCTGGCTGTGTTGTCCGGCATTCGGCGCATGTCGCCGCCGGCGCTGTGCTGATGCCGAGCTTTGTCAATCTCGGTGCCTATGTCGACAGCGGCACGATGGTCGATACCTGGGCGACGGTCGGGTCCTGTGCGCAGATTGGCAAGAATGTGCATCTGTCGGGCGGTGCCGGGATCGGCGGTGTTCTGGAGCCGCTGCAGGCCGGCCCGGTGGTGATCGAGGATGATTGCTTCATCGGCGCACGATCCGAGGTTGTCGAGGGTGTGGTTGTCGAACAGGGCGCGGTGTTGTCGATGGGCGTGTTCATCGGTGCCTCGACGAAAATCGTCGACCGGGTCAGCGGCGAGGTTCATATGGGCCGCGTGCCGGCCTATTCGGTCGTGGTACCCGGCACGCTTCCCGGCAGGCCGCTTGCCGACGGCTCGCCCGGCCCGTCGCTTGCCTGTGCGGTGATCATCAAGAAGGTCGATGAAAGAACCCGCTCGAAGACTTCCGTCAACGAATTGCTGCGCGACTGATGGCACCGCCGCTGTCGCATGCTGTCGAACTGACCCGGCGGCTGATCCGCTGCCCGTCGGTGACGCCGCATGAAGGCGGCGCGCTCGACTGTCTGGAAGGCGAGCTGACGGCGCTGGGTTTTGTCTGCCAGCGTTTGCCCTTTGGCGACGGTAACGAGCGGATCGACAACCTGTTCGCCCGTCGCGGCAGTGACGGCCCGCATATCAGTTTCGCCGGCCACACCGATGTCGTTCCTGTCGGTGACCGTGATGCCTGGACGCATGATCCGTTTGGCGCGGTGATCGAGGATGGGCGGCTATATGGCCGCGGCGCGGCCGACATGAAGAGCGGCATCGCCGCCTTTGTCGCCGCGATCGCCCGCCTGCCCGCCGAGGAGGCCGGCGGGTCGATCAGCCTGCTGATCACCGGCGATGAAGAGGGCGATGCTGTCAACGGCACCGTGAAGATGGTCGAGTGGGCGGCGGCGAATGGCCATCAGCCTGACATGTGCATCGTTGGCGAGCCGACCAACCCGACAGCGCTCGGTGATGTGATCAAGAATGGACGGCGTGGCAGCCTGTCGGGACATCTGGTTGTCGAGGGACGGCAGGGGCATGTCGCCTATCCGCATCTTGCCGACAATCCGGTGACAAGATTGCTTGCCATGCTGGCACCGGTGAATGGCTGCGAGCTGGATTCCGGCACGCCGCATTTCGGTCCGTCGGTGGCGCATGTCACCACCATCGATGTCGGCAATCCAGCCACGAATGTCATCCCGGCGCGGGCCGAGGCGCGGTTCAATATCCGCTTCAATACCGAGCACAGCGCAGATGGTCTGATCGGCTGGCTGGAGGAGCATTTCGGCCGGATCGGGGGCGACTGGACGGTCAGCTGGAAATCGAACGCCGCGCCCTTCATCACCGCGCCCGGCAAGCTGACCGACCTGCTGGCTGATGCCAGCGAGGCTGTCACCGGGCGCCGTCCCGAGCTGTCGACCACCGGTGGCACCTCGGATGCGCGGTTCATCACCAATCTGTGTCCGGTGGCCGAATTCGGCCTTGTCGGGCAGACGATGCACCAGGTTGACGAGCATGTCCTGACCGCCGATATCGATGGTCTGAGCGCGATCTATGAGGAATGTCTGCGGCGCTTCTTTTCCGGAGGTGCGGCGTGAACGAGGCTGACAATTCGCTGGCGTTCGGACGCCTTGCCGAGCTGTTCAAGCGCACCCTGCTGGTGATGCTGGGGCGCCGGCCGATCAGCGGCAGCTATGTGTTCGATGCGCCGGCGGTCTGGCAGGCGATCTGGGCGTCGGTGATCTTCACCCTTATCGTATCGGTCTATCCCGGCCTGCGCTCCGGCGCCGCGGTGCTGGCGGCCAATCTGATCCTGCAGCTTGTCGCCGTCGTTCTGATGGTGCTGCTGTTCGCGACGATCCTGCGCGCCGCCGGCCTGTCCGACCGGCTTTTTGCCTTTACCGTGCCGTTTCTGTGGGTCGAGAATGTGCAGCATCTGGTCGGCGGGCTGGTGCAGAATCTGGTGATCCTGTCAGGTGACGGGACCGTGCTGATTCTGATCACGCCGCTGATTTTCTGGACCGTCTACTGGCTGTGGCGTATTGGCCGCGATCAGCTTGGCCGTGGCGGATGGTTCGCCACCGGCCTGCTGTTCCTGTCATTCGTGATCGATGCCGGACTGTTCCTGTTCGTGCAGTCGCGCGTCCAGATTCCCGGCTGACCCTGGCTGGCTGACCTGGAACGGATAGGTCACCTCGGTCAGATACAGCCCCTCCGGCGGGGCGGTCGGGCCGGCGGCGGACCGGTCTCGGGCGTCCAATGCCGCCGCGACATCCCGCGCTGTCCATTTGCCGGTTCCCACAAGCGCCAGCGTGCCGACGATGTTGCGGACCTGATGGTGCAGGAATGACCGCGCCGCGGCATGGATATGAACTTCCTCGCCCGCCGGCTCGGCCCGCAACTCATCAAGTGTTCGCAGCGGGCTGTCGGCCTGGCACTGGCTGGCGCGAAAGCTGGTGAAATCATGCCGCCCGACCAGATGCGCGGCCGCCTCGCGCATCGCCGCCACATCAAGGCCGGCCCGGTGATGCCAGACCCGTCCCCGATCCAGTGCTGGCGGTGCGCGCCGTGGCAGGATGCGATAGAGATAGCGCCTGCCAATGGCCGAGAATCTGGCATGCGCGTCGTCCGGCACCTCGCGCGCGGCGCGGATTGTCACCGGATATGCGGCCGTCAGCGCGTTCAGCGCCGCCATCACCCGCGGCGCGTCAAACTTGTCGGGAACATCAAGATGCGCCACCTGGCCGGTGGCGTGAACGCCCGAATCGGTGCGGCCGGCGCCCTGCACGGGGCAATCACCGCCGGTCAGTTCCTGCGCCGCGTCCTCCAGAACCTGTTGCACCGACATGCCGTTGTCCTGGCGCTGCCAGCCGACAAAGGGCCCGCCATCATATTCGATGGTGATGAAGATGCGCCGCGTCATTCGTCAGCCGCGCCGACCGCGCTGCCGACGGACAGCGGGTTGCCGTTCAGAAAGTCGCGTGCCGACATCGCCCGGCCGCCGGCCGGCTGCAACTCGTCGAGGATGATCTCGCCGCCGCCGGTGCCGATGCGCATCCCTCCTGTCGGATCAAGCCCCAGAAAATGCCCTGGTAAATGC
>JAYQDX010000077.1:0-10235 GCA_038138545.1 Rhodobiaceae bacterium | reverse complement strand
AAATACAGGAAGATGGCGATCACCATGAACAGCGTTCTGACGAGAACCGGCTTCCAAAGTTTCGGGATCACCGAAAGACCAAGCAGCTTGCCGAGGATTGCCACCATGAAAATGGCGAAAAGAGACCGGCTGAAATGGAATTGACCCACCCCCACATCGTCCGAGACGAGCATCGTCAAATTGTCCGAGAAGCCGAAAATGGAAATGCCGGCAACAAGCAGGATGGCGCCTTGGCTTTCAGCTGAGATCTTCGCACGCCACGATGTCATTAATTTCCAATTTGCATCAGCACCTGATCTGCCGACCACTTGATCGCCATCCCAGATGTTTGTCCAGATTTAATAAGTCGCAGCCAATCTCACCGAACAGATTGTGTTGCTCTTGCGTCAGCACAATTCAGCCAGCCCTGCTTAGTAATCGATTGTGGAGACGACATTGGAAAGGTTGGAAAGGCAAAGTCCCGTGGTTCGCGAGCCGCGAACTTCGGCTTTTCAGCATGATTTGGAGTTTCTTTATTCCGCTGCCGAGATTTGGGAGCTTTCCTCTCCGAGGGTCCGCCAGTCCTGATCCTTTGAATAAACGCCCTCTTTGGATGAAATGGAGACATGCGGCACGCGTGGCTCTTCTGTGCCAATGGCAGCGCCACCCTCCGCAACCCGTCGTGCCGCGTCACTCATCAGCCTGCGGAATTCGACGATGGCAAGGTCCGATGCCCCCAACAGATCGGAAGATCGGTCCACGCGCGAACCCATCGACACCCACATAACGATATCTTGGTTCGGGATCCCCGGCACGCCGGTGAAATTGCCCAGTTTCATCATCTGGCGGTCCTGCAGAAAGTCGTTTTCCAGCGTCCGACGCGAGCGCCAGTGGTCATCGAGATCGATGCCGGGTTGGGTATGTGCGAACTTGCGCCATTCCGTCGTCGTTGGGCAGGCCTTGCCGCCCCACGCGATGAAATGGAAGAACGACTCGTCATCGCTGATCGGCACGATGACCGTGGCGACATTGTAGTTGTTGTTTGGGGGGATCAGCGAGGTGTAGGGCGCAATGTACTCGGTAACACGCAAATAATTGTGAGTTCCGGCATGTTTGATAGGTTTGCGGATCGCTGCATAATGGAAGCCATACGGCGTCGTCTGGGTTTGCATTTTGGGCGATTTGTCGGTCGAGGGACGGTACCAGGACTTGTCATCGGCAGACGCACCCTTGACCCGCGCGGGCTTCATATCCGATGAGTGAAGCGAAGAGGAATGCGCGCTGTCGATCTGGCCTTCCGTAATCTGCGCCCAGTTGGCCGGCACGCGGATTTTCAGGATGGCGACCTCGGTATTCTCTTCGGGCGCAAAGGCGGGTGGCTCGAATTCCGGTGCCTCTTGTTCAGTGTCCAGCCACGCCCAGACAAAGCCCCCCCATTCCCGCGTGCTGTATGACTGGTGCTTGACCTTGCCATGCAGCGGCGATTCCTCCGGCTCCGACGCCATGGCAACGCAGTTGCCATCCACATCGAATTTCCAGCCGTGGTACAGGCAGCGCAACCCGCATTCCTCATTGCGCCCAAAAACCAGCGAAGCCTTGCGGTGCGGACAAAGCTCATCCAGCAATCCCAGTCGTCCGTCACTGTCGCGGAAACAGACATATTTTCGGCCGACAGCCTCAACCCGCAGCGGCTTTCCGTCCGGCTCCTCGACTTCTTCGCTCAGGCACACAGGCGTCCAGTGCTGACGCATCAGCAAAGCCATTGGGGAATCGTTGTCAATCAGGGTCAAAAGATCATTTTCTTCGGCGGACAGCATTGGTGGCTCCTCTGTTGGCGGCGCCAGACGCCAAGTTTGACTGACATGTATTGACGTTTCGCTTAGATATCTAATATCACTAGGCAACACACATCGACAAGAGGACAATTTCATGGATATGCCCGAAGGCCGCATGATGCTGCGTGTCACGAGTCGTAAAATGCTCGCCACGGATATCTGCGAATTTACCCTGGCCTCGCCTGACGGCGGATCGTTGCCGTCCTTCACGCCGGGCGCCCATATCACCATCGAGACACCAAGCGGTGCCATGCGGCGCTATTCATTGCTGAACGAAGGAACGGAGCCAGCTGTCTATGTGATTGCCGTTAAGCGCGACACCGCATCGCGCGGCGGCTCTTCTTCTATGCACGATGAGTTGAAAGAGGGTGATGCGATCAAGGTTGACCCGCCCGAAAACGATTTCGAACTGGTTGCCGCATCGAAATACCTGTTGATTGCGGGTGGTATCGGGATCACACCGATTCTGTCGATGGCGCGGCATTTGGGACAGGAAGGCAAATCCTTCAAACTGATATACTGTACCCGTACAGCCGGGGAGACGGCCTACCTCGACGAAATCATGGCCATCCCCGGCGCCACGGTGCATCACGACAACGGCGATCTCGATGATTACTATGATTTCTGGGATCACTTCGAAGAGCCTGGAACTGAGCATGTCTATTGCTGTGGTCCTGCGCCATTGATGGAGGAGATCAAGGCAATTTCCGGCCATTGGACGGAAGGCCGCATACATTTTGAGGATTTCGCCGGGGTGGAGGTGGTTCGCCCCGATGACACGCCTTTCACAGTGGAGCTGAAGAGCACCGGCCGCGCAATCGAGGTGCCGGCGGATCGCTCGATCCTCGAGGCGCTGCGAGAGGCCGGGGAACCAACGGTGAGTTCATGCGAAAGCGGTACTTGTGGTACGTGCAAATGCCGGCTGGTCGCTGGCGAGGCTGACCATCGTGATCTTGTGCTTATGGACGAGGAAAAGGACGACCATATCATGATCTGCGTGTCTCGCGCGAAGTCGGAGAAGCTGGTTGTTGATCTCTGATCCCATCAGACTTGGCGCGGCAGGCCTCGGACGCGGCTTCATGCTGACGCTGCCGAGCCTGCGGCACGATCCGCATACACGGCTTGTGGCATGTGCCGCCCCGCGTGAAGAAAGCCGTGCTGCCTTTCTGTCTGAATTTGATGGACAGGCCCATGCCAGTGTCGAAACGCTCTGCAGTGACCCTGCCGTCGAAGCCATCTATATCGCAACACCGCATCAGATGCACCGTGACCATGCTGTCAGCGCAGCGCGGGCGGGAAAGCACATTCTTTTGGACAAACCGCTGGCCATAACAATGGCTGACGCGCTTGCCATTGTGGCGGCAGCTCAGGACGCCGGGGTCCATCTGATCACCGGCCCCAGCCATAGTTTCGACCAGCCCATCGAAACTGCCCGCGCGTTGATTGCGTCAGGTGAATACGGCCCTGTCCGGATGATCCACGCGATGAACTATACCGATTTCCTGTATCGCCCCCGACGTCCTGAAGAGCTTGATACCGAAAGGGGAGGCGGTGTGATCTTCAGCCAGGCGATACACCAGGTTGATATGGTGCGGGCGCTAATGGGCTGCAGGGCCACCAGGGTAACGGCCATGACAGGGGCATGGGACCCCGCGCGCCCGACCGAAGGGGCGTATACGACGATAATCGCCTTCGAAAGCGGCGGGTTCGCAAGCCTCACATATTCGGGCTATGCCCATTTCGACAGCGACAGCCTGCAAGGCTGGGTAGATGAGCTGGGCACACCCAAAGACGAAACCACCTACGGCAAGGCGCGCAAGGCGCTGGCATCGCTTGCATCGCCCGCAGATGAACCGGCACTGAAATCAGGACGCACCTATGGCGCGGCAGAGGCGCCGTCACCAGCGCCCAACGCTGAACATTTCGGTCCCGTAACGATCAGCTGCGACAAGGCGGATCTGCGCCTGACGCCAAAAGGTGTTGAAATCTGGAGCGACTTCGAGCGGTCTTTCGTGGCTTCATCCCCCGACCCCACGCCACGCAGCCCAGTTCTACGCGCACTCTACAACGCTATCCGCCATGACACACCGCCCCTTCAATCCGGCAACTGGGGGGCGGCCAGCCTTGAAATCTGTCACGCAATCCTCTCCTCCGCCCAAGGCGGTGGCGCTGTGGCTCTGCACCACCAATGAACAAAGGGAGACTGTCTTGACCAATCTCACCCTCTCCATCGCCATGGGCGACTACGACCGGACGCGGCCCATCCATGACGGGCGTGTCAAGATCGATGGCGTGAAGCCGATTACCCAGCTTTTGTCACCCGAAGAGATGTTCTTTCGTGCCTTCCGTCACGAGGCCTTCGATGTCTCGGAACTGTCTTTCTCCTCCTATTGCGTGAAACGGGCGCAGGATTCTTCTCCCTATGTGGCAATTCCGGTCTTTCTGTCGCGCGCTTTTCGTCATTCTTCGATCTATATCCGTACTGACAAGGGAATCAGGGACCCGTCCGGCCTCAAGGGCCGTCGCATTGGCATCGCTGAATGGCAGCTGACCGCGAATGTCTGGGCGCGGGGCATTCTTGAGGACTATGGCGTGACACTTGCCGACATCAAATGGGTGCGGGGGGGCATGCACACACCTGGTCGGCCAGAAAAGATCGCGGTCTCGCTACCCGACGAAGTCGACATGACGGCCGCGCCCGAAGGGGCGACGCTTGACCAGATGCTGCGCGATGGAGAGATTGAAGGGTTCATCGGCCCCCGATCGCTGCAGTGCTTCGACGAGGGACACCCGAATGTCGGCCGGCTTTTCTCCAATGGGATCGAGGCAGCCTCGGACCACTATGCGCGCACCAAAATATTTCCGATCATGCACGTGCTTGGGCTTCGCCAGCGCATTGCCGACGCGCATCCCTGGCTTCCCGGCGCGTTGCTCAAGGCCTTTACCCGCTCCAAGGCCCTTGCACAGGAGGCACTTGCGGATACGTCCGCAACAAAGGTCACAATGCCCTTTGTCGAGGACACGCTGACCACCGCCCGCAATCTGATCGGACCGGAAATCTGGACCTATGGTGTGCCGGGCAATGAACATGTGCTTGATGCCTTTCTGGACATGCATCACCGGCAGGGACTGTCGGCGCGCCGTCTTGCGATCGAAGAGCTGTTCCACCCGGCCACCTTCGAAGCCTATTCGCTGTGAGCCAGGTATGAGCGACACCTTCGACCGACCCGTACCAGGCGACATCATCGCCGTCGACACTGGCACCGGCACTGCCTATGTGCAGATCACCCATCTGCGCGCGCCCTATCCTGATGTCCTGCGCGCCATCCACCCAGTTGCGGGTACCGGGCCTGAAGAGATAGCCAAGGGCAACACGGCCTTTGTTGCGATGGTTGAGCTTGCGCGAGCCTTGGCCGATCCCCGCATTGAGACCCACATCATCGGCCACGCAACGATCCCGCCAGCCGATCGCGCTTTCCCACTGTTTCGCATGCCCATTCGCAACAAGGCAGGCGATGTGGTCTACTGGTGGACATGGAATGGCGATGCTCTCGCCGTGGCGCCAGACGCGGGTGGCACTGATCTGCCGATCCGTGAAATCCTGCCCCTGGATGATCTCCGCAAACGCCTAACCGCACTGGTCTGAAACAGGATTGACCTTAACGGTCAGAGGGCTAATCCCCGGGTTGGCGGAATGCGCTGACCCCGCGCTTCGGCTTCGGCTTCGTCGGTTTCAAGATTTGCAAGAATATGAATCAGCATGCGATGAAGTGCCTCCTGCTGGTTCGCATCCAACCCAGCCATGGCAGTATCGTTTGCATCTACCGCCAATGGTTCCAGAACCCGTCTCAACTCTCTGCCACGTTCAGACAGGTAGACATATTGTTTGCGCCTGTCGCCCTCTTTGTGCTGTCGGCGTATGAGGCCCTGCTGTTCCATCTTGATGAGCGCGGTGTGCACAGTTGGTTCGGTCAGGTTGGCGCGTTCGCTCAATTGGCGTTGAGCCAGGCCTTCCTCTTGCCAGAGAATGCGCAAAAACACCCATTGCCCGAAAGAGATGTCGTGACCCGAAAGCCGCCGAGACAGCGAACGGTTGAAGCCTCGTGCGCACAGGCGGACCAAATGTGCGACCCTCTCGTCCTGCAGGGTGGTCATGGACTCCTTAACATTTTCCAAAATGTCGGGTGGGCCTGACACTGGTTTCATTTAATCCTCTTCAGCGATGTGTCTCTCAACACTGCTTCTTACGTTTGAAAGGGTGTCTTTTGACATTTGCCTCAGTCTTCGATTTCTGCGCACCAGAGATCCCACGCACGTTTGATTTGTGGACTGATCCGTTCAACCGTGGCAACTCCTTCTGCCCGGCTCATATGCTTGACCTTTCCCAACGTGGAAGCCTGAATCTGAATGCGCGCATTCAGTTCAGCATAGATCGCTCGATAGACAGCTTCCGGTAAATTGCGGCCGGCGATTGTTGCACCATGCCCGCGCATCAACACGACGTCATGCTGGTCCATTTTTTGGGCCATGGCGTTGGCCATTTCCATGTTTGTAATCAGCAGGTCCGTCCCGTCTCCAAATTTCTCCGCGGTATCGAAGACGGGCACAGCGTCCCCCAGAAAACCTGCCATGTGCCAAACCGGCCGTAGCTGGGCGTCCTCTGAAATGCCGAAGGGCACGATCGTATGAGAGTGACTGTGGACAACCGCCATCACGTCTGCTCTGTGACGGTACACGGCCGCATGGATGTAACGTTCCAGATACAGGGGGCGATCGGTAGCCTCGATAGGCTCACCGCTTAAATCATAGGACAGAATGTCGTCTTTAGTGACGAGTGCGGGGGCACGATTGGCAGACAGCAGGTAGGTTTCCGGGTTTTCAGGGCATCTTAGAGACACGTGCCCGAACCCATCCACAACATTGTGCTTAAAGAGTATCTGATTTGCTTTGACGAGCATGTCCCGACCAATCACCGCAGGATTTTCCTGGTCACCCGTCATTTTTTCCTCATTCGAAATATTGGGGACGCTGTTTCTTATAATGTCAGGCAGTTACGATTCAACTTGACACCCAGCCACCTTTTAGAAGACTTTTGATTAGAACTCTAAGTTTGTCAATGCATCGCTAAAAAGTAAGCGGGCAGAATAAAAATAAACAGATTTCGTTGCGATAAGGAGGACACAATGAAAGTTACCAAGTTGCTGATCGGTGGCGCTGTTACCGCTCTATCTCTGATGGCTACCGCCGCGCAGGCCAGTTACAACCTGACACTGTGCGGTGCCAGCCCTGGTGGGCTTTGGTCATTGCTTGGTGCAGGTGTGGACGCGGCTGTCAAGGAATCCCACCCTGGCTCCATTGTGACCTACCAGACCTCTGGCGGTGGCTTTGCGAATGTGGCGCTTTTGCAGCAGGGAAAATGCGATCTCGCGCTGATCCATGATGCGGAGGCCGTGCTGGCGCGTGATGGCAAGGCGCCTTTCAAGGCACCGGTGGATAGCATCCGTACCGTCGCCGTGATGTATACATGGGCGCCTATGCAAATGATCATGAACAAGGATTTTGCTGACAAACACGGCATCAAGACGCTGTCCGACATTGCGGAAAACAAAGTGCCGGCACGCGTCTTGCTGAACAAGCGGGGTAATGTTGCGAGCCAGGTTGGCGGCTCGATGCTCGAGGCCGTTGGGGCTGGCGCGGATAATCTCAAATCCTGGGGCGGCGATGTGGTTTACGCGGCCTCGAAAGAGCAGGGTGAACTGATGCGCGATCGTCGCGCAGATGTGCTGCTTAATTCACTTTTTGTGAACCACCGCTCCATTCGCCAGCTTGCCGAGTCGCTTGATGTAGTGCTGGTGGATATCGACGCAGATGCCGCCGCTACTGTCACGAAAGACTGGAGCATCGGCACCTACACAATCGGCAATGATGCCTATGGGTGGTCCGCTGGCGATGTGACAACACCGACCCTGTCGGCGCAGCTTTTCGTTCGGGCTGATGCAGACCCCAAGATGGTGGGTGATATCACTGCTGCACTGGTGAACAACATCGACCTTGTTCGGGGTGTGCATAAGGCTATGAAGCCTTTGTCTGTCGATCTTATGGGGGGATCGAAAGCAATCGCTTACCATCCTCAGGCAGCGATGGCTTACAAGTGATTTTGTGAACGCCCAAAACATAGGCCTGGCCAGTATTGGCCAGGCCTTTTTACTATGAAATTCTGATTAAAATTTCGATAACAGGACCTTCAGAGACCTTTCATGTCCCTACTTTCGATGGCATTTGATACCGGTTACCGCCGGAAACTGGAGGGCTTCACCGGGCGTGCAGGTCAATTCCTTGCAGCCTCTGTGACAGCATGGGTTTTCTATTGCGCGACGATCTCAAGGCTAGATGTTCTTTCGATTACAATCAGCTTTTATGCGGGCATGCTGGCAATCAGTTTTCTTTACGTTGCCCCAACAACGCGCGCTGACAAGTCGCCTTGGGCACTAGACTGGATTCTCAGCGGTGCCGCGCTTGTGATTGGCGCATATTTTCTATGGCAATCAGATGTGATTGCCGAGCGAATAACCCTGTTTGATCCGCTGACACAATTCGACATCTTGGCAGGTATAGGAATCATTGGACTTACGATTGAAGCTATGCGCCGCTCAGTCGGACTTGGTCTGACAGTTATTGTGCTGTTGTTCATGGCCTATAATCTGGTCGGACATCTCATTCCCGGCGCTTTCGGGCACGGTTACATCGAAGTGTCCCATTTCCTGGATGTCTCCATCTATACAACGGACGGGCTATTCGGGGTGCCATTGAGGGTTGCGGGCACCTATGCATTCCTGTTCGTACTTTTCGGTTCGATAATGGAGAGGTGCAGGGGGTCGGAGTTTTTCTTCGATCTGGCTTCAGGCCTTACTGGCAGAAGTGCTGGCGGGCCAGCCAAGATCGCCGTTATTTCATCAGGCCTTTATGGCACGATATCCGGCAGCCCGACGTCGGACGTGGTGACGACCGGCGCAATCACAATTCCGATCATGAAGCGGCTTGGATATGGAGCCACCTTCGCTGGCGCGGTCGAGGTCGCTGCATCAACGGGTGGCAGCCTGCTTCCACCCGTGATGGGGGCTGCCGCTTTCATTATGGCCGAATATACAGGCATTCCTTACAGAGAGATCGCTCTTGCGGCGATCATACCCGCCATTCTCTTTTATCTGCCTATATACATTCAGGTGCATCTGAGAGCCGTAAAAACGGGCCTGAGTGGACTGGATGAAGACCAAATTCCGCCTTTGTCCAGAACGTTCAGGAATGGTTGGCTGTTCATCATTCCGCTGATCGCCATTTCCTGGAGCCTGCTTGACGGTTACACACCGTCCTATTCGGCGATTTATGGCCTTGTCGCCGTGTTTGCGATTTCTCTTCTGCGCCCATCTACAAGGCTCGGCCTGAATGCCATCTACGAGACACTTGCTCTTGCTGCCGTCAGAATGATCCCTGTCGCAGGAGCCTGTGCAGCGGCGGGACTTGTGATCGGCGGCATCACGATGACGGGGCTTGCTTCAAAATTCAGTTTCCTTGTGTTTGTTATCGCCGGGGACAGTCTTTACCTGTCAGTTCTCGTGGCAGCCGGCGTTACCCTTTTGTTGGGTTTGGGAATGCCAACCCCAAGTGCTTACATCCTTGCCGCAGTTTTGATCAGTCCGGTGATGTACAAACTTGGTATCGCGGTATTGCCAGCGCAGTTGTTCCTGTTCTATTTCGCCGTCATGTCGGCTTTGACGCCCCCCGTTGCGGTTGCCGCCTACGCCGCCAGCGCCATTGCAAATGCAAACCCGCTGCAGATCGCCGTCAATGCTGTCAAAATCGCCGTTGGCGCTTTTGTGGTGCCGTTCGCTTTCCTCTTCAATAACGCACTTGTCTTACAGGGCACTCCGACCGAAATAGCTTTGGCATTTGTCTTTGCTGCAATGGGCCTAGCGTTCATAGCCACCGCAACGGAAGCCTTCTTGTGGCGCCCATTGCACTGGGCCAAGTCATTATGGCTGGCGGGTTGCGGATTGTTGATGCTGGTGCCTGACTCTTTCATCGCCTGTGCTGCTGGCGCTGGTGGCCTGTCGCTTGTGGTTTATGAGTTCAGAAACAAGAAGGTCAACGGTCTGCCCTGATAGTCATCTGGCTGGATTGCCGACTGTTTGGTCATACAGCTTTTATCCGACGCTATTATTTGCCTTTGCCTCCACCGATCCATCACCCGCCCTAGGTCCGAGCCGCAAGCCCCAGCCAAACTAAGCCCCCCCTCGACCCAAATAGATCCACATCCTGCAACCTGCCTCAGTAACCCCCGGTTCGAGCTTCAAGCGCCTCGTTCCGAGCGCCGCGATCATAGAGCCGTGTTTCGCGGCTCTCAGAGCGTGATCAGGTCAACGG
>JAYQDX010000076.1:6240-10543 GCA_038138545.1 Rhodobiaceae bacterium | reverse complement strand
GATGACATTGCGGAAATCCACAACCTTGCCGTTATTGTCGGTCAGCTTGCCGTGATCCATCACCTGAAGCAGGATGTTGAACAGATCGGGATGTGCCTTCTCGATCTCGTCGAGCAGCAATACGGCATGCGGCGTCTGGTCAACAGCATCGGTCAGCAGACCGCCCTGATCAAAACCGACATAGCCCGGCGGCGCGCCGATCAACCGCGATACGGTATGACGTTCCATATATTCCGACATGTCGAAGCGCATCAGCTTGATCCCGAGCGCCTCGGCAAGCTGACGTGCCGCCTCGGTCTTGCCGACACCGGTCGGCCCCGAGAACAGATAGTTGCCAACCGGCTTTTCAGGCTCACGCAACCCGGCACGGGAAAGCTTGATCGCCGAGGCAAGCGCGGTGATGGCCTCGTCCTGACCGAAGACAAGACGTTTCAGGTCATCCTCCAGCGAGGCCAGCGCGACCTTGTCGTCACGGCTGACATGTTTTGGCGGGATCCGCGCCATTGTCGCGATGGTCGCCTCGATCTCCTTCTGGCCGACGGTCGCCTTGCGGCGCGAGGGTGGCAGCAGATTCTGCGCCGCCGCCGCCTCGTCGATCACATCGATGGCCTTGTCGGGCAGTTTGCGGTCATTGATATAACGGGCCGACAGATCGACAGCCGTCTTCAGCGCCGCGCTGGTGAAGCGGATCTTGTGATGATCCTCATAGCGGCTTTTCAGGCCGGCCAGGATCTTGATGGTGTCAGCCACCGTCGGCTCGATCACATCGATCTTCTGGAACCGGCGCACCAGCGCCCGGTCCTTTTCGAAATAGCCACGATATTCCTTGTAGGTCGTCGACCCGATGCAGCGCAGCGTGCCTTCCTGAAGCGCAGGTTTCAGCAGGTTGGAGGCATCCATGGCACCGCCCGAGGTTGCACCGGCGCCGATCACCGTATGAATCTCGTCGATGAACAGGATCGCGTTGTCGTCATCCTGTACCGCCTTGACCACCGCTTTCAGCCGTTCCTCGAAATCACCACGATAGCGCGTACCGGCAAGCAGCTGCCCCATATCGAGGGCATAGATGACGGCGTTCGACAGGACATCCGGCACCTCGCCATTGTGAATTCGCAGGGCCAGACCTTCGGCGATCGCCGTCTTGCCAACGCCCGGGTCACCGACATAAAGAGGGTTGTTCTTGGTTCGCCGGCACAGCACCTGAATGGTCCGGTCGACCTCGCGGTCACGCCCGATCAGCGGGTCAATCCGGCCGGCGGCGGCCTTGGCGATCAGGTCGACTGCATATTGGCTGAGCGGGTCCTGTCCCTCGACCTCGCCACTTTCTGCTTCCTTGGATTCCTGCGTACCACGGCCACCATTGCCCTCGGCACCATGGCTGATATAGGTGACAGCGTCGAGGCGCGTCATGTTCATCGATTTCAGGAACCAGACAGCGTGGCTCTCGCGCTCCGAGAAGATCGCGACAAGCACATTGGCGCCAGTGGCCACCTCGCGCCCGGATGACTGCGTGTGGATGATGGCACGCTGGATCACACGCTGGAAACTGGCGGTCGGCTGCACGTCGGCCTGACCGCTCGCGCTGACAATCGAGGCAAGCTCGTTTTCGATGAAATCCGCCAGCCGGGTCCGCAGCTCATCAATGTCCACATTGCAGGCCGAAAGCACCTCAAGCGCATCGCTATCCTCGGTCAGAGCGAACAGCAGATGCTCCAGAGTGGCGAATTCATGGCTGTGCGATGTGGCCGTGCTCATCGCCCGGCGAAGCGTTTCCTCAAGCTCGCGTGACAGCATCTGGGTTATTCCTTTTCAATCTGAAGTTGAAGCGGATGTTCATTCTGGCGGGCATGATCCATGACCTGGGTGGCTTTCGCCTCGGCGACCTCATAGCTGTAGACACCGCAAACACCGACGCCGCGCTGGTGGACATTCAGCATGATGGCGGTGGCCTGCGAGTTCGACATGTTGAAGAAACGTTGCAGCACATAGACAACGAACTCCATCGGTGTGTAATCATCATTCAGCATGATGACCTTGTACATCGAAGGCTTCTTGGTCCGCTGGCGCGTCTCCAGTATGACCTGTGACTGACCGCCATCCTTGTCTGTTTTTCTGTCTGTCATTGCCTGTCTTTGGTCTATCCGTGGCCGACCGGGATCCGTTGTTCGTCCCGGCGTTGTCGTTGCCGGGTCACCTGCATATTGTTCTTGAAATAACCACCGAAAGCAACCTGTCCACGTTGCGTGGCGCCGTTGATTGAGAGCATTTCATTATTCGATATTGGCGGCCGCCCCCAGCTTCGGAAGGGGCGTCGCCACAAAAAACACAGCGATGCGTCAAAAGGGGGCAGACATCCGCAAAAAGGTCGCCAGCAAGGTTGAAGAAATAGTGAATAACACTATGATTATGCGCATTGCGGTGAGATGGACACTATATCTGGAGCCCTGATCGATGCTACGCAGCGTTATGACCGTCCTTCCAATGCCTGCCAGTCGCCATCACCGCTGCCTTTCCGTTGCCTCCGGGCCCCGCATGATCGCCGTTCTTCTGGCCTGCATGGCGCTGGTCGGCATGCTCGCCGCCACCGCGCCGCGGGCGCAGGCTGCCAAATATGCGGCGATTGTCATTGAGGAAACGTCGGGCCGGGTGCTGTTCGCCCGCAACGCCGACAAGGCGCGCTATCCGGCGTCACTGACCAAGATCATGACTCTCTATCTGCTGTTCGAGGAGCTTGAATCCGGCCGTCTCTCGATGTCGACACGGCTGCCCGTCTCGCGCGTGGCGGCCAGCCGGTCACCCTCGAAACTCCATCTTCGCCCGGGTCAGAGCATTTCGGTCAAGGATGCGATTTTCGCGCTGATCACGAAATCGGCGAATGACGTTGCCACCGTGGTGGCCGAGAAGCTGTCGGGAACCGAGCGCGAATTCGGCAAGCGGATGACGCGCAAGGCGCGCGCCCTTGGCATGACCCGCACCACCTTCCGCAACGCCTCGGGCCTGCCGAACCGCCAGCAGCGCTCGACGGCGCGTGACATGGCGCGGCTTGCCATCGCCGTCCGGCGCGATTTTCCGCAATATTTCGATTTCTTCTCCACCACCTCATTTCGCTGGAAGGGGCAGAGATTCAACAATCACAACAAGCTGCTGACAAAATATTCGGGAACCGACGGCATCAAGACCGGCTATATCAACGCCTCGGGATTCAACCTGGTGGCGACGGTCGAACGCGCCGGCGTCAGGCTGATCGGCGTGGTGTTTGGCGGGCGCTCGGGCCGAACGCGCGATGCCCATATGGTTGAAATCCTTGACAAATCCTTCAAGCGGGTGAAACCGGCCGATATCCGCGCGCAATTGACGCCGGTTCGCAGCGGGGCCGTCGCGGCGTTGCCGAAGACGCTGCCGGTACCGCCACCGGTGCCGGGCGCGCTGCCGGTGGCACCGCCGCCACGACGCGTCAGGCATGGCAGCATCGATGTCGCGCTGGCCGGTGAGTCAGCCTATCTGGAAGGCCCGCCGCCGAGACCTGATATGACGCTTGCCGCCGGCCCGACCCAATGGAGCGTGCAGATCGGCAGCTTTGCCAAGCGCGTCAACGCACACAAGGCCGCCGCGCAGGCACGCCGTGCCACTGATGGCGTTCTGGCCTCGACCCCGGCGCGCCTGACAATGGTGACGCGCGGCAGCATTCCGCTCTGGCGGGTGCGGTTCCACAATCTTGATGAAACCCAGGCAAGATCGGCCTGTGCGGCGCTGTTTGCCAAGGGACGCCCCTGCATGGCGATCGAGGAAGGCCGACGACGGTCCGGCTGAGCCCGACGCCGCCCCGCACCATCTGATACAAATGTCAGGGACAGGTCCTGTCAAGGTCGGGAAGATCGGCACCGACCGGACCCCAGGACGGGTGTGACTTGGCATGGATCTGTCCTGATACCGTCAGCATGTCGCTGCGATCGAAAGCTCCCGGCGCGATGCTGAGCAGAGGCAGATCATCACGACGATAGAACATCTGCGACCCGCAGGTGGTACAGAAGCCGCGCTCGGCCCAGCTTGAGCTGCGATACCAGCGCAGCCCGGCATCCGTCAGCAGGGTGAAATGATCGGCATGAACCGCCGATGCGCCCCAGCTTGTGCCGGTGATCTTCAGACAGTCCGAACAATGGCAGATCAGAATCTGGCGCAGCGGCCCGACGGCACGGAACCGGACCGCCCCGCAATGGCATCCACCCTCAAAGCTCTGTCCCTCGGTTCCGGAAATCAGCCGGTCCATGATGGCACCTCCCATGCTGGCCTGATCAGGGGAAGC
>JAYQDX010000076.1:0-6140 GCA_038138545.1 Rhodobiaceae bacterium | reverse complement strand
CGGAAATCAGCCGGTCCATGATGGCACCTCCCATGCTGGCCTGATCAGGGGAAGCCTACACACAGGCAAGGCTACGCCGAAAGCCCTATCTGGGGGCTATATGGGGGCTATCCGGGGGCCCTATCTGAAGTCACGGCTTCGCATGCGGGTGCCGCGCTGGTCACGGGCCGCGTCCTCGTCAAGATGACGAAGATACCCGTTCAGGTTGAACAGCGATTCAGCAATGAAATGCAGCACCGCCTTCTCGCGCTGAATGCGTCCGACGACGCCCAGAATTTGCGATCGCAGCATCGCATCGCGACAGGTCTCAGTCAGCTTTGGCCAGATGATCACATTCAGCGAATGCAGCCCGTCCTCCAGCGTCAGGAACACCGTCCCGCCGGCGGTGCCGGGGCGCTGGCGCATCGTCACCAGCCCGGCCAGACGCAACCGCTGCCCGTCACGCGCCTCATGCGCCAGCGCGCAGGTCTGCCAGCCATCGGCGGCAAGCGGGCGCGCCAGCAGCCGCACCGGATGCGCCTTCAGCGACAGCCCCAGGCTGCGGTAATCGGCGGCCACCTCCTCGCCCGGCGCTGCGCGCGGCAGTGTGACAGGTGGTTCGGCGCCGGCAAGGTCATGATGCCGGCGGGTGGCATGCGCGAAAAGCGGCAGTTCCTGCCACCGCTGGCCAGCCAGCGCGCGCACCTCCCACAAGGCCGCGCGGCGGTCGAGACCAAGGCTGGCGAACGCATCCCCCTTCGCCAGCGCCTCCAGCGCGCGCGCCGACACATCGGCCCGCCGCATGATGTCGGACAGCCCGGCATAGGCCGGCATGCGGCTGGCGGCGATCCGCGCGCCCTCACCCTCGGCAAGCCCCTTGACAAGACGCAGCCCCAGCCGCAGGGCGTGGCGGCCCTGCCGGTTCCGCGGGTCGGCCTCCAATGTGCTGTCCCAGTCCGAATGCCCGACATCGGCGGGCCGCACCTCGATGCCGCTTCGCCGCGCCTCGGCGACAAGCTGCGAGGGGGAGTAAAAGCCCATCGGCTGGGCGTTCAGCAGCGCGCAGATGAAGACATCGGGATAATGGTTCTTGATCCAGGCCGACACATAGACAAGCAACGCGAAACTGGCAGCGTGTGATTCCGGAAAGCCGTAGGTGCCGAACCCCTCGATCTGACGAAAACAGCGCTCGGCGAATTCCGGTTCATAGCCACGTTCGACCATGCCGCGGATCATCTTGTCGTGAAACCTGCCAACATCACCATGTTTCTTGAAGGTGGCCATGGCGCGGCGAAGCTGGTCCGCCTCGCTGCCGGTAAAGCCGGCACCGACAATGGCGATCTGCATCGCCTGTTCCTGGAACAGCGGCACGCCAAGCGTGCGCTCCAGCACATCACGAAGCGCCTCCGACGGATAGCTGACCTTTTCCAGCCCGGCGCGACGGCGAAGATAGGGATGCACCATATCGCCCTGAATCGGCCCCGGCCGTACAATCGCCACCTGCACCACCAGATCGTGAAAGCAGCGTGGCTGAAGACGCGGCAGCATCGCCATCTGGGCACGCGATTCCACCTGGAAGACACCGACCGAGCGCCCCTCGCACAGCATGTCATAGGTGGCGCCATCCTCGGGCGGCACCGAGGCCAGCGTCAGCGGCCTGTCGTAATGCCGGCGCAGCATGTCGAAGGCGCGGCGGATGCAGCTCAGCATGCCAAGCGCAAGGACATCGACCTTCAGCAGACCCAGCGCATCGAGATCATCCTTGTCCCATTCGATGACCGTCCGCCCCTCCATCGCCGCCGGACTGATCGGACACAGATGGTCGAGCCGTCCGCGCGTGATGACGAAGCCGCCGACATGCTGTGACAGATGGCGCGGAAAGCGGCTGATCTCGCCAACCAGCCGGCGCACCAGCGCAATGCGGCGGTCGGCCGGATCGATGCCAACAGCGCGCAACGCCTCATCATCCGGCCCGCCCGCCTCGCGCCCCCAGGCCTGTCCGGACAGCGCCGCCTGCACATCGCTGCTGAGTCCGAACACCTTTGCCACCTCGCGCAGGGCGCTGCGCGTCCGGTAGGTGATCACCGCCGCCGTCAGACCGGCGCGGGTGCGGCCATATTTGGCGTAGATATACTGAATCACCTCCTCGCGGCGCTCATGCTCGAAATCCACATCGATATCGGGCGGCTCGCCACGCGCCTCGCTGATGAACCGCTCGAACAGCGGCTGTGAGCGGGCCGGGTCGACCGAGGTGATGCCAAGGCAGTAACAGACCGCCGAATTCGCCGCCGAACCGCGCCCCTGGCACAGAATCCCGCGGCCACGGGCGAAACGGACAATATCGAAGACGGTCAGAAAATAGGGCGCGAAGGCCAGTTTCGCGATCAGGGCAAGTTCGCGGTTGAGATAGTCCCCAACCTTTGCCGGCACGCCGTCGGGATAGCGTTCGGCCGCGCCGTTCCAGGCCTGGTATTCCAGTTCGGCCATCGCGTCACGCCCCCCGGGCGACACCTCGTCGGGATATTCATAGGACAAATCATCCATTGAAAAGGTGCAGAGATCGGCAAGTTCCGCCGCATGGGCAAGCGCCTGCGGCACATGGCGCCAGCGCCGCGCCATCTCGGCCGGGGTCAGGATATGGCGCTCGGCATTGCGCGACAGCAGCGCACCGGCTTGGTCGAGCTGCTGCGTCTCGCGGATACAGGTCAGCACATCGGCAAGCGGGCGGCGCGCCGGCAGGTGATAGAGCGCGTCACCGGCAGCGGCCAGCGGCAGGCCCAGCGCCGCCGCCATGTCGGCAAGCAGCGCCAGACGCGCCTCGTCACCGCCATCTCGATACAGCGCCGCCCCGGCAAAGACGCGCCCGGCGGCGATGTCACGGATCCGCGCCAGCTGCGTCGCATGGCCGGAATCGGGATGAAGCGGCGGCATCACCAGCAGCGCGGTACTGGCGGCAAGACGCGCCAGATCGGCAAGATGCAGCACCGGTGCCGCCTTGGTGCCGCGAAGATTGCCCTCGCTGAGAAGCACCGACAGCGATTCATAACCGGTCCGGTCGGTCGGGTGGACAATCACCTCCGGCCCGTCGACAGGCCGCAGCCGCGCGCCCACCACCAGCCTGATGCCATGGTCGCGGGCGGCGACATGCGCGCGCACGATTCCGGCAAGCGAATTCACGTCGGCAATGCCGATGGCGCGCCATCCCAGCGCCGCCGCCGTCTCGACCATCTCCTGCGGATGCGCCGCCCCGGCAAGGAAGCTGAAATTGCTGTAACAGCCCAATACCGCCCCCGGTAACGCCCCGGATAACGCCGGAGATGTCGCCGGGGGTATCGCCGGGGGTGGGCTGGTTCCCGTGTTCGCCGCCATCAGGCGAAGAAACCATGCAGGAACCAGTCCGGATCCTCGCCGCGTTCGGGCAGACCCTCGCGATAGACCCAGAAGCCGGCGCCGCGATCATCCTGAAGCCGGAAATAATCGCGCGTGCGGGTACCGGCGGCGGCATGCCACCATTGCGGGGCGATCCGTTCCGGGCCGCTGGCACGCACGATCCGGTGGGTGCGTTTCTGCCAGACGAACTGCGCCGGCGGATGGTCGGGAAGAAGCGCCACAACCGCCAGCCGGTGCGGATGCGCCAGCAGGCGGATCGGGCGCGGCGCCGCGGTCAGGCAATATGGCGGCGCGTTCATCCGGTCGTCGAAACCTGCCTGCTCCATATCGGGATAGGCCATATATTGCGCCGCCTCGGGCTGCCAGCACTCACGAGGTTTCAGTCGCAGTACTGCGCCATGGCCAAGCCGCGCCACCAGCCTGTCGATCAGGCTGGCCCGGCTTTCAGCCGCTGACACCCCGTCATCAAAGGCGGCCGATACCGGCGCCTGCGGGCTGCAGCCATGCGCCTCCATCCACATCCGCTCGATCCCGAATTCCGGATTGATCGTCTCACCGGCATCGGCAAGCAGACGCCGGAACCCGGCGGCATCGCGGCTGGGACGTGACAGATGGACATCATGCCCACGCACCGCGCCATCGACCCGCTGCCAGCCAAGCTGCAGCCGCCGCGCCCCCACCCCATGCTGCTGCAGGATCAGGCTCAGCTCGTCGATCAATTGGTCGATCGCCGCATCGATATCGACCGGCGCGGCGATCGGCTCGGCGAAATTCAGCACCGCCAGGCGCGGGCGCGGCGGCGCGATCGGGGTGAAGCTTTCATTCACATGGCCAAGCGCGGCATCAAGGCGCGCTGTCACGACGGTGCCGAAACGGGCGGCAAGCGGGGCGCGCGGCAGGGGGATGATATCACCGATCCGGCGCAGTCCCGACGCCGCCATGGCGGTGCAGATGGTGCCGTCGAGCCGCAGCGCGGCCAGCGGCAGATCGCCAAGAAGGCCGGCCAGAGGAGCAGCCAGCTGGCGCGGCGTGGGCGAATCCATGCGCGTGCAGGCATGACGCTGTACCGCCCCGCCATAACGGGCCAGCGCCCAGGCCGCGCCGCAGGTCGGCGCCACGGCGATCCGCGCCGTCAGCCCGGCCCGTCGCAGACGGTGCGCCATATCGGCCAGCAACGGGCGAACCCCGCCCTGAAGATGCGCCGCCCCGGCGACATCAAGCCAGATGCCGTTGCCGTCATGCGCGATGGTGGCACCGGTGCCGACGGCTTCGGCCGGGGCCGGCGCGGTCAGCGGGCAGTAGCGCCGCGCCCATCTGGCAAGATGCAGCAGATCATCGGCATCGGCGGCGGCATCGCTGCCATGCGAGACAAGGGTCGGGCGCAAGGCGCGGGCATCGGCAAGCCGCATGCCGGCATGAAGCCCGCAGCGCCGCGCCAGACGGCAGACAGCCTCCACCAGCTCGGCGCCCTGCCCGCTCCCCTGCCCGGCCCCTCTGGGCGTGGCGGTCAGGACCAGCGGCGCGCCATCCGGCACCGTGCCGGCGCGGCGCAGCCGCTCGGCCGCCAGATGCGGAAACCAGACATGAATGATGAGTCGCGACATGCCCTGCCCAGCCCCGCCTTGCCAGCCCGCCACACTAGCCGGCCAGATTCCCGGCCAGATTCCCAGCCAGATTCCCGGCCAGACGCGGCGCCAGAACTGACGTCGCAGCCTGTCGGCGCCCGACGATCCGGCGCGGCAGCCCGCTACCGGTGAACGGCAGTTGCGGTGTGGCCGTGTCAGCGACTCCACCCGACCCCGAATCTGCCAAACCATCTGCCAAACCATCTGCCGGGCCATCTACCAGACCATCTACCGGGCCAAGATCGCGGAACCTGTTATCCTGCGCCTGCCAGCACAGTCTTGTGGCATGCGGACGCCCGCCACGCGCCTGCAGCAATTCGACCTGCCAGCAGGGTGACCAGGCAGAGGGCCCGGGAGATGAACCGGAATGATGGTGCATGGCCGGGGAGCGCGCCGGATTTGGAATCGGCTTCAGGGCCGGATTTGGAATCGGGTTCAGGGCCGGATTGATCGCCGGATTGATCGCCGGGGCGATCCGCCACTGTGTCTCGAACCCGCTTGCCGCGACCGGCCAGCCGGTCAGAAAGCCGGTGACGCCGCTGGCCTCGGCCGCCAGCTGCGCGCGCCGCGCCAGCCGCATCCAGTAATCGCCGGACTGGACGGCCCCGTCATATTCGAGGATCACGGCGGCGAGGCCGGATGTCCGCAGGATATCCTCGAGCGCCGCCAGCCTTTGCCCGGGGCTTGGCGAATCGACGATCAGCAGCCGCCCCGGATCGACCCCCAGCGCCGCCAGCCCGGCGGCACAGAGCATCCCGGACGCGCCGGCCGCCGCGGCCGGGCACCAGACAACCGGCGCCGAATCATCAGCTCGTGAGGCATCCGGATGCGCCAGCACACGGCGCAGCAGCGCGATGGTGAATCCCGTCAGCGCGCCATCATGCCCCGGGCGCCCGCACAGCAGATGAACCCGCCCCGGCGCCAGCCCGCCGGCAAGCGCCGAATCAAGCGATTCGACGCCAAGCGGCAGCCGCGCCGCGCCGCCCCGCCCCTCGATCCCGGCGACATCGCGGCGCAAGCTGCGGAAGCGTGCGGCACGCCCGCCATCCGGCGTGGCGGATGCATCATATCGTGTTTCCGAGGATATGCCGGAATGACATGGGGAATTGCCCCCGGATGATGACAATGATGGGGCCGCCCCAAATT
>JAYQDX010000075.1:0-10725 GCA_038138545.1 Rhodobiaceae bacterium | reverse complement strand
CCGGCGATGTGGCGCAGGCCCGCGAGGTGCGCCCGCATATGGAACGCGCCGGGCTGACGCCGCTGATCGTCGCCTTCCCGAAAAGCATCGAATCGCTTCGTGAGACGCTGATCATGGCAAAGGATTTCGGCGCCCCCTTTGTCGATGTCATCGGTCAGGTGATGCCGCTGAGTGTGGACGGGATGATTCCGGTGATCCGCCGCTGGATGGATATGGCGGACGAGGTCGGCATGCCGATCCAGTTCGAGACACACCGCAACTGCATCACCAATGATCTCTACGCCACCCTGTGCCTGATCGATGCGGTGCCGGAAATGCGGCTCTGCGCCGACCTGTCGCATTTCGTCGTCGACCGCGAATTCAAGCTGCCGCTCGACCCGCGCGACGCCGGGCTGATCCGCCGGATCATCGAACGCTCCGACAGTTTCCAGGGGCGCGTCGCCAGCCGCCAGCAGATCCAGCTTCAGCTTGATTTCCCGCAGCATGCGAAATGGGTCGAGCTGTTCAGGGGATGGTGGCGTGACGGGCTGGAAAGCTGGCGGGCCCGCAACGAGACCGGCGACTGTATTTTCCTGTGCGAACTCGGACCACCCGAATATGCGATGACCGGCGCCGACGGGCGCGAATTGTCGAACCGTTGGGACGAGGCGCTGCTCATCCGGCAATGGGTGATCGAGATGTGGGCCGAGATGGAGGCCAGCGCCACCAAGGGATGACCGGGCCGCGATGACCCACCCCCGTGATGGCGCCTTGCTAGCCGGCGCGGCGCGCGACAATCGCCTCGGCCAGCACGCAGATCAGCTCGAACATGATCGACACCCCGACCCAGGCGGTGCCGCCGGCGGCATCGAATGGCGGTGACACCTCGACAAGATCGGCCCCGACCAGATTCACCCCGGACAGTTCGCGCACGACCTGCTGCGCCTGAAAGGATGTGACACCGCCGATTTCCGGCGTGCCGGTGCCGGGGGCAAAGCTCGGGTCGATGAAATCGATATCGAAGGAACAATAGGCTGGCGCCGTACCGACAATTTCGCGCGCCTCGGCCATCACATCGGCGATGCCGCGGTCGAACAGCTCCTCGATCCGGATGATCCGCACGCCCTGTGACAGGCCCCACTCGACATCCTCGGTATTGTAGGCGGTACCGCGTATCCCGATCTGGACAACCCGCCCGGGATCAAGCAGCCCTTCTTCAATGGCGCGCCGGAACGGCGTTCCGTGGGTGTAGCGAAAGCCGCCGAAATAGCTGTCGAACAGGTCGGTATGGGCATCGAAATGGATCATCCCGAGAGGCCCGTCAGCGGCGATGCCGCGCAGCACCGGAAGCGAGACAAGATGGTCGCCGCCGGCCGTCATCGGGGTGATCCCGCGCGCTGCGAGGTCGGCATAGAAACCGGCGATGCGCTGCATGCTGTCATCAAGGTCGATCGGATTCGGGCCGACATCGCCAAGATCGGCACAGTTCACCATGGTGAAGGGGGCCACACCCGTCACCGGGTTCATCGCCCGGATCATGGTCGACAGATCACGAAGCTGGCGTGGCCCGTGCCGCGGACCGGGGCGGTTCGTCGTGCCGGCATCCCAGGGGACACCCACCAGCGCCATGTCAACCTCGTCGATTCGCGGCGAGTCCAGCGTCAGATGCGGCAGCCGCATGAAATTCGGCATGCCGGCGAAACGCGGCATGTCCAGCGCCGAAACAGGGGTGAAAAAACTGTCATCCGACATGGGACACCTCGTCAGTGGTCAGAGTTTGCGGTGGCGTTGACGGCCAGGGCGTCAGCGCGAATCTGGATTCGATTCTCGCCGCCAGCGCCGGATCGACAAGCTGGCGCGGCGGTGCGGCAAGACATTCACGCACCCGTTCATGCGCCCGCCGCCAGATATCGGGCTGGCCATCATCCTGCCATTCACCGATGCTGCGCCGGTCACCGATCGCCGGATAGAGGAAATCGCTGTTCATGCGCGCCAGCGTGCTGGCCTCGCCAAGAAAATGGCCGGCGCCGGTGGCCGCATCCTGGATCGCGCCCGCATCCAGCGTATCATCGGACACCTCGATGGCGGTATGCGCGCTGAGAATCGCGCCAAGCATGTCGTTGTCGATCACATAGGCCTCAAGCGAGGTTCCCATCAGACTTGCCTGCGTTCCCGCCGCCTGGGTGATGAAATCCGCGCCGGCCTGAACCGCCAGCGTGACCGCCAGACATTTCTCGTGACCGGCCTGCGCATCCGGCCATTTGGAATCGGTGGCACCGGCGATGGTCGAGCTTGGCAGCCCATAGAACCGTGCCATCTGGATCGCCGCCGCCGTCAGTTTTGCCTGTTCGCCGCCACCACCCGACATGGCGCCGGTCCGCAGGTCGGTCACCATCGGCCGGGGCCCGAAAATGGCCGGAACTTCCGGGTCGACAAGAAAGGCAAGCACCATGCCGGCAAGCGTCTCGGCGGTTGTCTGCGCCACACATCCGGCAATCGTGACCGGGCTCGATGCGCCAAGCTGGCCGAAAGTGTTGACCATCACCGGGATGCCGCGCTCGACGGCGCGCAGCAGGACAGCGGCGGAATCAGCGTCGAAACGCAGCGGGGGCACGATATGATTGACGTTCAGCGACAGGAAGGGCGCGGCGCGAAAGGCCGCCTCGGACCCGGCAAGCATATAGACAAGCTCGGCGATCTCATCCACCGCCTCGACCGAGGACGCGCTGACCATGACATGTTTGGTGGTGCCGGCAAGGCAGGCCCAGGCGGTGTTCACCTCCATCCGCAGGGGCGGCTCGATATCGCGCGCCACCATCGGACGGCTGAAGAAATGGACATGTTCAAGATCATCGACAAGCCGTGCCGCAAGATGAATATCCGCCAGTGTCGAGGGCCGGTACCGGCCGCTGGCAAGGTCGAGAATTTCCGGCGAGGCACCGCCGGTGCCAACATGCACTTCATCACCGCCAAGGACCAGGGCGCCAGCCCCACCGCCGCCATGGTCATACGCACCGCGCCGGTGAAGGCTGATCCGGCGTGGCAAACCGGCAAGCACCCGCTCGACAAGCGATTCCGGGAAGCGCAGCCTGCCATCCTCGCCATATGTCGCGCCAGCACCGGTCGCCAGCTCCACCACCGCCGGCGGTGCCTCGGCGATGCCGGTACGCGCCAGCAGCACAAGCGCGGTCTCATGGATCCGCTGCAGCGCCGCCGCATCGAGAAGCTGCAGCCTGCCGCCGACCGGTGCCAGCATCGGCGCAGGCGCCACCGCTGCCGCCGCGCCCTTGGCCCGCCGCCCGCGCCGCTGGCGGTTTGCGATGATGCTGTCCGACATTCACGAAGGTCCCGGATGGTCTGTCTGTTCATCACCAGCATCGCGGCTTCGCCGCCGCCCGGCAAGAGCCAAATACGCCGCGCTATTGCCACAGGTCCGGCTTCACCGCATGATTTCGGTGGAATGGAATGCAGCGGGGGAGGGCTGACAGGATGACCGACAAGAGAACCGCTGGCACCGACCCGCTGTTGCAGCCCTTCAGGCTGGGACATGTGACGCTTCGCAACCGCATCATGAGCACAAGCCATGCCTGCGGGCTTGGCGAGGGCGGGATGCCGGCCGCGCGCTATCAGGACTATCATCTTGAAAAGGCGCGTGGCGGGATCGGGCTGACGATGTTCGGCGGGTCGTCAAATGTCTCGATCGATTCGCCGTCGGTGATGCCGCAGCTCAATCTCGGGGTGGATGAGGTCATCCCGCATCTGACCCGGTTTTCCTCACGCATCCATGAGGCCGGAAGCGCCCTGATGTGCCAGATCACGCATCTTGGACGGCGCGGCGAATTCGACAAGGATGCGGTGCTGCCAACCATCGCCCCGTCGGTGATCCGCGAGACGCTGCACCGCAGTATCCCCAAAGAAATGGGAGATCAGGACATTGCCCGCGTGACAGCCGATTTCGCCGCCGCCGCACGGCGCTGTCAGATTGGCGGGCTGGACGGGATTGAGTGCCTGTCAGGCGCGCACCTGATCGGCCAGTTCCTGTCGCCGGCGATGAACCGGCGCACCGATTCCTATGGCGGGTCGCTGGAGAATCGCTGCCGCTTCGGGATCGATGTCTTCAAGGCCATCCGCAAGGCGGTCGGGCCGGATTTTCTGCTCGGCTTCCGGTTCATCGTCGATGAGGGACATGAGGACGGGCTGGGGTTCGAGGAAAGTCTTGCCATCGCGAAGCGCTTTCAGGCGGAAGGTGTTCTCGATTTCTTCAACGCCATCTATGGCCGCATGGACACCTATGCCGGCCTTGCCATCGACAACATGCCGGGCATGGCCTCGCCGACGGCGCCCTGGCTGGCGAAGGCAGCCGCCTTTCGCGAACAGATCGACCTGCCGGTGATGCATGCGGCGCGGATTTCCGATGTGGCGACAGCGCGCCACGCCATCACCGAAGGTCTGATCGATCTTGTCGGGATGACCCGCGCCCATATCGCCGACCCGCATCTTGTCGAGAAGATCGCCGCCGGCGAGGAACACCGGATCCGGCCTTGCGTTGGCGCCACCCATTGCATGTCGCACCGGCGGCCAACCTGTCTTCACAACCCGGCCACCGGCCATGAGGCGGTTCTGAACCACCGTATCAAAGCCGCCGCATCGCGCCGGCGTGTGGTCATTGTCGGGGCCGGGCCGGCCGGTCTGGAGGCGGCGCGGGTTGCCGCCGCGCGCGGCCACAAGGTCACCCTGTTCGAGGCCGCGCCGCGCGCCGGCGGGCAGGTCCTGCTGGCATCGCGCGCCCACTGGCGGCGCGACATGATCGGCATCGTCGACTGGCGCATAGCCGAGATCGAACAGCTTGGTGTCGATCTTCGATGCGGGGTGTTTGCCGAGGCCGGGGATGTGCTGGCCTGCAACCCCGATCTGGTGATCATCGCCACCGGCGGCGTTCCCAATATCGACCGGGTGCCTGGCGGTGATGAACTGACCAGCCCGTGGGACATCATTCAGGGGACGGTGACGCCGGCGGGCGATGTTCTTGTCATCGATGGCACCGGCCGGCATGTGGCGATGAGCGCGGCCGATGTGGCGCATGCCGCCGGCGCGCGGGTCAGCCTGGTGACCATTGACGAGACGCTGGCCATGGAACAGGCCTATGCCGAGCGGGTGATCTGGCGCAAATGGGCCGCCGAGGCCGGGATCGAGACAACCACCGAACATGCGCTTGTCGGCGTCAGGCGCGAGGGCAACCGGCTTGTCGCCACATTGCGGAGCGAATTGACCGGCAGCGATCTGGAAAAAAGCGCGGCGCAGGTGATTTTCGATTATGGCACGGTGCCGGCGGACGCGCTGTTTCACGAACTGGCGCCGCAGTCACGAAATGATGGTGTGACCGATCTCGGAATGATGGTGGCTGGCATCGCACAGCCGCAATCCGCCATTGGCGCTTCGGCGTTCGAGCTTCACCGGATCGGCGATGCCGTGGCCAGCCGCAACGTCAATGCGGCGGTGACCGACGCGCTGCGCCTGTGCCAGAACTGCTAGACGCTAGCCGGCGCGATCCTCGTTACGCAGCAGCATCGCCAACGCCACCACCGTGGCGACAAGGCCAAGCAGCATCGGCACCGGCGGCAGCGCGTTGCCAAAGCCGATTTCCCAGAGCATCACCCATGCTGGCGTCAGATAGGAATAGGCCATGACCTTGGCGCTTGGCAGCCGCAGGGTCGCATATTGCAGCAGGAAGAAGGACGAGGCGGTGGAGAAGATCGTCAGATAACCGATGGTGATCCAGACCATCGGCGGCAGGGCCAGCCAGTCGGTGGCACGGATTTTATCGAACCCGATGACGCCAAGCAGGATCGAGCCGGCGATCAGCATGCCAAAGGTGAAGACGGCCGCCCCCTCGCCCGCATTCAGCTTGCGCACCATCGGCGTGTAGAGCGCATGCGCGATACAGCCGACAAAGTAGATCATCTCGCCGCGCCCGATATCCAGCGCCGTCAACGCTGCCAGATCACCGCGGAAAATCACCCATAACGCGCCGCCGCCGGCAATGGCGAGAGCCGCCGCCATCCGCGGTGTCGTGACCTGGCGAAGCAACACCCAGCCAAAGGCGGCCGACATCAACGGCATCAACGTGAACACCGCCGCCGCCGAGACCGGCGTGGCCGTCTTCAGCCCCTCGAACATCAGCACGAAATACAGCGTGAACAGACCGCCAAGAACGAAATACCGCCAGGGCCTGCGAAGATGGGATGGCTTGAGGTCGCGCTGCATGGCGGCGACGAACCCCATGACGACGGTCGCCAGGACAAAGCGCGCCGCGGTGATGGCCTGCGGGTCGATATCATTGGCGACGATGGTGCCAAGGCTGAACGAGCCGGCGACAAGCGCCGAGAAGCCAAGCATGGCGAGATGGCCACGCGCCTCGTCAGGGGTGAGCCCGAACCACGCCATCAGCCGCACCGGTCCAGATAGTCGCGCGCCAGCTGCGCCGAAACAGACGCGAAATGAGGCGCCTGCGAACGGGCCAGTTCGGTTCCCGCATGCGATCCGATCCAGGCCAGCAATGCCATCCGGCGCAACATGATGAAGCTGTCGATTTCCGCCTCGTCGGCCTCGCTCAGCGGCCTGACAGCGCGATAGCCTTCAAGCCAGGCGGCGCGCAATGCCGGCACCCGGGGATGGTCCTCCATGAAGCTGATGCCAGCGGCGAAGTCATACATGAACCACCCAAACCCACAATCATCAAAATCGATCAGCCTTGTCCTGCCAGCATCGATCAGCAGGTTGGCAAGCCGCATGTCGGCATGGATCAGCCCGTACCTGTCCATCCCGCGACCATAGGCGGCCAGACGGTCGCGAACAAGCATTTCGGCAGCCTCAAGACGGGCGCTGCTTTCGGCATCCAGCCCCGGCGCATCGCGCCAATCGCCCCAGGTGGCATTCGGCCCGAACACCATGTCGTCATCCCATGCCAGCCGCTCGAACGGGTGCGGGCGGGCCCAGCTGATCGTGTGAAGATGCGTCTTCGCCGCGATGGCGCCAAGCTGCCGGAACGGGGCGACCAGATCCTGATCGGGGTCCGGCTCCGCGCCGGCAAGAAACTCGAACATCACCATGCGGCGCGGTGCCATCCCGCCACCTCCCCGCTCCTGGATCAAGGCCCCGTCACGGCCGGCAACAGGCCGCGCTGTCTCAACGCCGCCATCGCTGTCAAGCGCCGCCATCCAGGCCAGCTCGCATTCGATCGCGCGGCGGTTGTGATAGCCATCTCGATGCAGGCGCAGCACCGTACGGTAACCGCACGGCGCTTCCACGACATATGTGGCGTTCTCGGACAGGTTGATCAGCCGCGCCGTGGCGTCAGCCGGCACATCCCAGAGCGGAAGCGAAGCCGCCACAAGGCTGGCAAGCGCTTCGATCTGGTCGGTATCGGAAACTGTCACCGGCGGATCTCCATGGCAGGTGGCGACGCCGGACGGCGACGCGCTATCTTGCGGAAGACGGGCTGAAAGGCAAGATCGCATATGCTTTGGTCTTCATTGTCCGGGGCCTTTCATTGCCCGGGGCCTTTCAATTTCCGGGGCGCCCCGGGTACCGCTTCGAATCACAATTGACATCGCCCAGATCTACGCCACACTACATGAAGATGAATGTCGCGAGTGACGGTCATCCAGCATACCTCAATGAATATAGTGTTCGTGCCCATGGCACGCGGTTTGGCTTATGGAGGTACATCATGAATATGGGTCTGGCACCCCGCCCCGCGAATGAGGAACTGCGCGCGCAGACCGTTGTCAAGACGGGCCTGATCGACGCGCCCAACCCCGATCTGTTCCAGATCTATTGCGATCTGGCAAAGGATATCACCGGCTTTGAGACGGCGACCTTCAGCTTGTATGACGGCGAGATGAAATGTTCGATCGCCGAAGCCGGCAATGATGATTTCGTGCCGGGTTCAAAATCCGAACGAAGCGAGTTAAACGTCTGTGCCTATGTGCTCCTTGATACCGAGCCCCTGCTTATGGAGGACATGCTCAAGGACCCCACATGGAAGGACCATCCGAATCTGCAGGGCATGGAACAGGGCCCCGGCTATGCCGGCTTTCCGGTGATCAACAGCGAGAATTTCGCGCTTGGCACGCTGTGCATGCTGAATCCGAGCGGGCCCAAGGGATTGAATGACGAGCAGGTCACGCAGATCAAGAAGATCACCAACAGCATAGCGCATATGCTTGATCTGCAGATCAAGCAGAAGGAACTGACATCGCAGCGGATGCTTGACGCGCTGGCGCATTTCCAGAAGGTTGATGAGCGTTTCGGCCTTGACGACTTCAAGATGTATGTGTCGCTCTGCTCCGAGCTGAATGTGTCCGCCGATGATGCGGCGGGAATCATTCGGGTCGGCCTTGCCGAGGTTGATGATGCGGGCCGGGTCCAGATGACAGAATCCGGACGCCGGCTGCAATTCGACATGAACCTTCAGCAGAAGGCGATGAAGCGGATCAAGATGGATGGTGGTGAGGCCGAGGCCCTGCTGGACGAGATGTTTGCGGAGATTGACTGACCATGTTTGCGAAAATTTTCAATTTCAAGTTCAATGGTGTCGCCGAGGCCAAGGTCGCCGCATCCTTCATTTCCGATGCGTTCGGCAAGCTTATCGTCGACAGCAACATGCGCTCGCTGAACATCTCGATCGGCAAGTGTGGCAGCCTGTCTATCCAGACAAAGTTCGAGTCCAGTGACGATCTGAAACGCTTCGAGGTGAAGGCCGCCGAAGTGTTCGCGGACCTCAAACAGACCTTTGTCTACAAGGAAGACAATTACGCCGGCGTCTATATCTTCAATTATGAGGCCGAGGCCATCAAGGCGGAAGTCGCGGCGAACTGACGTTCCACAATGCCGGCAGTCATCGGTCTTGACCGGCATTGTGCAGCCGACACCCCGGCGGGTTGATTTGCCGGCCTGTCGTGGCATCCCGATCCGCGTTGCCCCCGCATCTCGTCAAGTGGGGTCGCGGCGGCAGATCCCCGGATCCACCGGGACATGTTGTCGCCGGCTGACCCTGGAAAAAGGCGCGCCCAACACGCCAAATGCTGTCACGATCGCCGGAACGACGCCAGAACGACGCCAGAACGATTCTGGGCGGCCAAGGTCGCGGATCGATCCTGACTTAATTGGGAAAACCGACATGAAATCCATGCTAGAGTTGGGTTTGTCGATGAGGCCAGCATAGATCAACAGCTGGCCATGGAGGTGGGCATCATGGAAATTGGTCTGAAGATCCTGCATTATTTCGCGATCCTGTTTGCCGGCGGTGTCACAGTCGGCAGCACCATCATGCAATCAGCCTATGTCCGCGCCGGCGAGGTGCCGCCGCCACATGTCGGCAAGGCCTTCGCCCTGCTCGGCTATATCGGGCTTGGATCGATCCTGACGCTGTGGATTACCGGCATCGGGCTGGCGCATCTGCTTTATGGCGGGCTCGGCATCAATGGCGCGTTTCACGCCAAGCTCCTTGGCGCGGCGATTGTCCTTGGCGTGTCACTGTTCGGCAACATCCATGTGCACGGCGCGATGAAGGCGAAGCGCCCCCCCAACGCCGTATTGATGAAGCGGCTTGTGCAGCTGGGGCGGGGCGGCATCGCGCTGGCCATCATTGCCGCCGCAATTGCCTTTTCCACCTAGCATCGCGGCAGGCCCGCGTCGCGGTCTGTCAGGCCCCGCGACGCCAGCGGGGAAAGGCACGCCGGAAGGCGGAGGCGTGAAAAGGCACAGGATTGTTCGCAGCCTCCTCATCCGCAACCGGCTGGTCGGCGGTATTCTCATCGCAGAGGAGCGGCAGTTGTCGCATCTGCCGAAGCAATGATTTCGGCGCGTCGCCAAGCGGCAGGCCGCTCATGCCGGCAAGATCGGTGAAAATACGCTTGCGTTCGGACTTTTCCGGCCATTTCATCTTCACATCGGTGATTTTCACGAGGAAATAGAACACCGGATCACGTTGCCGCGACTTTGCCGCAAAGCAGAGCGGACGCTTGCTCTGCCTGACCTTGCCACGCAGGCCGGCCTCCTCGAACAGCTCGCGCTTCACAGCCGTGACAAGGGTCTCGCCCGGTTTCACCTCACCTTTCGGCAGGGTCAGCTTGCCCTTGTGACGGCGACTGCTGACAAGGCAGATTTCAACACCCGCGGGTGTCTTTCTATAGGCGATGGCACCAACCTTCATGATCATACCTTGAGAAATATGCATAAAATGCACAGAATATGCGCAATTATTGCGGGACTGATCGATGAATGCAAAGGAATTCAAACGGTGGCGGAAAGCGCATGGCCTGAGTCAGACCGGGGCGGCGCGCAAGCTAGGCCTGAAGATTCGCACCATTCAGTATTACGAGAAGGGCAAGCGCAAGGACAAGCCGGTCGACATTCCGAAAGCCGTGGCGCTTGCCTGTTTCGCCATATCCTGCGGCGTCGATGATGTCGATTACAGCCAGCCGGAAGGTCGCGCCATCAGGCCGGACCGCCGTGATCTGCTGACCCCGAAGGAATGACCGGACTTACCGTCAAGGACAAGCTGTGATCAGTAGATCTTGGGGATATACAGATCGTCAGGAAGGGTTCGCCGTTCGTAATCCGGATTGAACACGCGCTCAGGCAACACAACCTTGTCATGCGGGATTTCGCGATAGGGGATCCGCGACAGGATATGCTCCATGCAGTTCAGCCTCTCGCGCTTCTTGTCATTGCCCTCGACAA
>JAYQDX010000074.1:0-10822 GCA_038138545.1 Rhodobiaceae bacterium | reverse complement strand
GAAGCTCAGCCTGTCCGGTGGTGGCAAGCTGACACTTGGCGGAATCGAGGCGGGGGCGATGCGCGCCAATACAGGCGGCGCCGGACGTCGCACCGTCCAGGTTGAGGTGCGTCGCAAGCGCGCGCCGGCCGCACCGCATCGCGCGACAACGCCGAAGGCGGAGCCTGTCGCCGCTCCGCCGCCACCGGAAGCCGTGCCGGCGGAGGCTGCTGATGCAACCGAGGACCGTCTGACCGCGCAGGAACGCGCCGCCCGTGTGCGGGCGTTGCAGGAGGGCATGAAGAAGCCTGACGCCGCGCCGGTCGATGACGCACCGCCAGCCGGTGATGCGGAAGCGGCGATGTCTGACGCGCCAGCGGCGGACACACAGCCTGAGGTGCCGACCGCGCCGCTTGATCCGGCCGAGGCCCGCCGCGCCGCCGAACTTGCCGAGCTGAAGGAAATCGAGGCCGAGGAAGAACGCCGCCGTGGCGAGGAGGCGCGCAAACATTCCGAGGCGAATGCCCGCCGCGCCGCCACCGCGAATGTCGCGGCACCGTCCGCGCCGTCCCCTTCCGCACCGTCGACAACCGATGCGCCGGGCCGCCGCCGCCGCCATGTCGAGGAGATTCCCTCGCGCCGACCGGCCGCGCCGCGCCGTGACGGACCCGGGCGCCGACAGTCCGGCAAGATGACCATCACCCAGGCGCTTTCGGGCGATGAACAGCGGCGCCAGCGCTCGCTCGCCTCGGTCCGCCGTCAGCGTGAAAAGGCGCGGATGCGTGATGAACAGCCGCAGGTCAAGCAGGTTCGCGATGTCGTGATTCCGGACACTATCTCGGTGGCGGAATTCGCCAACCGGATGGCCGAGCGGACGGCCGATGTGGTCAAGGAACTGATGAAGCTTGGCGTGATGGCGACGGCTGCGCAGACAATTGACGGCGAGACCGCCGAACTGGTCGCGCAGGAATTCGGCCACCGCGTGCAGCGTGTATCCGAATCCGACGTCGAGATCGGGCTCGAGGGTGAAGAGGATGATGCTGCCAGCCTGCAGCCGCGGCCGCCGATCGTCACCGTGATGGGCCATGTCGATCATGGCAAGACGAGCCTTCTCGATGCCATCCGGCAGACCGATGTCGCGGCTGGTGAATCAGGCGGCATCACCCAGCATATCGGCGCCTATCAGATCAAGACGCCGGCCGGCAACGCGATCACCTTCATCGATACGCCGGGCCATGAGGCGTTCACCGAGATGCGCTCGCGCGGGGCGAACATCACCGATATCGTCATTCTGGTCGTTGCGGCCGATGATTCGGTGATGCAGCAGACCATCGAGGCGATCAACCACGCCAAGGCCGCCGGCTGTCCGGTGATTGTCGCGGTGAATAAATGCGACAAGCCCGAGGCGGACCCGAAGCGGGTGCGGAACGATCTTCTCCAGCATGAGATCATTACCGAGGAATATGGCGGTGATGTTCTGTGCGTCGATGTCTCGGCGATCACCGGCCAGGGGCTCGACAAGCTCGAGGAAGCCATCATGCTTCAGGCCGAACTGCTTGAGCTCACCGCCAATCCGGACCGCGCCGCCAGCGGCGTTGTTGTCGAGGCGAAGGTCGAGCGTGGCCGCGGGTCGGTGGCGACCCTGCTGGTTCAGAAGGGAACGCTGAAGCTTGGCGATATCTTCGTTGTCGGCGCCGAGAGCGGTCGTGTGCGCGCGCTTCTCGATGATCGTGGCAAAAATTTGAAATCTGCCGGCCCGGGTCGGCCGGTCGAGATTCTTGGCCTGAACGGCACGCCGATGGCCGGTGACAATTGTGTTGTTGTCGAGTCCGAGGCGCGGGCCCGCGAGATCGCCGAATATCGCACGCGCCAGATCAAGGATCGTGAGGCCGCCCGCGGCGCGCGCGGGTCGGTCGAGCAGATGCTGTCGGCGATCGCCGCCGGCGAGGCCGAGGAATTGCCGGTTGTCATCAAGACCGACGTCCATGGTTCGCTGGAAGCCATTCGCGTGGCGCTGGAAAAGCTTGGAACCGACCAGGTGAAGGTGCGGATCCTGTCCGCCGGCGTGGGTGCGATCAGCGAATCCGACATTTCGCTCTCCACGGCGTCGAACGCCATTGTCATCGGCTTCAATGTCCGCGCCATTCCGCAGGCGCGCGACCTTGCCAAGCGTGACGGTGTCGAGATCCGCTATCATTCGATCATCTACGAGCTGATCGACGAGGTGAAGGCGGCGATGGGCGGTCTTCTCAGCCCGGACACGCAGGAGGACTTCATCGGCTATGCCGAAATTCGCCAGGTCTTCGGGGTGTCCAAGATCGGCAAGGTTGCCGGCTGCATGGTCACCGATGGCATCATCAAACGGGGCTGCAAGGTGCGCCTGCTTCGTGACAATGTCGTGATCCATGAAGGCTCGCTGAAGACGCTGCGACGCTTCAAGGAAGAGGTCAAGGAAGTGCGCGAAGGATTCGAATGTGGCATGGGATTCGAGAATTACTCGGACATCCAGGAAGGCGACATGATCGAATGTTTCGAGCTTCGTGAAGTGGCCCGCACGCTCGACTGATGCGTCGCTGTCCGCGACAATGAGGACATCATGGCTGGAAAATCGAAGCGGGCCGCCGCCAACATGCCATCACAGCGCCAGCTCCGCGTTGGTGAGATGCTGCGCCACGCGCTGTCGGACATTCTGACCCGCGATACGTTTTTCGACCCCGATCTCGACGGCGTGTCCGTCACGATTTCCGAGATCTCCGTCAGCCCCGACCTGTCGAATGCCCGCGTCTATACGATGCCGCTTGGCGGCGAGCGCACCGATACCGTGCTGCCGGCGCTAAACCGGCTGGCGCCGGTATTGCAGCGCGAGGTGGCCGGCCGGGTGCATCTTCGCCGCGTGCCACGGCTGAAATTCCTGCTTGATGACAGTTTCGAGAATGCCGCGCGGCTGAATGTCGTCTTCAACAGCATCCGCAGCGACGACTGAGCCTTCGGGTCGATGGCGTCGCGGAAGGGCAATCCCGTTCATGGCTGGGTGATCCTTGACAAGCCGGAGGGCCTCAGCTCGTCGCGCGCTGTCGGGATTGTGCGGCGTGTGTTTGCCGCCGCCAAGGCCGGCCATGGCGGCACGCTCGACCCGCTGGCCACCGGTATCCTGCCGATCGCGCTTGGCGAGGCGACCAAAACGGTGTCCTTTGCCATGCAGGGTGCCAAATCCTACAGCTTCACGGTGAGTTTCGGTGTTCAGACAACAACCGATGACCGTGAGGGAAGCGCTGTCGCGACGTCGGATGTGCGGCCGACGCGTGATGAAATTGTCGCGATCCTGCCACGCTTTACCGGCAGCATTGACCAGCGGCCGCCAATCTTCTCGGCCATCAAGATCGATGGCGCGCGGGCCTATGACATCGCCCGCAAGGCGGTTGCGGACGGGCTTGACACGCTCCCCGAACTAACGTCGCGGCCGGTCGAGATCGCACGGCTGGAGCTGCTGGATGTCACCGAAGACAGTGCCAGCTTCCTTGTGGCCTGCGGCAAGGGTACCTATATCCGCTCGCTGGCCCGCGATATCGCGCTGGCATTGGGAAGCGCCGGACATGTCAGCCGATTACGGCGGCTGTCGGTCGGCCCGTTTTCTGAGGAAGACGCGATTTCGCTGGCTTTTTTGGAGGAGCTGGAGCATAGTGCCGCCGCTTTCGAGCATCTGAAGCCCGTTACGAGTGCGCTGGACGACATCCCGGCGTTGCCCGTATCGGCGGGTGAGGCGGCAAAACTCCGTCACGGTCAGACACTTCCGGCGCTTGGCCCCTCGGCCGCGGCGCGCTTCGCGGAAGTGGCGTCGGCCGGAACCGGGGTGGCTCTGTCCGGCACTGATCCGGTGGCGCTTGTCACGGTGAAGGCCGGCCGGTTGCAGCCGCTTCGCGTATTCAATCTTTGATCCGTCGGCAAGCGCGCCGAAGGAGAAACCAAAGGAGGTTTCGATGTCGATTACAAATGAACGCAAGGCTGAACTCATCAAGGAATTCGGCAAATCGGAAACGGATTCGGGCTCGGCTGCCGTGCAGGTCGCCATCCTGACCGAACGGATCGTCAATCTGACCGAGCATCTGAAGACGCATAAGAAGGATTTCGGCTCGCGCCGTGGTCTGCTGTCGATGGTCGGCCAGCGCCGCAATCTTCTCGATTACATCAAGAAGGGCGATGAAGGCGCGTATAAGGCGCTGATCGGCCGCCTTGGGCTGCGCCGGTAATCCACGCGACATCAACGGGCATGCCCGTCTGAAATCAGGCCCGGCCGCCAGCGCAGCCGGGCCTTTCTCATGGCCGGTATCGGCGCGCATATTTCTTGTTTGCTTTTTGGCCGGACGCATGCCACAACAGCGCCGAACAGGAGACCAGACAAAAACGCCGGGGCCCATAGATGATGGCGCGGGGGCCCAATAGACCGACACCGCGGACCGAGCGGCGGTCATCCCCCCAAGCACATCCACGGACCAATTTCCTGTAGCCGACGCGCGGCCATGAACGGCCTGTGCAGAGGTCATGTTCGTTTAACGGGCCCGGCATTGTGATGATGAAAGAGATACACAACGATGTTCAAGATTTTCCGCAAAGAGCTTGACTGGAACGGCACCCCGCTTGTTCTGGAAACCGGCAAGGTTGCCCGTCAAGCCGATGGCGCGGTCATGGTCAGCCTCGGCGAGACCACCGTCCTCTGTACCGCCGTGGCGGCGCACAGCCCGCGGCCGGGGCAGGATTTTTTCCCGCTGACGGTCAATTACCAGGAAAAGGCGTTTGCCGCCGGCAAGATCCCGGGCGGCTTCTTCAAGCGCGAGGGCCGGCCTTCCGAAAATGAAACGCTGGTCTGCCGCCTGATCGACCGTCCGATCCGGCCGCTGTTCCCGTCCTCCTTCAAATGCGAGACGCAGGTGATCTGTACCGTGCTGGCGCATGACATGGAGAACAACCCCGATATCGCCGCGATGATTGGCGCGTCGGCGGCCTTGTGCCTGTCCGGCGTGCCGTTCTTCGGCCCGATCGCGGCGGCGCGCGTTGGCTGGATCGATGATGCCTATGTTCTCAACCCGACCGTGGCGCAGATGGAGGAAACCGACCTCGACCTCGTCGTTGCCGGCACGCATGAAGGCGTGCTGATGGTCGAATCCGAAGCTCAGGAGCTGTCCGAGGAGGTCATGCTTGGCGCGGTCAATTTCGGCCATGACGCGATGAAGCCGGTTCTCGACGCCATCATCGAGCTTGCCGAGAACTGTGCCAAGGAGCCGCGCCCGCTTCCCGAGGCGCCAGCCGAGATAGCCGAAATTCAGGCTGTCATCGACGGTTTCGACAAGAAATTCGCCGCCGCCTATCAGATCGCCGACAAGACCGAACGCCAGACGGCGCTTGGCGAGGTTCGCACCGAGATCAAGGAAAAGCTCGGCGAGGAGTATGACGGCGTTCTCGTTGGCAGCCTGATCAAGGGCAAGGAAGCCGATGTCGTTCGTGGCTCGATCCTGAAGACCGGATCGCGGATTGACGGCCGTGACACAAAGACGGTCCGGCAGATCGTCGCCGAGGCCGGCTTCCTGCCGCGGGCCCATGGCTCGGCGCTGTTCACGCGTGGCGAGACGCAGGCGATGGTTGTGGCCACGCTTGGCACCGGTCAGGACGAGCAGATTATTGACGCGCTTGTCGGTGAAAGTCGCTCGAACTTCATGCTGCACTACAACTTCCCGCCCTATTCGGTTGGCGAAGCCGGCCGCGTTGGATCGCCGGGACGCCGCGAGATCGGCCATGGCAAGCTTGCCTGGCGGGCCCTGCGTCCCCTGCTGCCGCGCAAGGAGGATTTCCCCTACACGGTGCGGCTTGTCTCCGAGATCACCGAATCGAACGGTTCATCCTCGATGGCCACGGTCTGTGGCGGGTCGCTGGCGCTGATGGATGCCGGCGTGCCGGTTGATCGCCCGGTGGCCGGCATCGCCATGGGTCTGATCAAGGAAGGTGACGATTACGCCGTGCTGTCGGATATCCTCGGTGACGAGGATCATCTTGGCGACATGGACTTCAAGGTGGCCGGCTCCGAGGCCGGGATCACCTCGTTGCAGATGGATATCAAGATCACCTCGATCACGCCGGAAATCATGGAGATCGCGCTTGGCCAGGCCAAGGATGGCCGTCTGCATATTCTGGATGAGATGGCAAAGGCCCTGACCTCGGCCCGTGACGGGCTGGCGGACAGCGCGCCGAAGATCACCACGCTGAGCATTCCGGTCGACAAGATCCGCGATATCATCGGCCCGGGCGGCAAGATCATCCGCGAGATCTGCGAGACCACCGGCGCCAAGATCGATATCGATGATGACGGCACCGTCAAGGTGGCGGCTGTCACCGGCGCCTCCGGCGAGGCCGCGGTGGCCCGCATCCGTGACATTGTCGCCGAACCCGAGCTTGGCGTGATCTATAACGGCACTGTCGTGAAGACCGTCGATTTCGGTGCTTTCGTCAATTTCCTCGGGGCCAAGGACGGTCTTGTCCATATCTCCGAACTGCAGAATGGCCGGACTGAAAAGACGACCGATATCTGCAAGGAAGGCGATACGGTCAAGGTCAAGGTCATCGGGTTTGATGACCGCGGCAAGGTCAAGCTGTCGATGAAGCGTGTCGATCAGGAGACCGGCGACGATCTCGAGGCTGCCGAGGCGTAACACCGCCCCACCCCGCCGCATATGCAAACGCGCGCCCTCGTCGGCGCGCGTTTTTCATGGCGCAAAATGCGGCCCGTGTTTGTGCCTGTAAGATTGTTCGCAGGATCAGTCTTCGGCCTCAGGCGGCACGGCGATTGTGTTGAAGCCGCCATCGACGAAATGCACCTCGCCGGTGACACCCGATGACAGGTCGGACACCAGATACAGGCCGGACCGGCCGACCTCGGTGATGTCGGGATTGCGGCGCAGCGGCGCGCTGTCCTCGGCATGGCGGTAGATATGCCTTGCGCCGGTGATGGCCGCGCCGGCAAGCGTCTTCATCGGCCCCGCCGACAGCGCGTTGACGCGGATATTCTGCCCGCCAAGATCAACCGCCAGGTAGCGCACCGAGCTTTCCAGTGCCGCCTTGGCGACACCCATGACATTGTAGTTTGGCGAAATCCGCTGCGCGCCGATATAGCTGAGAGTCAGCAGCGACCCGCCATCCGGCATCATGCCGCGCGCCGCCTGCGCCACCTCGGTAAAGGAAAAGGCCGACACCATCATCGTATCGATGAAATTCCGGCGGCTGGTGTTGAAATAGGCGCCTTTCAGTTCGGATTTGTCGGAAAAGGCCAGCGCATGGACAACGAAATCGATACTTGACCAGTGGCCGGCAAGCCAGTCGAACGCGCCGGCGACAGCGCCTTCCTCGGCCACATCGCATTCGACCATCAGATCCGATCCCACCGATTCGGCAAGCGGGCGAAGCCTCTTGCCGAACCCCTCCATCTGGTAGGTGAAGGCAAGTTCGGCGCCGGCCCCGGCGGCGGCGGCGGCGATACCCCAGGCGCTGGACCGCTCATTGGCGACACCCATGATCAGCCCGCGCTTGCCGGCAAGAATGCCCCCGCCCATGTCAGACCTTCCGCAACGCCAATGTGGCGTTGGTGCCGCCGAATCCGAAGGAGTTCGAGAGCGCCAGCCTGATATCGACATCATCGACCCGTGCGGTCGGCACCGGAATGTCGCCGATGGCCGGGTCCGGTGTCTCGATATTGGCCGAGGCGGCGATGAAGCCCTCCTGCATCATGATCAGCGTGTAGATGGCTTCCTGGACGCCGGTCGCGCCAAGCGAGTGGCCGGTCAGCGACTTTGTCGAGGTCACCGTCGGCAGATAGCCGCGCGGGCCAAACACCTCGCGCACCGCGTCCAGCTCCTTGACATCGCCAACCGGTGTCGAGGTGCCATGCGCGTTGATGTAATCGACAGGTTCGGCAATCGGCGCGCCATCGAATCCGGCAAGCGCCAGTTCCATGCAGCGGACCGCGCCCTCACCGGATGGCGCAACCATGTCATGGCCGTCGGAATTCGCGCCATAGCCGGCAATCTCGGCATAGATCTTCGCGCCGCGGGCCAGCGCGTGATCCATATCCTCGACAACGACCATGCCGCCACCGCCGGCGATGACGAATCCGTCACGGTCGGCGTCATAGGCGCGCGAGGCGCGTTCCGGCGTGTCGTTATATTTCGACGACATGGCGCCCATCGCATCGAACAGCACCGACAGGGTCCAGTGAAGCTCCTCGCCGCCACCGGCGAACACGATATCCTGGCTGCCGTTGCGAATGGCGTCGACAGCCGAGGAAATGCAATGCGCCGAGGTCGAGCAGGCCGAGGTGATCGAGAAATTCACTCCCTTGATCTTGAAGAAGGTGGCGATACAGGCCGACACGGTGGATGACATGCAGCGCGGCACCATATAGGGGCCAACCCGTTTCGGGCCTTTTTCGCGGGTGACGTCGAAGGCCTGCATCATATTGGCTGTCGAGGGGCCGCCGGACCCGGCAATCAGCCCGGTGCGCGGGTTCGAGACCTGATCCTCGCCAAGGCCGGAATCGGCGATCGCCTGTTCCATGGCCAGTACCGCATAGGCAGCGCCGTCCCCCATGAAACGAAGCTGCTTGCGGTCAATATGCTCGGCGATGTCCATCTTGACGGTGCCGTGGATCTGGCTGCGGAAACCGAGCTCGGCATATTCCGGCGCATGGACGATTCCCGAACGGCCCTCGCGGAGCGAGTCCGTGACCTCGGCGACATTGTTGCCGATCGAGGATACGATACCGATGCCGGTGATGGCGACGCGGCGCATGATCAGGCCTCCTCTGGCTTGAACAGGCCGACACGAATGTCATTGGCCTCGAAAACGGTCTCGCCGTCACAGATGACACGGCCATCGGCAATGCCCATGACGAGCCGCCGCATGATCACCCGCTTCATGTCGATCTCGTAGCGGACAAGCTTGTTTGTCGGCAGGATCTGGCCGGTGAATTTCACCTCGCCGACCGACAGGGCGCGCCCGCGCCCCTCGCCGCCGGCCCAGCCGAGGAAAAATCCGACAAGCTGCCACAGCGCATCCATGCCAAGGCATCCCGGCATCACCGGATCGCCCTCGAAATGGCAGGGGAAGAACCACAGATCGGGTTTCAGGTCGAACTCCGAGACGATCTGCCCCTTGCCATGCGCGCCGCCGGTATCGTTGATCTCGGTGATCCGGTCACACATCAGCATCGGTGGCATCGGCAATTGCGGATTGCCGGGCCCGAAAAGCTCGCCCTTCGCGCAGGTGATAAGATCGTCATAACTAAAGGCGTTCTGCTGCAGTGGCGGCATATGGTCTGTCCCCGGATGTGAAGTGAAACCGAAATCTGTGGGGCCATCTGCCCCTCGGGCATTCGGCAGAGGATTCGTGGGCGCCGACGGTCATCCATCCTCCATGACCATGCCGCCAACCGGCCCTCAAAAAAGCACGAAACAGCCCCTGAGGCCAAGGATTATTGACAACAGATGGCCAAGCAAGCATGTTTCTTGGCACGATGGTTGACGTGATCTTGAATGACAGTCACGCGCAAGGTGACACGGTTCTGGCACAGCGCCTTCGCGACGCTGGTCTGCGGCCGACCCGCCAGCGCCTGCTGATCGCCGAGCTGCTGCTCGATGGCCGGCACCGCCATGTATCCGCTGACAGCCTGGCCCGCGAAATTCGCGACACCGGCACACATATGGCTGGCGGCACCGTCTACAACACCCTGAACCAGTTTACCGAGGCCGGATTGCTGCGCCGTGTCACGGTCCATAATGAACACAGCGTGTTCGACACGAATACCGAGCACCACCATCATTTCTATGATGCCGAGCGCGATCAGCTGATCGACATCCCGGCCGGCGCGGTGACGCTGGCCTCGCTTCCCGGCGCGCCGGACGGTCATACCATCCATTCGGTCGACGTGCTGATCCATATTTCGCCGCGTGACGATTGAGAGCCGGCTGTCATCAACACCTTGTATAGCGCGTTGATGTGACAAAAATAGACAGTTTAAAGTCATTCCAAACTGCTTGATTTTGCGCGGAACGCTCCATACCATCAGTACAGGAATCACGCCCGCCAAAGCGGGCATCATGGCTGCGACGCCAACCAGCGGAGACAAGGATGAACGAGCAAAACAAATGCCCCGTGATGCACGGGGGGATCAAGCACACGACCTTCGGGGTGCGGTCGAACCGGGACTGGTGGCCGAACCAGCTGAACCTGAAGATCCTGCATCAGAATTCGGCGCTGTCGAACCCGATGGGATCGGCGTTCAGCTATGCCGAGGCCTTCAAGACGGTTGATCTCGATGTGCTGCGCCAGGAAATCTTCGCCCTGATGACCGATTCCCAGGAATGGTGGCCGGCCGATTACGGGCATTATGGTCCGCTGTTCATTCGCATGGCATGGCACAGTGCCGGCACCTACCGCACCGGTGACGGGCGTGGTGGCGCCGGATCGGGAACGCTTCGTTTCGCGCCGCTGAACAGCTGGCCCGACAATGGCAATCTCGACAAGGCCCGTCGCTTGCTCTGGCCAATCAAGCAGAAATATGGCGAGCGCCTGTCATGGGCCGACCTGATGATCTTCACCGGCAATTGCGCGCTGGAATCGATGGGCTTCAAAACCTTCGGTTTCTCCGGAGGCCGCGAGGATATGTGGGAGCCGGAAGAGGATATCTACTGGGGCACCGAGGACACCTGGCTTGGCGACAAGCGCTATACCGGTGAGCGCGAGCTGGAAAACCCGCTTGCCGCCGTGCAGATGGGCCTGATCTATGTCAATCCGGAAGGCCCGA
>JAYQDX010000073.1:0-11468 GCA_038138545.1 Rhodobiaceae bacterium | reverse complement strand
CGCCATGAACCTGCCCCTCGACAATCATCGGGTTGATCAGATTGCCGAAATCGTCGCAGCAGGCCCAGTCGACAAGCTCGACAACGCCGGTCGACGGGTCGATCTCGACTTCGGCGATATGCGTTCCCGACGGGTAGGTGAAGTTCAGCGGGTCATAGAACGCCGTTTCCTCAAGACCCGGCTCCAGCCGGTCATGCGGATAATTGTGCGGCACATAGGCCGCCAGCGCGATCTCGCCAAACCCCTTCTCATTGTCGGTGCCGGCGACGGTGAACTTGCCGTCGGCGAACACCACATCGGCATCGGCCGCCTCCATCAGATGCGCGGCGATGATCCTTGATTTCTCGATCACCTTGTCGACCGCCTTGGCGATGGCCGCGCCGCCAACGGCAAGCGAGCGCGAACCGTAGCTTCCCATGCCGAACGGAATTCTGTCCGAATCGCCGTGGATGATCTCGACGCTGCCGATATCGACGCCAAGCTTGTCGGCGACGATCTGCGCGAAGGTGGTGTCATGGCCCTGGCCATGGCTGTGCGTGCCGGTGAACACATTGACGGTGCCGGTCGGATCGACACGAACCGTCGCCGATTCATACAGGCCCACACGCGCGCCAAGCGCGCCGGCGACCGCCGACGGCGCGATGCCGCAGGCCTCGATATAGCTCGACAGGCCGATGCCGCGATATCTGCCGCGCGACGCGGCCTCGGCACGGCGCGCCTCGAAGCCCTTGTAGTCGATCATCTCCAGCGCCTTGTCCAGCGGCGGCTCATAGTCGCCGATGTCATATTGCAGCGCCACCGGCGTCTGATACGGGAACGCATCCTTCGGAATGAAGTTCATCCGCCGGAACTCGGCCGGGTCCATGCCGACCTGGCGTGCCGCGGTGTCCATCACCCGTTCAAGGAGGTAGGTCGCTTCCGGACGGCCGGCGCCGCGATAGGCGTCAACCGGCGCGGTCGTCGTCGCCATGCCCTTCACATTGGTGTAGATCGCCGGGATCTGGTAGCAGCCCGACAGCAGCGGGGCATGCAGGATGGTCGGCGTCACAACCGAGAAGGCGGACAGGTAGGACCCGATATTGGCCACGGTATCAACCCGCAGGCCGGTGATCCGGTTGTCCTTGTCGAGCGCCATCCGGACCTTGTTGATGTGGTCGCGGCCATGCGCGTCGGCGAGGAAGGATTCACTGCGGTCGGCGGTCCATTTGACCGGGCGTTGCAGCTTCTTGCTGGCCCAGGTGCAGACCGCTTCTTCGGGATAGACATAGATCTTCGATCCGAATCCGCCGCCGACATCGGGTGCGACGACACGAAGCTTCGATTCCGGGATGCTCAGCATGAAGGCCCCGATCACAAGCCGCGTCAGATGCGGGTTCTGCGAGGTCGTGAACAGCGTGTAGGAATCATCGATCGGGTCATATTCCGCCAGCGCCGCCCGCGGCTCCATCGCGTTCGGGATCAGCCGGTTGTTGCGCACCTCCAGCTCGACCACGGTCGCCGCCGAATCAAGCGCCGCCGCAGCTGCCGCCTCATCACCAAGCTCGAAATCGAAATACATGTTGCCAGGCACATTTTCATGGATCTGCGGGCCTGATCCGGCATTTGCCAGATCAACCACCGGTGCCAGCACCTCATAATCGATCTCGACCAGCTCGGCGGCGTTCATCGCCTGTTCGAGCGTTTCGGCAATCACCGCGACGACATGGTCGCCGACATAGCGCACCGCGCCATTTGCCAGAATTGGATGCGGCGGCTCATTGGTTGGCGAGCCGTCACGGTTGGTGACGACCCAGCCGCAGATCGGCCCGCCAATTCCGTCGGCCGCAACATCCTCGCCGGTGAAGATGGCGACAACGCCGTCGGCGGCCGCGGCGGCGTCCTTGCGGATCGCCTTGATGTTGGCATGCGCGTGGACCGAGCGGATGAAATGAACGTGAAGCTGGCCCGGGCGGGTGATGTCAGCCGTATAACGACCGGATCCGGTCAGGAACCGCTTGTCCTCCTTGCGGCGCACCGAGGCGCCGATACCGTCTTTGATGCTTCCTTCAGGCATGTCTCACCCTCCCATCATTTTCGCGCCGGCTTGCACGGATTTCACGATATTGTGGTATCCGGTGCAGCGACAGATATTGCCTTCGAGTCCCTCGCGGATTTCGGTCTCGCTCGGGTTTGGATTGTCCTGGACCAGTTCGATGGCCGACATCACCATACCGGGTGTGCAGAACCCGCATTGCAGCCCGTGATTCTCGTGAAAGGCCTGCTGCATCGGGTGCAGGCTGTCACCTTCGGCGATTCCCTCGATCGTGGTGACGCTCGCGCCCTCGGCGGCGGCGGCTAGCATGGTGCAGGATTTCAGCGATTCGCCGTCAACATGCACGACGCAGGCGCCGCACTGGCTGGTGTCGCATCCGACATGCGTGCCGGTCAGGCCCATTGTTTCCCTGATGAAAGTGACGAGAAGTGTATTGTCAGGCACATCCGCGCTGACCTGCTTCCCGTTCAAGGTGAGGTTCACCATTGTCATTTCATTCCTCCATAGTTCGCGGCGCGGTCTTCGCATTTTGTACAGTTGTGCGGCCGCACTCTTGAATATCGTCTAGCCTTGCAAACATCATGTAAACAGATTTGTGTGCACAATCGCGTGTGGTGGCGGTGGCAAATCGTCTCGCCCATATCGCTTTAACCGGGTGTAATGTGGTGATGTCGACAATGTTACAGCAGCCCGCGAGGCGCTGTCATACGTCGATGCAGGGAGGGGCCAATGGGTCCGGATAGGCCAAAACCAGATATGCCGAAAACGGTGTCATCATTGACCGAGGACATGGCCGGGCAGGATTATATTCTGTCCGACGGGCTTGCTGTGAGCCTGTTCCTGGCGCTTCGCAGGCAGCGGCCACTGTTCCTTGAGGGCGAGGCCGGGGTCGGCAAGACCGAGGTGGCGAAGACGCTGGCGGCGTTGCTTGGCCGGCGTCTGATCCGGCTGCAATGCTATGAGGGGCTGGATATCGCCGCCGCCGCCTATGAATGGAATTATGCCCGCCAGATGATCGAGATCCAGAGCGCCGGCCAGGGCCAGCTGTCGAGCGCCGAGCTGTTCACGGCTGAAAATCTGATCGAGCGGCCGCTGCTTGAGGCGCTCCGCGCCGATGAGGCCGGCGCGCCGGTGCTGCTGATTGACGAGCTGGACCGCGCCGATGAGGCTTTCGAGGCCTATCTGCTGGAGATCCTGTCGGACTGGCAGGTGACGATTCCGGAATTCGGCACCGTGGCGGCCGCCACACCGCCGATTGTCATCATCACCTCGAACCGGACCCGCGAAATCCATGACGCGCTGAAACGCCGCTGTTTCTATCATTGGGTTGATTATCCCTCGCTCGAGGACGAGCTGGCGATCCTGAAACGCCGCGCCCCCGAGGCACCTGCCGACCTCAGCGAACAGGTTGTGCGGTTTGTCCACAAGCTTCGCGACGCCAACCTGTTCAAGGCCCCCGGGGTTGCCGAGACAATCGACTGGGCGCAGGCGCTGGTCGAGCTGGACTGTGTCGCCATCGATCCGGCCCGGGCCGATTCGACGATGGGCGTGTTGCTGAAATATCAGGATGACATCGCCCGGATCACCGGCAGCGAGGCGGCGCGCATGCTGACCGAGGTCCAGGCCGAAATGTCGGGATATCGCGCCGGATGACGACACCGAATGCCACGATCATTGATTTTCCGGCGCCGCGACGGCGCCGTGAGGCATGGCGCGGCATGAAGCTTGCCGAGAATATCGCCCATTTCGTGCGGACGCTGCGGCGGGCCGGCATGGCGGTCGGGCCGGCGGCGGTGCTGGATTGTGTCGAGGCCAGCCGCGAGATCGATCTTGGCAATCGTGACGAGTTCTATCATGCGCTGGCAAGCTGCCTCGTGAAGCGGCCGGAGGACCGGTTGTTGTTCGACCAGGCCTTTCACATCTTCTGGCGCAATCCGCGCCTGCTGGAAAAAATGCGCGACCTGCTGCTGCCGACGCTGGCGCGGGAGGGCGAGAGCGAGGAAGCGTCGCCAACGGCGCGCCGCGTCGAGGAGGCGCTGCGCCCGGACGCGCCGCCGCCGGAGTCCGCGATCGAGGACAGCGAGCGCGTCGAGATCGACATGTCGATGACGTCATCGGCGGACGAGCATTTTCGCAGCATGGATTTCCAGCAGATGTCGGTGGCCGAGATTGCCGAAGCCGAACATGTCGTCGATATGATGCGGCTTCCGCTACCACACCGTCCCTCGCGCCGCTTCCGGACACATGGCAGCCGCGGCCGCCTGTCCTTCCGGCAGACGCTGCGCCGCATGACGCGGAATGGCGGGCTGGCGCTGCCGGTCCGCGAGACGCCGCGCCGGCAGCCACGCCCGCTTGTCGTGATCTGCGATATTTCCGGGTCGATGGAGCGCTATTCACGCATGCTGCTTCGTTTCACCCACGCGCTGACGCAGCGGCGCGGCACCGTGCACAGCTTTCTGTTCGGCACCCGCCTGACAAATATCACGCGGCAGATGCAGGGGCGCGACCCGGATGCGGCGCTGCGGAATGTCTCCATGCTTGTCGAGGACTGGTCGGGCGGGACCCGCATCTCCAGCGCTGTCGCCAGCTTCAACCGCGACTGGTCGCGCCGTGTTCTTGGTCAGGGGGCTGTCGTGCTGCTGATTACCGACGGGCTGGACCGTGACAGCGACGACAATCTGGGTTTCGAGATTGAGCGGCTGCACAAATCCTGCGCGCGGCTGATCTGGCTGAACCCGCTGCTGCGTTTTGACGGGTTCGAGCCGCGAAGCACCGGCATCCGGCAGATTCTGCCGCATGTCGATGCCTTTGTGCCGATCCACTCGCTTGACAGTATGGCCGACCTTGCCGGTGTTCTCGCCGCTGACCTGCCGGCAGGCTGGCGGCACCATGATCTTGACGGATGGCATGACCGGCTTCGGGCCGTGCAGGCCGAGGCGTAAGGAGGCGGAGATGACCGGTCAAAGCACCGATACAATGACCAATGCCAGCCTGATCGCGACGGCACGACAATGGGCGGCGGCGGGTCATGGCGTGGCGCTTGCCTTTGTCATCCGGACCTGGGGGTCATCGCCGCGTCCGGTCGGCAGTGTGATGGTGGTGCGCGACGACATGAGCGTCGAGGGGTCGGTTTCGGGAGGGTGCGTCGAGGGCGCGGTGATCGACGCCGCGCTGGAATCACTTGCTGCGGGCACCGGTACGCGGCTCGATTTCGGCGTTGCCGACGCCGCCGCCTGGGAGGTGGGGCTGTCCTGTGGCGGCCGGATCGCCATTCTTGTGACGCCGGTGGGTGAAGACGGCCTGCCGCTGGCGGATCTTGAAACGCTGGCGGATGACATGGCCGCACGCCGCGCCGGGGCGGTGACGCTTGATGCGCGGTCAGGTGCGATGCTGAAGATATATAGCGGCGCGGCGGGTTCAGATTCCGCGCTGTCCGGGGATGAGGCGCAGTTCACCTTTATCCATCAGCCGCCGCGGCGTGTTGTCGTCATTGGCGGTGTGCATATCACACAGTTCCTGGCACCGATGGCGCGGCAGGCCGGCTATGATGTTGTTGTCATCGACCCGCGCGCCGTGTTTGGCACTGAAAGCCGGTTTCCCGACACAACATGCATGACCGCCTGGCCCGACGAGGCGCTGGCCACCTTGCGGCCCGATGCCCGCACCGCGATCGTGACCCTGACGCATGATCCGAAGATCGACGATCCGGGGTTGCGGGCGGCGCTGGCAAGCGAGGCGTTCTATATCGGTTGCCTCGGGTCGCGGCGCACGCATGCGGCGCGCTGTGACCGGCTTCGTGAGGCCGGGTTCGGTGATGGTGATCTGGCGCGGATTCACGGGCCGGTGGGGCTGGATATCGGGGCGAGAACACCGGCCGAGATTGCCGTCTCGATCCTTGCCCAGATGATCGCCATCGAGCGAACGGGCAGGCCGGCATGAAGTTCGGACCGACAGCGCCGGACTCCTGTGAAGGTGGCATCCTTGCCCATGCTGTCTATCTTCCCGATGGCCGGATCCGCAAGGGCACGAGGCTGGGCAGTGCCGACATCGCGCGGTTGATTGCCGCCGGCATTGAAACAGTCACTGTGGCGCGGCTGGAGCCGGGGGATCTTGACGAGGACAGCGCCGCCGACAGGCTGGCGACGGCGCTGGTGCCGTCCGGCCTGCGGATGTCGCCCGCCGCCACCGGCCGCGTCAATATCTATGCCGTCGGGCGCGGCCTTGTCAGGTTTGACCGACAGCGGCTGAAACAGCTCAACCGGGTGGATGAGGGGATCACGCTGGCCTGCGTTCAGCATAACCAGCTGCTCGAGGATGGCGATATGGTCGCCACCCTGAAAATCATCCCCTATAGCCTGCCCGAATCCGTCGTCGATGCGGCCATCAGCGAGGCTGGCGGGATGCCGGTTTTCAGTTTTCACCCGCTTCACGCAAGGCCTTTCGCGCTGATTCAGACCCGTGTCGAGGGGATGAAGCCGGCGCTGCTGACGGCCACCGAGAAAGTGACGAAGCAGCGCCTTGACCAGCTTGGCTGCGCGCTTGTCGACAGCCGCATCGTCGCGCATGACAGCGCCGACATTGCCGCTGCCATCGGCGAGTCGCGACGCCATGGCGCCAAGGCGATCCTGATTTGCGGCGCTTCGGCCATCAGTGACCGGCGGGATGTTGTGCCAGCGGCTGTCGAGGTGGCCGGCGGCAGCATCGACAGGCTTGGCCTGCCTGCCGACCCGGGCAATCTGCTGATGATGGCACGGCTTGGCGAGATGCCGGTGATCGGCATGCCAGGCTGCGCGCGCTCACCCCGGTTGAACGGGTTCGACTGGGTGCTGCAGCTGGTGCTGGCCGGTATCGAGATCGATGATGACGAAATCGCCGATATGGCCATTGGCGGGCTGCTGATGGAGATCGCGTCGCGCCCCCTGCCACGAAAGATGGTTGAACGCCGGCAGCCGGGCACCATCACCATTGGCGGCGTGCTGCTGGCTGCCGGATCGTCCCGGCGGATGGGCGATGTCAACAAGCTCCTCATCGAGATTGACGGCGAGCCGCTGGTGCGGCGCGCGGCGCTGGCGATGCTGGATGGCGGGATCAGGGATCTTGTGGTGGTGACCGGCCATCAGCATGAGGATGTCGTCGCGGCGCTTGCCGGGCTGGATGTCACCTTTGCACATAATGCGGATTATGCGGCTGGCCAGGCCGGGTCGGTGGCGGCCGGGATCGCCGCCCTGCCGGATGCGGTGTCCGGCGCGTTGATCGCGCTTGGCGACATGCCTTTCATCGCGCCCGATCTTGTGGCCGAGATGATTCGTGACCATGGTGGGCTTGGTGATCATGAAACGCGTATTTCATTCCCGGTTCATGAAGGGCGGCGCGGCAATCCGGTTCTGTGGGGCCGCGGGTTCTTCGCGGCGCTTGAAGGGCTCAGCGGCGATATGGGCGGCAGGCGGGTCCTGAGCGAGAATCCGGCCGCGGTGAACAGCATCAGCTGGCATGATGACAGCATTCATCGTGATATCGACACCGCCGATGACCTTGTTCGCGCCGGACCGGAACCGGCGGGCTGAACCGGCGACTGACGATACATTTGACAATACAGGGTTGAACCTGCCGCAAAGGGACTGTATATCAGCGTCAAATTCTCGTCACCACTCCCTGCCAACAGCCGCCTCCGGACAAGCCTGTCCGGTGTTGGGCGAGCGGACCCGCAGAGACCGGTCACGGGCCATCACCTTCCCAGCACAGGAGCTTGATAGATGCAGCTTTCCAATTTCACAGGCAAAACCGTCGCCATCATGGTCGCCAGCGGCTTTGACGAGGACATTTTCATCGCCATTCAGCGCGCCATGATGTCCGTCAACGCAAAACTGCGTGTCATCTCACGCGATGCCGGCCTGACGAATGCCTGGAATGGAAGCGGCTGGGGTATGTCCTATCCTGTTGATTCGACGCTGTCGACGACGCTCGCCATCGATTACGACGCACTGATCATCCCGTCCGGTGAGCGGCATGTCACGACATTGTCCCCCGAGGCGCACGCCAAGCGTCTGATGCGGGCCTTCACCCGCGAGGACATGCCGGTGCTGGCGCTTGAGGAGGCGAGCGCGCTTCTCGATCTTGTCGATCTGGCCGCGCCGGCGCGTGATGGCGACACCGGGGTTGGTGTCGATGGCAAGCTTGTTGTTGCCGGCCGCGAGAATCTTGACGCGGCGCTTGCATCATTGAACGACGTGTTGCTGTCTGACGACGGTGAGAGCGTCGCCGCCTGACCGGCGGACGGTCCGCCAGCCACCGGCAAGGGGTGAGACGAGATGAGCCGCGCGACGGACAATGCCGCCCTTCCCTCACCCTGTATTTCGGTTTGTCGGCTCGACCCGGCTTCGGGTCAGTGTCTGGGGTGTTTCCGCACCGGTGCTGAAATCGCCGCCTGGCGGTCGATGGCCGCCGGTGAGCAGCGTGCGTTGCTGGATGAACTTCGTGACCGGCGCGCCGCCGCGACCGGTGTCGTGCGACGGCCGACCCGTCGCCGTCGCGGCTAGCCAGGAAACAGCCAGCCAGAAAGAAAGACAGCCAGCAGAAAGACACATCACCGCCCATGACCAAACTGAATACAGCTATCGCCGAGACAGGCTGGGTTCTCGCAGATGGTGCCACTGGCACCAACTATTTCAAACAGGGTCTTGAGACCGGCTATCCGCCCGAACTGTGGAATGTCGAGCGGCCGGAGGAGGTCGGGGCGCTCCACGCCGCCTTCATCGACGCCGGCTCGCAGCTTGTTCTGACCAACTCCTTTGGCGGCACGCATCATCGGCTTCGCCTTCATGAGGCCCAGGACCGCGTTGGTGAACTCAATCATGCGGCGGCGCGTCTTGCCCGCGTCGCGGCCGATGCGGGCCGGGATCGCAATGGCCGTGCGGTCCTTGTCGCCGGCTCCATCGGCCCGACCGGTGAGCTGTTCGCACCGATGGGCGCGCTTGATTATGATGACGCCCGCGCCGCCTTTACCGAACAGGCCGAAGCCCTTGCCGAGGGTGGAGCCGATCTGCTGTGGGTCGAGACGATGTCGTCGCTGGAAGAGGTCCAGGCGGCGATCGACGCCGCGGCATCAACCGGTCTTGAGGTGGCGGCCTGCATGACCTTCGATACCGCCGCCAGGTCCATGATGGGTGTCACACCGGCCGATTTCGCACGGCAGGCGGCCGGGTTCGGCGCCGCCTGTGTCGGTGCGAATTGTGGCATCGGTCCGGCAGAACTCCTGCATTCGGTGCGGGAGATGGTGCCGGTGGTCGAGACACCGGTCATCGCCAAGGGCAATTGCGGCATCCCGGAATATGTCGATGGCGGCATTCATTATCACGGGACGCCGGAATTGATGGCCGAATATGCCTGTTTCGCGCGGGATGCCGGGATCAGCATCATCGGCGGTTGTTGCGGCACCACACCTGATCATGTGGCGGCGATGGCGGCGGCGCTTCGGGCCACGCCGGCCCGCGTCTTCGACAGTGATGCCGCGCTGGCCGCGCTTGGCAGGCCGTGGAAGGATGTTCCAGCGCCGGGTGAAGCACGGCCTGCTGGCGGTGCCGGTCGCCGTGGCCGCGGCCGGCGGCGCGGCCGCGACTAAGCCCTCACGGGACCGCCGCCGGGCCACCGTGACAAGCATGTTGCGGAAGCCCGGCAATCTTTGCATACTGCGCGCGCCTTTCAAGGCAGACGGCCCCCGGACCGGCCCCAGGACCGGTTTTGTCGCCCCCAGTTCCCAGTCGGAGTATCAAGATGCACGCCTATCGCTCACACACATGCGGCGAGCTTGCCGAGGCCAATGTGGGCCAGTCGGTTCGCCTGTCGGGCTGGATCAACCGGAAGCGCGATCACGGCCAGCTTGTTTTTGTCGATCTGCGCGATCATTACGGGCTGACGCAATGCGTTGTTGATTCCTCCGACCCCAGCTTTGCCGCTGTCGAGGCAACACGACTTGAATCCGTGGTGACCATCACCGGCACCGTCCTGAAGCGCAGTGACGAGACGATCAACACCGCGTTGCCAACCGGGCATGTCGAGGTTCGAATCGAGAGTTTCGAGGTACAGTCGGCGGCGGATACATTGCCCCTGCAGGTGAATTCGGATGCCGATTCCGGCGAGGAGACGCGGCTTCGTTATCGCTATCTCGACCTGCGCCGGACCCGCCCGCACGACAACATCATGCTTCGCGCCAGGATCATCCAGTCGATCCGAGCGCGCATGGTGGCGCAGGATTTCACCGAATTCCAGACACCGATCCTGACCGCGTCATCGCCCGAGGGCGCGCGTGATTTTCTGGTGCCGGCGCGCCTTCACCCCGGCAAGTTCTATGCGCTGCCGCAGGCGCCGCAGCAATTCAAGCAGCTTGTCATGGTCTCCGGTTTCGACCGCTATTTCCAGATCGCGCCCTGTTTCCGTGATGAGGACAGCCGCGCCGACCGCAGCCCCGGGGAGTTCTACCAGCTTGACCTTGAGATGAGCTTTGTCGAGCAGCAGGATGTGTTCGACGCGGTCGAACCGGTCATCCGCGGGGTGTTCGAGGAGTTTTCCGACAAGAAGGTGGACCAGGAGTTCATCCATATCCCGTTCGCCGAGTCGATGTTGAAATATGGCAATGACAAGCCGGATCTGCGGATTCCGATCGAGATCCGTGACGTCACCGACATCTTCCGCGGGTCGGGCTTCTCGATCTTCGCCAGGGCTGTCGAGGGCGGCAGTGTCGTGCGTGCGGTGCCGGGGCCGAAATGCGGCAGCCGCGCCATCGCCGACCGGATGAACAGCTGGGCCCAGTCCGAAGGCGCGCCCGGCATGGGCTATATCATCTATGGTGATGGCGAGGCGCGGGGCCCGGTGGCCAAGGCGCTGGGGCCGGAAAAGGCCGAGGAAATCCGCCTCGCGACGGGTGTCGGCGATGGTGACGCGGTGTTCTTTGCCTGTGCCGACGAGGCGGCGGCGGCGCATCTGGCCGGCCGTGCGCGGGTGCGGATCGGTGAGGAGCAGGGGCTGATCGACGAGAATGTCTTCCGCTTCGCCTGGATTGTCGATTTCCCGATGTATGAGCGTGACGAGACCACCGGCAAGATCGATTTCTCGCACAACCCCTTCTCGATGCCGCAGGGCGGCTTGAAGGCGCTGCAGGAACAGGACCCGCTGACCATCAAGGCCTGGCAGTATGATCTTGTCTGCAACGGGGTCGAGCTGTCATCGGGGGCCATCAGGAACCATCTTCCCGACGTGATGTACAAGGCGTTCGAGATTGCCGGCTATGATTCGCAGGTGGTTGATGACAAGTTCCCGGCGATGATCAACGCGTTCCGCTTCGGCGCGCCGCCACATGGCGGCATCGCCCCCGGCATCGACCGCATCGTGATGCTGATCGCCGACGAGCCGAATATCCGCGAGGTCATCCTGTTTCCGATGA
>JAYQDX010000072.1:0-11623 GCA_038138545.1 Rhodobiaceae bacterium | reverse complement strand
GCCTCGGCCTGCCGGCCCGGCGCCACCTGCTGTCTTTCCATCAGGACCGTCAAGAACCGCTCACACCCGCATCGGCATCAGAACGAACAGGGTCGCCTCGTCACCCGGTGCGCGCACCAGGCTTGGCGATCCCTGGTCGGCAAGGGCGAATTCGATGGTATCGCTGTCGACCTGCGACGCGATATCGAGGAGATAGCGCGCATTGAAGCCGATCTCCATTTCGGCGCCATCATAGCTGACCTCGATGTCCTCATCCGCGCTCGAGGCATCGGTGCTGCTGGCCGAAAGGGTCAACATGCCGGGCTGCAGCCGCATCTTGATCGAGCGTGATTTTTCGGACGAGATCGTCGACACCCGGTCAACCGCGGCCGAGAAGCTGGCCGCATCCACCTGCATGATGCGGTCATTGCCGCGCGGGATCACCCGCGTGTAATCGGGGAAGGTTCCGTCGATAAGCTTGGTCCGGAGCTTCACCGTCGCGATGCCGAATTCGGCGCGGGTGTCCGACAGCGCGACACCAACCTCGCCCTCGAAATCATCGAGCAGCTTGCGAAGTTCGGTCACCGCCTTTCGCGGGACGATGATCGAGGGCATGCCGGCCGCGCCGGCAGGCAGTCCCTGACGCGTCAGCGCCAGCCGGTGGCCGTCGGTGGCGACAGCGCACAGATCGCCCTGTTCCGATTTGTGGAGATAGATACCGTTCAGGTAATATCTTGTCTCCTCGGTGGAGATCGCAAAGCGGGTGGCGTCAATCATGTCGCGCATGTCGGCAGCGGTCAGCATGAACGCGTCCGGCATCTCGCCAACACTGATCGCCGGGAAATCCTCGACCGGCAGCGTCGGCAGGCGGAAATTCGATCTGCCGGCGCTGATCATCGCATGCCCGTCGGCGACGGCCACCTCGACCTCGGCGCCCTCGGGAAGCTTGCGAACAATGTCATAGAGAAGATGCGCCGAAACGGTGGTGGTGCCGGCCGTCGCCACCGCGCATTCGACCTGCGTGGCGATATCCATATCCATGTCGGTGGCGGTCATCGACAGGGCACCATCTGCCACCTGCAGAACGACATTGGCAAGGATCGGAATTGTGTTGCGGCGTTCGACGACGGATTGCACCTGCCCGAGCGGCCGCAGAAGGCTGATGCGATCAATGGTGAATTTCATGGGCTGTCTCTTCTCTGTTGACCGGACCCCGCGGGATTTGCCACCTGTCGCCAGCGCCGGCGCGCCGGCCGGCAGCTTTTTGCGCCCCGCAAGGTGCGACTGACCACAAAATATAGCATGACAAATTCAAACAAGCATCAAAATATTGACATTGCCAGCGCGTTGACCCCCGCCGGACGCTGAATGGCAAATGCCTGAAAATGGTAGGGAAATCAGAGCTCAGCTGGCGATAAGCGAACGCAGAAGCTGGACATCCTCGGCAATCCGCTTGTCACTGCCGACAAGACCCTCGATTGTCCGCACGGCATGCATCACCGTGGTATGGTCGCGGCCACCGAACTGGCGGCCGATTTCCGGGTAGGAAAAGGATGTCAGCGTCTTTGCCAGATACATCGCAACCTGCCGCGGGCGGGCGATATTGCGGGCACGTCTGGCGGAAAACATCTCGGCCACCCGCACATCATAATGTGCCGCGACACGCTTCTGGATCTCGTCGATGCTGACCTGCCGGCTGCTGGCCCGCAGGAGGTCGGACAGCAATTCGGCGGCGCTGTCGATGGTGATCTCGCGGCCGACGAGGCTGGCATGCGCGGCGATGCGGGTCAGCGCCCCCTCCAGTTCGCGGACATTGCTCGAGATGCGGTGTGCGAGGAATTCCAGCACCTTGTCCGGAACGGCGATGCGGGCGCGCTCGGCCTTGGCCTGCAGAATGCCAAGCCGCAGTTCGTAATCGGCCGGGTGAATGTCGGCCACCATGCCCCATCCAAGGCGCGAGCGAAGCCGCTCCTCAAGCCCGTCGAGATCGGTCGGAGACTTGTCAGCCGAGACGATCACCTGGCGGCCATCCTCGACCAGCGCATTGAAGGTGTGGAAGAACTCTTCCTGTGTTGAATCCTTGCCGCTGATGAACTGCACATCGTCGATCATCAGCACGTCCACCGAACGGAACTGCTCCTTGAACGACATGGTGTCGCGGAACCGCAGCGCCTGAACAAACCGGTACATGAATTTCTCGGCCGACAGATAGACAACATGGCGGCTTGGGTCCTGTTCGCGGATATGCCAGGCGATGGCGTGCATCAGATGCGTCTTGCCAAGCCCGACGCCGCCATAGAGAAACAGCGGGTTGAAGGCCACGGTCGATGATTCGGCCGTCCGACGGGCCACCGCAAAGGCAAGCTCGTTCGGCTTGCCGACAACAAAATTGGCAAAGGTGTAGCGCGGGTCAAGGCCGGCACCAAGCGAGTCACCCGACGCCGTTCCGGCAGGGGATGTGGCGGGCTTCTGCCGGGACATGCGCGGTGCCTGCTGGCTGGCCAGACTGATCTCGACCTTGCGAACGGTGCCATACTCGGCCGCGGAAATAACCCGCAGCCGGTCGGCATATTGGCTGGTCACCCGCTCACGCGCCAGCGTCGAGCCGGCCTCCAGGGTCAGCGTGCCATCCTCGAGCCGACTGACCCGCAGCGGCTTGATCCAGTTTCGCCACGCCGCCTCGCCGATATCCTGGCGCATGCGCATGGTCACCCGTTCCCACGCTTCGTCCGTCGTCGCGATGCTGTCTGCTGGTGTCAGTGAGGGATCGGCAACCGGCACATCCGGCTTGGTCAGCTTGCTGTCAGACTGGTCTGGATATTGTCTGCCTGACATGCAGCGTGCCCCCGGTTCAGTACAATCTATTCAACGCGGCCGACGTCCGCGACCTTGGCCTGACATTACTTGCTGGCAATCGGTCTGCGCAAGATGGTCAGAGGGACGAAACAGCAAATAAAGCGGCGCCGATTGCAGAAATTTCTGTTGACAGCCAGCACCGCTCAGCACGGGCGATGAGACGTGAAAGTGAAAAATTTCAGTGCCCGAATCGGTGTGGCATGACATTTCATCTCAACATCACCAGCCAAGTTCACGCCTCTCTTCGGCCCTCGCCGCGCATGGCCGACGGCCCGCCGGCAGCACCGGCCAATAAAAAACGCCCGGCTGCAAGCAACCGGGCGTTGAATTCATGCGATTCGGGCGACTGCGTCAGGCAGCAACCGCCTTTACACGTGCGGCAAGACGCGAAATCTTGCGCGAGGCGGTGTTGCGGTGCAGCACGCCGCGTGTCACACCACGCTGGATTTCCGGCTGCGCGTTGCGCAGGGCCGTGCGGGCACCCTCGGCGTCGCCACTGTCAATCGCCGCTTCGACCTTTTTCACGAAGGTGCGGATGCGACTCATGCGGGCGCCATTGATGGCTGCGCGACGCGCGTTGCGGCGGATCCGCTTCTTGGCAGAAATATGATTGGCCATCGGACCATCCTGTCAATTTCAGTTGAGGAGCGGCTTATCGCCGATTTCCGCAGCTTCGTCAAGCGGTTTTGCGCTGGAAAAAGATGCTGTTACCTTACCTCAGCGCGGGCTCAGCCGGATCCGCCAGAGGCGTCCCACCGATGTATCGACCTGTGCCAGGCCAAGGCTTTCACCGCCACGCTCCCAGCTGCCGTCGGATCCGACCCAGCCAAGGCTGGACAGCGCGTCATTATAATAGGCAAACACGCCCTCGGTGTCGGTTGATGATGACGCGAAGACAAGGACAATCCGCCCCCCGGGCGAATCAAAGGCGAAACCGAGCTCCGGTTCGATGGTCATGCCGGCCATGATCGGCAGGTCGCCAACCCATTGCTGCTGCGGACTCTGCGCGTTGAGACCGGGACCGGCAAGTGTGATCGCGGCGAACAGCAGAGCGGAAAAAAGCAGCGCCGACAGCGACCGGCGGGCATTCAACATTGGTTCAAGAGACGAGCGTGACATGTTCTCAGGCTACCTCAGCGCTGACAGTCGGGACAGTAAAAACTGCTCCGCCCGGACTGCACAAGACTGCGGATGGCGGCACCACATCTGTGGCAGGGCGCGCCGGCACGGCCATAGACCGACAGGCGCTGCACGAAATAGCCGATTTCACCACCCGGCTGGACATGGTCGCGAAGGCTGGTGCCACCATCCTCGATGGCCCGCGTCAGGACATCCCTGATCGCGGCGGCAAGCCGGTCGGCGCGCTGTCGGCGGATGGTATAGCCCCGCCGCCGGGGTGATATACCGGCCCCGAACAGCGCCTCGCAGGCATAGATATTGCCGATTCCGGCAACAAGCCGCTGATCAAGAAGCGCTGTCTTGACCGGGCCACGCCGCGCCGCCAGCCCGTCCATCAGCGTTGTCGCCGAGAATTCATTGCCAAGCGGTTCCGGCCCCATGCCGGCCAGCATCGGATGGGTCCCGCCGCCGAAAAGATCGATCCAGCCGAACCGGCGCGGATCATTGAAGACAACCCAGGCCGGGCCGGCCGCCCCGTCCATCTGCAGAACCATATGGTCATGCGTGCCGATGGCGGGCCGGTCGTGATGGATCCGCACCGACCCCGACATGCCAAGATGCATCAGCATCGTCTCGTCACCGTCAAGCGACACCAGCAGGAACTTGCCGCGCCTCGCAAGCGGGCCCACCAGCCGGCCGGTCAGGCGCGCCGCCAGATTGTCCGGCAGCGGCCAGCGCAGATCGGGCCGCCCAATATAGGCATCGCCGATTCGGCGCCCCTCCATCACCGGCACCAGCGCCCGGCGCACGGTCTCGACCTCGGGAAGCTCAGGCATGGCACACCATGATCCTGTTGGTCTGGTTGATGGCGGGTCGCGACATTATATTCGGTCCTTCCGGCGTATTTTCGTGTATCACATGAAACAGAACTCTGTCCGGCGCCAGCATAGCCGGAAAACCCCCTGACGGAAGAGCCGTCGTGACAGAATATGGACCGGTCAGAATGAGCCAGCGTCAAACGCCCCCCGGACCTGATTTCAGGAACGAGGATATCGATTTCGGGTTTCGCACGGTGCGCCGTGCGGACAAGGCCGGGCTGGTCCGCGATGTGTTCGATTCGGTGGCGAGCCGCTACGACATCATGAATGATCTGATGAGCGGCGGCGTGCACCGGCTGTGGAAGGCCGCGATGGTCGACTGGATGGCTCCGCAGCCCGGTCAGCATCTTGTCGATCTGGCTGGCGGCACCGGCGATATCAGCCTGCGATTCCTGAAAGCCGGCGGCGGCAGCGCGGCGGTCACCGACATCAATGAATCGATGCTGGCGGCCGGGCGGCGGCGGCGCGACCTCGGCAAGCTTGCCGACCGGCTGACCTGGTGTGTCGGCAATGCCGAAGCCTTGCCCTTCGGGACCGCCAGCGCCGATTTCGTAACCATCGCCTTCGGGCTTCGCAATGTCACCAATCGCGAGGCGGCGCTGGCCGAGGCGCACCGGATCCTGCGGCCGGGGGGCCGCTTCCTGTGCCTTGAATTCTCGCAGGTCAGCAACGAGATGCTGGCGAGGGCTTATGATTCCTGGTCATTCAATGTCCTGCCACGGCTTGGTCAGCTTGTTGCCGGCGACGGTGACAGCTATCGCTATCTGGTGGAATCGATCCGCACCTTCCCGACACCGGAGGTTCTGGCCGACATGTTCGCCGGGGCCGGCTTTGCGCAGGTGCGGGTGCGGCGGATGTCGGCCGGCATCGCCTGTATCCATTCAGGATGGAAGCTCGACTGATGCGCGCGTCCGGATGGCAGATCATTCTGGCCATGCTGCGCCTGCCGGTGATTGCCTGGCATCTTGGCCGCGCCGGCACGCTTGGCCATATGGCGCAGATCACGATGCTGCCGGGCTGGATGCGGCGGCTCTGTTCGCTTGTCGACAGGCTGATCCGCTCGCGCGGCGCGCGGCTCGACGCCGGCAGTGCGCTTGCCGAGGCGCTGATCCGGCTTGGCCCCGGCTTCATCAAATTCGGTCAGGCATTGTCGACGCGGGCCGATCTGATCGGGCCGCAGATGGCGCATTCGCTGAGCCTCCTTCAGGATCGCCTGCCGGCCTTCGGGCCCGATCTGGCGCGCCGCCAGGTGGCCAGCGAGGCGGGACGCCCGCTTGCCGAGATCTTCCGCCGCTTTGACGATGTGCCGGTGGCGGCTGCCTCGATCGCGCAGGTGCATTACGCCGAACTTGTCGATGGCCGGCAGGTGGCGGTGAAACTGCTGCGGCCCGGAATCAGGCGGCGTATGCAATCCGATACGACGCTGTTCTATTCACTGGCGCGCATTCTTGAATGGCTGGCGCCGAACCTGCAGCGGCTGAAACTTGTCACCGCGGTGGACCAGTTCACACAGATTTCGGATATCGAGCTCGATCTTCGTCTTGAGGCGGCGGCGGCCGGCAAGCTTGCCGACAATATGGCGGATGATGAGGGCATCCATGTCCCGTGGGTCGATCTGGAACATACGACCACGGCGATGCTGGTGATCGAATGGATCGACGGGATCCGGATCGACGACGTCGATGCCCTGACGGCGGCCGGTCATGATATCGAACGGATCACCGAGACCGCGGCGCGCTGTTTCTTCAACCAGGTGTTCCGCGACGGCTTCTTCCATGCCGACATGCATCCCGGCAATATCTTCATCGCCGCCGACGGCACGCTGGTACCGATCGATTTCGGCATCATGGGACATCTGGATTTTGCCGACCGGCTGTTTCTGGCGCGGCTTCTGACGGCAATGATCGACCGCGACTATGACGCGGTGGCGCGTCTGCATGCCGATGCCGGCATGCTTGGCGAGAATGTGCCGCTGGCGCCCTTCGCGCAATCGATCCGCGCCGTCGCCGAGCCGATTATGGGCAAACCGCTTGGCGATGTGTCGCTTGGCACCGTTCTTGGGCAGATCTTTCAGCTGTCGAACCGATTCGCCATCGACGTGCAGCCGCAATTCAACCTGCTGCAGAAAACCATGATGATGGCCGAAGGCGTGGCGCGCCAGCTGAACCCGGAAGCCGATATGTGGATGCTGGCACGCCCGCTCGCCAGCCAGTGGATGCAGGACCAGGCAAGCTTTGCCAGACGGGCCGAGGATCTGTTCGAAGAGGTGATGATGCTGATGACGCGGCTGCCTCGCATCCTGAACGCGCTCGAGACGCGGCACGAACCGGCCCCGGCACCAGGCAGAAGCGCCTGGCCCTTTGTGACGGCCATGATGGCACTCATGGTTGCCTTTGTGGCTATTTTCACATAATTTCATATGAGTTCACATTGAGAGAGCTGATATGAAAACCTGTGATCTCCCTGCGATCATTACCGCGCTTGGCGGGCGTCAGGCCTTGCAGGACCTTCTCGGGGTCGGGCCCAGTGCCATCAGCAATTACCTTGCGAGGGGCGCATTGCCTCAGCGCGCCCATGCGCCTGTCTGCGAGGCCTTGCGCGCGCGCGGCTGGCAGATCGACCCGGGAAGCCTTGCACTCGCCGATCCGGAAGCGGCCGGCATCGCGGCCGGGCGCCGGGTGCTGCTGGTCGTGGGGGGCGGCATCGCCGCCTATAAGGCGCTTGAAGTGGCGCGCCGCCTGCAAGATCACGATCTGACTGTCACCGGCGTGATGACACGCGGCGCGCAGGAATTCATCACCCCGCTCAGCCTGTCCGCCCTGACCGCGCGGAAAACCTTCACCGATCTGTTCTCGCTGACCGACGAGGCGGAAATGGGCCATATACGGCTGGCCCGCGAGGCCGATCTCGTGCTGGTTGCGCCGGCGACGGCAAATCTGATGGCGCGGGCGGCGAACGGGCTGGCGGACGATCTGGCCACAACCATCCTGCTGGCAACCGACGCGCCGGTGCTGATGGCACCGGCGATGAACCCGGCGATGTGGGCCAATCCGGCGACACAGGACAATCTGCACCGTCTTCGCGGCCGTGGCGTGCAGTTTGTCGGCCCGGCCGCCGGCGACATGGCCTGCGGCGAGGAGGGCACCGGCAGGCTGAGCGAGCCGGACGCCATTGTCAGCGCCGCCCTGCTCCATCTTGACCTGTCCGTCGGCAGGCCGGCCAACAGCCCGCTTGCCGGCCGCCACGCCATCGTCACCTCGGGGCCGACCGTCGAGCCGATCGATGCCGTCCGCTTCATCGCCAACCGGTCATCCGGCAAGCAGGGCCACGCCATTGCCGCCGCGCTGGCCAGCCGGGGGGCGCGGGTGACGCTTGTCAGCGGACCGGTCTCGATACCGGCACCGCAGGATGTCGAACTGGTGCCGGTCGAAACAGCCCGCGACATGCTGTCAGCTTGCGAGGCCGCCCTGCCGGCCGATCTTGCTGTCTGCGCCGCCGCGGTCGCCGACTGGCGCGTCACCGGCGCGCGGGACGGCAAGATCAAGAAAACCGCGAACGGCCAGCCGCCGATATTGTCGCTTGCCGAGAATCCGGACATCCTGCGCCATCTCTCCACCCATGCCAGCCGGCCACGGCTTGTTGTCGGCTTCGCCGCCGAGGCCGCGGAGCTGCAGGAAAACGCGATGGCAAAGCTGGCGCGCAAGGGATGTGACTGGATTGTCGCCAACATGATTTCCGGCGCCGATGGCAAGCCGGTCTTCGGCAGCGATGACAACAGCGCCACCCTGATCACCGGCAATGAGTCCGAGGCGTGGCCACCCATGTCGAAAGCCGCGCTTGCCGACCGGCTGGTCACACGGATCGAGGCGCAGTTCGCATGAGTATCACCCTGCCGATCCAGACCCTGCCGCATTTCGGCGATCTGCAACTTCCCGCCTATGAAAGCCCCGGCGCCGCCGGCATGGATGTCGCGGCCGCCATCGAATCCGACATCGTGATCGCGCCTGGCGAACGGCATGCCGTGCCGACAGGACTTGCCATGGCGGTGCCTGACGGCCATGAGGTGCAGATCAGACCGCGCTCGGGCCTTGCCTTGCGGCACGGCGTCACAATTGCCAACGCCCCGGGGACCATCGACAGTGACTATCGCGGCGAGGTCAGCATCATCCTGATCAATCTTGGCGAGTCGCCCTTCACCGTCAGCCGCGGCATGCGCATCGCGCAGATGGTTGTGGCGCCGGTCATTCAGGCATCGCCCGTGCGCGTCGACAGGCTGGATGCCACCGACCGCGGTGATGGCGGATTTGGATCGACGGGGGTATGAGCCGATGCTGAATGATGCGGATCTTGAACGCTATGCCCGCCAGGTCATCATGCCGGATGTCGGCGAGGACGGCCAGGAACGGTTGCTTGCGGCCCGCATGCTGGTCGTCGGTGCCGGCGGGCTCGGCTCACCGGTGATTTTCTACCTTGCCGCGGCCGGGGTCGGCCACATCACCATTCTTGATGACGAGACGGTCGAGCTGACCAACCTCAACCGGCAGATCCTGCACACAACGGCAAGCATCGGCGCGCCGAAGGTCGAGCGCGCCGCAGCCACGGCCGCCGCGCTGAACCCCGGTATCGAGATCACGCCGCGCCGCGAACGTCTTGATGCCGGCAATGTGGAGAGGCTGCTGGCCGACCACGATCTTGTCATCGACTGTTCGGACAATGTCGAGACCCGCTATCTGCTTGGTGACGCCGCCTGGCGCACACGAACGCCGCTGGTCTTTGGCGGCGCCGTGCGAAGCGAGGGTCAGCTGGCGCTGTTCGATGCCGGCGCGCCCGATTCGCCCTGCTTCCGCTGTGTGTTTCCCGACATGCCGGACGCGCAGCAGGCACCGGGATGTTCGGAGGCCGGCATTCTCGGCCCGGTCACCGGGGTGATCGGCGCGCTGCAGGCGCTGGAAGCGGTGAACTGGGTTCTTGGCATCGGCGGCGAACAGACCGGCCGACTGCTTCTGTTCGATGCGCGCGGCGGCGGTTTCATGGAAATCAGCACGTCGCGGCGCAACGACTGCACCACCTGCGGCGCGCAGAACGGCTGAATTCTAGAGCATCGCCTCGATCACGCGGTCGCGCGGCGCATGACCATCCCAGAAAGTCTGGATATTGATGATCACCTTGTCACCCATTTCCAGACGGCCCTCGATCGTCGCCGACCCGATATGCGGCAACAGCACGACATTCGGCAGCGCCATCAACGCCGGCGTGATGTTCGGCTCGTCGGCATAGACATCGAGGCCGGCGCCGGCGATATGGCGACTTGCCAGCAGCTCGGCAAGCGCCTCCTCATCGACCACCTCGCCGCGCGAGGTGTTGACCAGATAGGCCGAGGGCTGCATCAGCTCCAGCCGCTCACGGTTCAGCAATCCGCTGGTGGCCGGGGTATGCGGGCAATTCACCGAAACAATATCGACCCGGCTGAGCATCTGGTCCAGCGATTCCCAATAGGTCGCCTCAAGCTCGGCCTCGGCCTCGGGATGCACCGGTTTGCGATTATGGTAATGGATGCTGAGCCCGAAACCCCGTGCCCGGCGCGCCACCGCGGACCCGATCCGTCCCATCCCGATGATGCCAAGACGTTTGCCATTGATCCGGTGACCAAGCATGCCGGTCGGCGACCAGCCGGTCCAGTTCCCCGAGCGCGCCCTCTTGTCCCCCTCGGCGATCCGCCGTGGCACCGCCAGCATCAGCGCCAGCGCCACATCGGCCGTATCCTCGGTCAGAACGCCCGGCGTGTTGGTGACAGTGATGCCACGGGCACGGGCGGCGGCAAGGTCGATATGGTCGACTCCGGTACCAAAGGAGGCGATGAGTTTCAGCTGGTCGCCGGCAGCCGCGATCAGATCGGCGTCGATCCGGTCGGTGACTGTCGGCACCAGAACATCCGCTTCCTTGACGATGGCGCGCATCTCGTCACCTGACAGCGGTGTGTCGCTGTCATTGAGCCGCGCGTCAAACAGCTCGCGCATCCGGGTTTCGGTCGAGTCTGGCAGCTTTCGGGTCAGAAAGACGACGGGCTTGTTCTGGGTCATTCCTTGCACTCTTTCGGCGCGGGCCCCGGATATGTGGCATGGTCCGGGAAAACATCCTACTATATCCCCCGATCAATCGGGGACAATGCCGTGATATTCCAGTCCCGGAGACCTTATCAGAACAAGAGACCGATGAAAAAATCTTTTCGACCTTTCGCCAGGTTCCTTTTGCCGCTTCTGTGTCTGCCACTTCTCGGCACCGTCAGCGGTATAGGGGGGGCTCATGCCGTCACCGCCGCTCTTGCCGCCGATGATTCCAGCGAAATCCGGCTGACCGTTCGTGGCAGCGGCCTGCCGGTGCCACGCTTCGTCACGCTGAAATCTGACAATGTGAACATGCGGGCCGGGCCGGGAACCGAATATCCCATTCTCTGGCATTATCGAAAGACCGGGCTGCCGCTGCGGGTCGAGGCCGAATTCGGCGTCTGGCGCAAGGTCGTCGACCATGACGGCACGACCGGCTGGATGCATCATTCGGTGGTATCGCTGAAGCGGATGGCGCTTGTGACGACAAGCTCGGCACGCCTCTATGCCGAGGCAGATGACGGCACGGGCCTTGTCGCGGTTGCCGAACGCAACGCGCTGCTGGAGCTGCAATCCTGCCCGACCCAATGGTGCCGGGTGGCCGCTGGCGATATTCGCGGCTGGGTGTCCCGCACCTCGCTCTGGGGCCTTGTCGAGGGTGAGGTTCTGAAATAGGGCCCGCCCGGT
>JAYQDX010000071.1:0-11679 GCA_038138545.1 Rhodobiaceae bacterium | reverse complement strand
CTCGACCCCAACCTTGGCAAGGTTGTGCTCTACCCCTGAGCTACACCCGCGTCGCTGATCAAGCGTGCCAATGCCGCTCGATCAAAACGCTGCGTCGGTATAATCCAACCCGCCAATGCTGGCAAGGCCCGAATCTTACAAAGATGCAATTTCGCGCGGCGCGCCGGACTTGCCGATTGCCAGGCTGTCGCCAAGTGCCGCTGTCAGCGCCGCGGCGACCTGTTCCTGAACCGGTGCCTCCAGATAGGGATGCATCGGCAGCGCGAGGACCCGGGCGCAAAGATCGGATGTCACGTCCAGCCCGCCTCCGGCAACCGGGAAATGCCTGTAGGGCGGCTGTTCATGCATCGGCACCGGGTAATAGACGGCGGTTGGCACGTCATGCGTCTTCATCACGCTGGCGATGCGTTCACGATCGGCGCCTTGCGGCAGCTTGACGGTATATTGCGCCCAGCTCGACGTCGCCGCGGCGGCAAGCCGCGGTGTCTCGACAAGATGGCCAAGCATTGCCGCGTAACGGTCTGCCACCTGCTGGCGGCGGGTCAGCTCATCCGCGAAAATATCCAGCTTGGCATCCAGCACGGCGGCCTGCATCGTATCAAGGCGCGCTGTCATGCCGATGCGGATATTCTCATAGCGTGTCCGGCCCATGCCATGGATGCGGCAGGACCGCATGATCTCGGCCTTCTCGTCATCATCGGTGAAGACGGCGCCGCCATCACCATAACAGCCGAGCGGCTTCGCCGGAAAGAAGCTGGTGCAGGTCAGCTCGGCAAGCTGGCCGACCGGTACGTCGTTCCAGCTGCTACCGAAACTCTGCGCCGCATCATCGATCACCCACAGCCCGTTTTCAGCCGCGAAAGCCCCGATGGCGGTGTAATCGGCAGGCTGGCCAAACAGCCCGACACCGATGATTCCGACAACCTCAACCCCGGCGGCACCGGCGGTCGCCAGCGCATCGCCAAGGCGCGCCGGATCAAGATTGAAGGTCTGCGGGTCGACCTCGGCAAATACCGGCACGGCGCCAAGGACAGGCATCACCTCGGCGCTGGCGGCAAAGGTGAAGGACGGGACGATCACCCCCTGGCCGGGGCGAAGCCCCTGTGCCAGCAGCGCCAGGATCAGGGCGTCGGTGCCGGATGAGCAGCTGATGCAATGTTTCGAGCCGGCATGTTCCGCCAACCGCGCCTCGATGGCCAGCACCTCCGGCCCCATGATATAGGCGCCATGATCAAGGACGGTGGCCAGATTATGGTCAATCCGCTCGCGGATGCGGGCCTGCTGGCTGGCAAGGTCGATGAAGGGAATCATGGGTCAGCCTTTCCGGGCCAGCGTGACATCCGGATTGTCCGGCGCGGCGCCAAATTCGGTGAAAGTGTCGTCGATTGTCTGCAGAACGCGCTGCACGGCAAGACCATCGGCAATATCCGTTGGCGGGGCGTTGCCGGTCTCGCAGCAGGCGATGAAGGCCCGCATTTCCTGTTTCAACGGTTCGGATTCGGGGACAGGCAGATGCATCGGTGCGGCACGGCTGATGGCAAAATTCGCCCCGTCCGGCGTGATGTCATCGCGGTAGAGAGTCAGTTTCTCGGCCCAGGGCCTTGTGTCGTCAAGGACCAGCGATCCGCGCTCGCCGGTGACGGTCAGGCGATGTTCCTTGTAGGGACACATCCAGCCGGTTGTCATCATCGCGCTGCGCCCGCCGGAAAAGCCAAGCCAGGTCGAGACCATGTCAGGCAGGCCGGGCGTGACATGGCTGGCACCGCGGCTGCCGACCTGATGCGGCATCTCGCCCATCAGCGCCAGAATCAATGACAGGTCGTGCGGGCACAGATCATAAATCACCGATTCAGTGGCGCGGATGCGGCCCATCGCCAGCCTGTTCGCGCTGACATGCCGGATCGCCCCGATCAGACCGCCGGCAAGATGGTCCTGCAGCGCGAGAAAAGCGTCGTGATAACGGATCAGATGGCCGACCATCACCTGCCGGCCGGCATCGCGGGCCGCGGCGGCGATCGCCTCGGCATCGTCAAGATCGAGCGCCAGCGGCTTTTCGACGAAAACATGAAGACCGGCGGCAAGAGCCCGGCAGGCAAGGTCACGATGCGTCGGTGCGGCCGTGGCTATGACCACGCCGTCCAATCCGGCCCCGTCCAGTCCGGCGCCGTCTAATCTGGGGCGTTCGAGGAGCGTGGAGACATCCATGGCCGGCACATCGAATTCAGCGGCAAACCCTTCGGCAAGTGCCGGGACCAGGTCGGCGACACCGCCAAGAACCCCGAGCTGTGCAAGATTGCGGGCCAGATTCCGGCCCCACATGCCACACCCAATGAGTCCGATGCGTGTCATCGCCACCTGCTTTCGCGTGAATATTCCGGTTGGTTTAGGATTGCCGCCCCTGGCGGTCAATCGTTGCATTCTGTTACATGCCGGCCGGCCCCAACACCGCCCGCATGGCCGCACGGTGCTTTCTTGACAAAATCAGAGGGCGCTCTAACTGTCAGATGGCGAGCGACAGCCAGTGACCATTCAAGCCCAGTGACCATCTTGCAAGGATTCCCGCCATGGACGCCTCTTCCGCCTTCAAGGACACTCTGCCGACCACTCCGGAAGCGTTGATGGCAACGCTTGACGAGGCCGGAATCACCTATTCCTTTCATGAACATCCGCCGCTTCGCACGGTCGAGGATTCAAAAGCGTTCCGGGGCCGGATGGACGGCATGCATGTGAAGAACCTCTATCTTCGCGACAAGAAAAAGAAGAACCACCTCGTCGTGGCGCAGGAGGATCGCGATATCGACCTGAAGGCGTTGCCGTCGATGATCGGCTCGGACCGCCTGTCCTTTGGCAGCGCTGACAGACTGTTCGAATTTCTGGGTGTCCGCCCGGGGGCGGTCAGCCCGTTCACGCTGATCAATGATCCCGACCAGCGGGTCAAATTGTCGATCGATGCCAGCCTGATGGAGGCCGATATGCTGTTCTTCCATCCGCTGGTGAACGATCTCACTCTTGGCGTCACACCGGACGGGTTGCGAAGCTTCCTTCAGATCACCGGTCACGATCCGCGGATCATCCCGCTCTGATGTCGGGTCCGCGTCGGGCGGTCAGCGGCGTCATCAACGGCGCCGCGCACCTTGTTTTGATCCGGTCGATGCCTAGATTGAGGGTGTCGAGATAAACCGCCAGACATGAGAGCGAGAGTGCCATGGACCAATTGATTGCAGGTGGAGCGTCAGCGCCTGTTGACGTGACGATGGATAATTTCATGGCCGAGGTGATCGAGGCCTCCGCCACCACACCGATACTTGTCCAGTTCTGGGCCCCGTGGTGTGGCCCCTGCAAGCAACTTGGCCCGGTCCTCGAAAAGGTCGTCGGTGCCAGCGGCGGCAAGGTCCGCATGGTGAAGGTGAACATCGACGACAATGCGCAGATCGCCCAGCAGATGCGGGTGCAGTCGGTGCCGACCGTCTATGGCTTTGTCGACGGCAAGCCGGTGGACGGTTTTGCCGGCGCGCAGCCGGAATCGGCAATCAGACAGTTCGTCGACAAGCTGGCCGGCATGGGCGGTGCCGGTGCGGATGCCGCCGCCATGCTCGAGGCTGCCGAGGCGGCGCTTGCCGAAGGCGATCCTGACACGGCGATGATGCAGTTCCAGCAGGTGATGAGCATAACGCCGGAATCCGTACCGGCGCTTGCCGGTGTGGTGCGCTGTCTCACCGCGTCGGGTGATATCGCCGGTGCCCGCGAGGTTGTCGATCAGCTGAATGACGAGTTTTTGAGCGATCCGGCGATGAAGACAGCGGTTGCCGCGGTCGAGCTGGCCGAGAAGGCCGCCTCGTCGGCTGGCGAGCTGGACACCGCCAGAGCCGCGGTCGAGGCCGACCCGGCCAATCTCGCCGCACGGCAGGATTACGCGCTGGCGCTGTTCGCCGTCGGGCAGAATGCCGAGGCTATGGATCAGCTTCTTGAATCAATCCGCATCGAGCGCGGCTGGAGAGATGACGCGGCGCGGCTGCAGCTTCTCGAATTTTTCTCATCGCTTGGCGCCGCGAATCCCGATGTCATCACGGCCCGGCGCAAATTATCGACGCTGCTGTTCTCATGATGGCGTGCGTGGATTCACACTGACAGGAGCCGGACAATGATATCTGACCGCGATACCGACATGGCGATGCCGTCGCAGATTCCGATCTTTCCGCTGCCAAACGCGCTGCTTCTGCCGGAAGGCCAGTTGCCGCTGAACATCTTCGAGCCGCGCTATCTTGCCATGGTCGAGGATGCGCTTGGTGCGCCGGGGCGCCTGATTGGCATGGTGCAGCCGGTTGACGAGGCCGGCGCGCTGTTCGGTATCGGATGCGCTGGCCGCATCAGCTATTTCCAGGAAACGGGCGATGGCCGGTTCATGATCGCTCTGAATGGCGTCTGCCGGTTCCGGCTTGGCGGTGACCATCTCACCGGACGCGGCTATCGTCTGGCCGATGTGGCCTGGGACGAATTCATCTCCGACCTCGAGGATGATGACGGTGGCATCGCCGACCGTGACCGTATGTTCGCCGTCATGAGGCGTTATTTCGACACGCAGGGGTTCGAGGCTGACTGGGACCAGATCGAGCGGTCCGACGACAGCGCGATCCTGAACACCCTTGCCATGGTCTGCCCGTTCGATGTCGCCGAGAAACAGGCGCTCCTCGAGGCTGAAGGTGTGCGAAGCCGGGCCGATCTTCTGATCACGATGATGGAAATGGCATTGCATGGCGATGAGGGCCAGAATGATGCGCGACACTGAAGACAGCGACAAGACAGCGTTTGAGTCAGCACGCCTTGACCCGGCGCTTCTCGAGGTGCTGGTCTGCCCGGTCACGCAGGGGCCGCTGAAATATGACCGGATGCGCGGCGAGCTTGTCAGCCATCAGCTTGGCCGTGCCTTTCCGGTCCGCGACGGTGTGCCGATCATGCTTGTCGAGGAGTCGCGGGCGCTTGATGATGATGGTGGGGACAGCGGGTCATGAATGACGCGCCCTGGCCATCCGAAATCAGGCTCAGCGCCGACAAGAAAACGCTTCATGTCAGTTTTGAGGGTGGCGACAGCGCATCTCTGAGCGCCGAGCTGTTGCGCGTTGAATCACCGTCGGCCGAGGTGCAGGGTCACGGGGTTGGTCAGAAGACAACGCCGCGCGACAAACAGGATGTCCGCATCACCGGCGTCGAGCCGGTGGGGAATTACGCTGTCCGGCTGATTTTCGATGACGGCCATAACACCGGCATCTTCAGCTGGGACATTCTGCAGGATTATGGCCGGCGGCAGGAAAGCCTGATGGCCGATTATCGTGACCGGCTGGCTGCTGGCAGCTAGATCGGCGTATCGCAGAGCCGGTTTCAGCCGGGAAGCCGGCCTTCCAGAAGCGCTGCCTTGGCAAGCTTGCCGCCTGCCGCGATATCCGAGAAGACAGATTTGACAGGAAGCCGGTCAAGCATGGTAAAGCCAAGCCCGGCAAGACGGCGAATGCCGGTCGGCGCGTTCGAGAACAGACTGTTCAGGCCGGATGTGGCGGTTGTCATTGCCGCCCGTTCGCGCCACCGCGCCGCCTCATAGGCGCGCCGAAGCGACATATGCGATGCCGGCAGGCCGCGCCGGGCATTCTCGACAAGCAGATCGGCCAGCACCGCCGCGTCGGCCAGCGCCAGATTGTATCCCTGGCCGGCCAGTGGATGGATGGCATGCGCCGCGTCGCCTGCCAGAATCAGCCCCGGCGCGCTGATCCGCCGCCGCCAGCTTGGCCGCAGCGGCCAGGCAAGCCGTTTGCCGGCATGACGCAGATAGCCAAGGCCGGGGCCGAAAGCCTCGAGGCAGGCCGCTTCGAATGCCGTGTCATCAACCGCCAGCAGGCGTTCCGCCTCGGCATTCGGCAGCGTCCAGACAAGGGACAGTCTGGTGCCGTCAAGCGGCATCAGGGCAAAGGGACCGGTCGGCAGGAAGCGTTGGAAGGCGGTGTCGTCATGATGCCGTTCAGCCTCGAGGATGGTAACGATGGCGGTTTGTGTCTGGCGGGTCTCGCGCAGGTCAAGTCCGGCCGCTTCCGCCAGACGGCTTCGGGCGCCGTCACAGGCAACCACCAGCGCGGCGCGAAGCGATGATGCACCGCTGCTGTCGGCAAGGGTCAATTCCGCCGCGTCCTCCCCGGCCCGCCATGCCGATACCGAGGTGTCGCGAATCCGCGTCACCGGCCTTTGTGCGATGGTGTCGCGAAGTGCGGCCTGAAGCGTCGCATTGCCAACGACAAACCCCATCGGCGAGGTATCCGTCTGCCAGGACAGGTCGGTCTGCGCGCGCCGCCTTGCCGCCAGTCCGGTTGGCGCGGCGCCCTCGGCGATGGCGATGCGCCGGATCGGTGCGGGAGGGGTGGCAAGCCGGTCCCAGACGCCAAGTGCCGTCAGCATCCGCGCACCGGCAGCGTTGATTGTCGTCGTCCGCTCATCCGCCCGCGTTGCCAGGTCATTGTCGCGGTCGACAAGCGCGACATCCACCCCGGCATGCGACAGCGCCGTCGCCATCATCACCCCGGTCAGGCCGCCGCCGACAACCGCCACATCATGCATTGGCCCCACCCTGATCGTGGCTGCCCGGCGTGTCATCAGTCCGGATGTCATCAGTCCGGGTGTCACTGAAATGCCGGTCGATCACATGGCGCGCCAGTCCGGACAGGTCCGTCCCGTCAAAAAGATAGGCATGGCACCCGGCGGCCCGCCCGGCGGCCACGTCACTGTCCCGATCGCCGAGCATTACCGAAGCCGAAAGGTCGATATCCCATTTTGCGGCCAGCCCCAGCAGCAGACCCGGCTCGGGCTTGCGACAGTTGCAGGGTGTTCGCATGGCAGGGCTCGGTGCCTTGGGGTGATGAGGGCAATGGGCGATATCCATAATGTGGCCGCCGGCAAGGCCAGCCCGCGCCACAAGATGGTCGTTGAATTCCTGCATCTGCGCGGCGGTGAAGAACTCCCGCCCGATGCCTCCCTGGTTGGTCACGATGAAACAGGCGATACCGTGGCGGTGAAACAGGCTCAGCGCGTCAGGCGCGCCCGGCATCCAGGCAAAATCATCGACCAGATGCGTGTAGCCATGATCGATATTCAGCGTCTGGTCACGATCAAGGAACACCGCGCCGCGCCGCGCCGACGCTCTGATATCCGCATCTTTCGGTGATGGTGTTGTCATGCTTTCATCTAGGCTGAACAGGGGGCTGCTGTCCATGCGTAATGCGGTCCCACCGGGATTACACCGGGATTACACCGGGATCCCGGAGCGCTCGCGAGGTGATCGGCCCGGCGTCGGGCGTGTCATTTTCCGGCTCAGCGATTGCCCGCCAGCACGTCATGCGTTAGGACAGAGACAGGAGTGGCGCGCGACAGATCCGGCTGGCAAGGGGCCGGGGATGGCGGCGCCAGAATGCGGGGCAACAGACGATGAAGCTGAATCCGGATTACAGGCTGTTTGACGGCAATATGTTCGTGCAGATGCGGGCCCTTCTCGCCGATGCCGCGCCACCGGCCGGCCGCGATCTTCTTGACATGTCGATCGGCGAGCCGCAGATCGCCGCCGGCGATCTGCTGATGCGCAGCATGACAACCCATAATGAGGGCTGGCAATTCTATCCCAAAGCCACCGGTCATCCGCGCTTCACCTTGGCGGTGGAGTCCTATATCGCGCGCCGCTGGCCCGCCGCCGCCGGCCTTGTCGACCTTGAAAAACAGATGCTGCCGGTGCCCGGAACGCGCGAGCCGCTCGGCCTGATGGGCGGGCTTGTCAGAGGCACGAAGGACAATGCGGCGGCGCTTGTCGCCAACCCCTATTACCATGCCTGGCGTGCCGGCGCGCTGGCCTCCGGCGCCGAAATCCTCTATCTCAACGCGCATGCCGAGTCCGGCTTCGTCCCCGACCTCGCGGCACAGCCGGAGGATGTGCTGGCCCGCACCAGTATCGTGTATCTGTGCAGCCCGACAAATCCGCAGGGCGGCGTGATGTCGATCGCACAGATCAAGGCGGCCATAAGGCTGGCCCGCCGGCATGATTTCCTGCTGGTGATGGATGAATGCTATTGCGATATCTGGCGCGACACCCCGCCGGCCGGCGCACTCGAGGCGGCGGCGGCACTGCATGCCGAGGACGGCGGCGACGCGGCACAAGACCCGCTTCGCAATCTGGTGGTTCTGAACTCGCTGTCGAAACGATCCAGCGCGGCCGGGCTGCGCGCCGGATTCGTGATTGGCGATGCCAGCGTGATGGCGCTGTATCTGAAGGTGATCGCCAATACCGGATCGCTGGTGCCGACACCGCTGCTGCTGGCGGCGGCCGATCTGTATGATGATGACAGCCATGTTGCCGCAATTCGGGCACATTATGACCACAGCTTTGCCCTTGCCGCGCGCCATCTTCGCGTGACGCCGCCACCGGGTGGTTTCTTTTTGTGGCTGCCGGTGGCCGATGACCGGCAATTTGTCAGGCAGCTGATGCAGGAACAGGCGGTGCGGGCCATGCCCGGATCCTTCATGGCAGAGGTCTGTGACGGGATCAATCCGGGTGCCGGATATGTGCGGCTGGCGCTGGTGCATGACCATGACCGCACCGAGGAAAGCCTTGTCAGGGTGGCGGCACTCTATGATGCCGACAGTCGTGGCGCGGGGTAGACGGAGGCGATGATCGACGCTGAGGCAAAAAGCAGGATCCTGTCTCCGGCTCTGATCGGCTTTCTGCGCCGCCGGGCGATGGAATGTGCCGGGCTGTGCCTTGTCATTATCGGCCTGGCGCTTACGGCGATGCTGGTCTCGCCGGGACGGTATGATCCCTCCTTCAGCGCCTTCTCCTCCGGTGATGTCCAGAACTGGTTTGGCGCTCTTGGCTCGACCATCGCCGGTGGGCTTCGTGTCAGCCTGGGGACGGCCAGCTTCTTTCTCAGCCTCCTGCCGCTTGGCTGGGGCTACCGGATGATGCGCAAGCATCCCATGCGCCACAATATCGTCCGCCTCTGTCTTGCGCCGGTGTCACTGTTGCTTCTGGCAGCCGGTTTTTACGGACTTTCGGGCGCGGATGGCAGCGCCGCCGGTGGTGCCGCCGGTGTTGTCCTGACCGGGCTGACCCTGCCGCATCTGCCACCGATAAAGCCATTGTTCGGACTGAACAACGCGCATTACCTCGGTGCCGGATTTTTGCTTGTCGGGCTGTTGATGTGGTCCTGGTGCGCCACCCTTTCACGCCGGCAATGGGGCCTTGTCGCAGCGCCGGTCCGCGGGGTGGCGGGCATGGTGGCGCGCCGCGTCGCCGCGCGCCGCGAACAGGCCGATGCGGACGGGATTGACGCGCCGCCCCTGACACTGACCGAACCCGAGACACCGGCGACAGCCGGCAAGAAGACGCCCCGCAAGGCGTCTCGCAAACGCAAGGAGCCGACACTGCTTGCCGGCGCGGCGGCGGACAGCGCCGCAGCCACCCGGCGCACCGCCGGTCAGGGGCGCCTCGATCTTGATGGTGACGGGCAGTTCCGCCTGCCGCCTTCCAGGCTGCTTGCCGCTCCCGGCAAGGCGGCGTCCGGTCCGTCGAAACAGGCGCTCGAGGAAACGGCCGCACAGCTTGAACATGTTCTTGGCGATTTCAGCGTGAAGGGTGACATCACCGAATCCCGCTATGGCCCGGTGGTGACGCGCCATGATCTGGTGCCGGCGCCGGGAACAAAATCGCAACGTGTCATTTCGCTTGCCGATGATATCGCCCGTTCGATGAGCGCGGTCTCGGTTCGTGTCGCCGTGGTGCCGGGGCAGAATGTGATCGGCATCGAATTGCCGAATGTCGACCGGCAGATGGTGGTGCTTCGTGAAATCTTCGACCATGCTGCCTGGCAGGAAGATGGCGGCGACCTGCCGATGGCGCTTGGCAAGGACATCGCCGGCGCGCCGGTGATCGTCGATCTGGCGAAGATGCCGCACCTTCTGGTGGCCGGCACCACCGGCTCGGGCAAGTCCGTCGGCATCAACGCGATGATCCTGTCATTGCTGTACCGCCATACGCCGGAGACCTGCCGGATGATCCTGGTTGATCCGAAAATGCTGGAATTGTCGGTCTATGACGGCATCCCGCATCTTCTGAGCCCGGTTGTCACCGAACCGTCAAAGGCGGTGACAGCCCTGAAATGGGCGGTTCGCGAGATGGAAAGCCGCTATCGCAACATGGCCAAGCTCGGCGTTCGTAACATCGCCGGATACAACCAGCGCGTCGCCGAGGCACGGGCCGATGGCGAGGTGCTGACGCGGCGCGTGCAGACGGGATTCGACGCCGAGACCGGCAAGCCGGTCTTCGAGGAGGAAATCCTCGATCTGGCGCCACTTCCCTTCATCGTCGTGGTGATCGACGAGGTGGCCGATCTGATGCTTGTCGCCGGCAAGGAAATCGAGGCGGCGGTGCAGCGTCTGGCGCAGATGGCGCGCGCCGCCGGAATCCATGTCATCATGGCAACGCAGCGCCCGTCGGTCGATGTCATCACCGGCACCATCAAGGCCAACTTCCCGACCCGCATAAGTTTCCAGGTCACCTCGCGGATCGACAGCCGGACGATCCTTGGCGAGCAGGGCGCCGAACAGCTTCTTGGCCGCGGTGACATGCTGTTCATGGAAGGTGGCGGGCGCGTGATGCGGGTGCATGGGCCGTTCGTCTCCGACAATGAGGTCGAGGCGGTGGCGAACTTCCTTCGCAAGCAGGGCGAGCCGGATTACAACGAAAAGGTTGTCGCCGACGAGGAGGAGGCCGAGGCAATGGCCGGCGCCACCGGCGATCTTCTCGGTGGCGGCAGCAGCCTCTATGACCAGGCGGTGCAGCTTGTCGTCCGTGAACAGAAGGCCTCGACAAGCTTTGTGCAAAGACATCTGAAGATCGGCTATAATCGCGCCGCCACCATCATCGAGGAGATGGAAGGCAACGGCATCATCAGCGCCGCCAACCATGTTGGCAAGCGTGAGGTGCTGGTGACCGAGGGGGATGGGCAGTAGATGACGGGGATGGTCGACAGATTCCGGAAAGCACGGCGTGCCGGGGGTTTTTGCGGCGGTTTTTGCGGAATGCTTGCCGGTCTTCTGGTCGTCATGCTGATGCCGGCCGGTCTCGCCGCATCGAACGATCCGGTCGCGCGCGCCGAAGCCTGGTTCGACGGCATCAGGACGATGCGCGCCGATTTCATCCAGGTGGCGTCCGATGGCACCAGCGCGACCGGCGAGCTGCATCTGCGCCGCCCGCACCGGATGAAGGTGATCTATGATCTCGAGGAACCGCTGATCCTGCTGACCACGCCGGTCTGGCTTCATGTCGACCGGCCAAAGGACAGGACGGTGACAAGCTATCCGATCAGCGAGACGCCATTGTCGCTGATCCTGCAGGACAAGGTGTTGCTGCGATCGAAGGATTTCACGACCACACATGTTGTTCGTGACGGCATCACCCGGATCACCCTGAAGCGGGATGTCGGCGAGGCCGCCGGCGAGCTGACCCTCGAATTCACCAACCAGCCTTTCGAGCTGCGCCGCTGGACGATCCGCGACGCGGCCGATGTGGCGACGACGGTGACGCTGCAGAACATGCGTTTCGGCCATAAATACGAAAACAGGTTCTTTGCGAAATCCGACTATCCACTTTCCAACTGA
>JAYQDX010000070.1:0-11690 GCA_038138545.1 Rhodobiaceae bacterium | reverse complement strand
GCCGATGAGTGACCGGCCAGCAAGTGACACGCCGCCGCCTCTTCTTCCTGTTGCCGACGCGCTGGACCGGATCCTCCGGGGTCTTGCGCCATCACAGACCGAAATCTGCGAGCTGCAGGATGTCAGGGGCCGCGTGCTGGCGACCGACATCGCCGCAAGGCTGAGCCTGCCACCGGCAGCGGTGTCGGCGATGGACGGCTATGCGATACGCGCTGCCGACTGCCAGGCTCCCGGGGCCAGCTTGACACGTATTGGCGAATCCGCCGCCGGACGACCATGGGACGGCAGCGTTGCCGCTGGCGAGGCGGTGCGAATTTTCACCGGCGCCGTGCTGCCGGATGGGGCCGACACCATCCTGCTGCAGGAGGATGCCAGCGCCAGCGACGAGACGGACGGCGCGACGATCACCGTCAACGAGGTGCCGCGCGCGGGCCAGTTCATTCGCCCGGCCGGTCTGGACGTGACCACGGGTGACATCATCCTGACGGCCGGAACCGCAATGTCAGCACGGCTGATCGCGCTGGCGATTTCGGCCGGCCACACCGAGGTCAGCGTTTGGCGTCGGCCAACTGTCGGTATATTGTCCACCGGCGATGAGCTGGTGCCTCCCGGCGGGGCGCCCGGCCCGGGCCAGATCATCTCCTCGAACGCGGTCTATCTGTCGTCATTCGTCGCGGCTTGCGGGGCGGTCCCGGTCGATCTCGGCATTGCCCGCGACCGGCCCGGCGACATGCTGGCCTGCGTCCGCGCCGCGCCGGCCCCGCTCGATCTTGTGGTGACGACGGGCGGTGCCTCGGTCGGCGTTCATGACCATATTGTCGACGATCTGTCAGCAAGCGGCACAGAGCTGGGCTTCTGGAAAATCGCCATGCGCCCCGGAAAACCACTGATCCATGGTCGTATCGATGACACGCCCCTGCTCGGCCTTCCCGGCAACCCGGTCTCCAGCGCGGTGTGCGCCAATATCTTTCTGCGCCCGGCCATCGCGCGTCTGAGTGGCAGCGATCATCACCCGCAGATGATCGCGGCGCAGCTTGCCATCGACCTGAAAGCCAATGACCGCCGTCAGGACTATCTGCGCGCCACCCTCGATTATGATCCGCAAGGCCAGGCTGTCGTGACGCCGGCGCGAAAGCAGGACAGCTCGATGATCAGCATCTATGCCGGTGCCAACGCCCTGATTGTGCGCCCGCCGCATGACGAGGCACGGCAGGCCGGTGACATGGTCATGGTGATGCCTCTCGATCCGCTACTTTGATCCGCTTTTGTTCATGCGCACTTGCGCTTGCGCCGGAACATTGGTAGAACATCACGGGAACGAGACAGGAATATGTGGAGGCGACCATGCTCACACGCAAGCAGAAGGAACTTCTGGACTATCTGACAGCGCATGCCGAAGCGCATGACGTGCCGCCATCCTTCGACGAGATGCGCGATGCGCTCGGTCTGGCATCGAAATCCGGCATTCACCGGTTGGTGTCCGGACTTGAGGAACGCGGTTACATCCGGCGGCTGGCCAACCGGGCCCGCGCCATCGAAATCCTGAAGCCGGCGTCGAACGCGATGGGCGAGATCGGCCGCGCCGTGGCCAGTGCCGCTGATGCCGTCAGCCTGCCGTTGCTTGGCCGGATCGCGGCCGGCACGCCGATCGAGGCACTGAGCGATCCATCGAACCAGCTCGAAGTGCCGGCAAGCATGCTTGGACGGGGTGAGCATTTCGCGCTTGAGATCGTCGGCGACTCAATGGTCGAGGCCGGCATCCTCGAAGGTGACACCGTGGTGATCGAACGCTCGAACACGGCCAATCATGGCGAGATTGTCGTCGCCCTGATCCAGAAACAGGAAGCCACCCTGAAGACCCTGCTGAAGGAACCCGGGCGTATTGGACTGCAGGCCGAAAACCCGCGCTATGAGACCCGCTATTTCCAGACCAATGATGTCGAGGTTCAGGGACGCCTGACCGGATTGATCAGGAAATACTGACCGTTACTAGCCCGTGCCCGCACGAAATTCTGCGTGATGCGCAACAGATAATTGTCAGGCGGCAAGGCGGCGAGGCTGAACAGCGGGGTGCCGTCGCGGCACGGATAATCAGCGCGGACAGTGGCGATGACCGGGCTTGCCGGACCGCGGCATGCCGTGCCAAGAAGGCCGCGTGAGGTGACGATGGCAATCTGCGCCCGGTCTCGCTGCTGAAACAATGCCAGATGGCGCCGCCTTGTTCGCTCGTCGATGTTTCGTGCGAGACTTCTTGCTGCGTTGTCGGCCAGAAAATCGGACAGTGGTCGTCCCCCGCGCGCTGTGAAGGCCACCGCAGCTCCCTTCTCCGCCGGCAGCACGAGATGAACCGCCTGCCCGCGCGCGAACAGAATACCGTCAACCGGCGGGCGCATGACAAGCCAGACGGTGAGACCACAGACAAGGCAGGCACCGCCAGCCAGTTTCAACCGCTTCCTGCCGGCAACGCACAGCAACAGGCCAAGACCGGCATAGCCGACAATCAGCAATGGAGGTGAAGGCGGCGTCACCGGCCATGGAGACGCTGGCAGACTTTCGAACCAGCTGGCAACCGTCACCAATGCATCGATTCCCGTCTGCATGACCAGCAAGGCTGCCTTGTGGACAAGCACCGGCACCGGCAGTGCCGTGGTGATCAGCACCGCAAGCCCGGCCGGCATGATCCACAGGCCAGTCAGCGGGATGCCGAGCAGATTGGCCGCCACCCCCCAGGGGGCGATGGCGCCGAAATGATAGGCGGTCAGGGGCAGGGTCGCGGCGCTGGCAATCAGTGAGGCGGTGACCAGATCGGTCAGCCACCGCCCGGCCCTGCCGATGGTGCCGCCGGGGGAGGTCTGGCCACGCCAGCTCTCGAACCAGATCACCAACGCGGCCGTGGCCGCGAAGGAAAGCTGAAATCCTGCCGAAAACAGGGCCAAAGGCGAGACCAGAAGAATGGCGCCCGCCGCCAGGCCGACATTCCGCACCGTCAGCCCCAGCCGGTCAATCAGCCATGCCGCCAGGATCAGCATCGCCATCAGAAAGGCGCGGATGGCGCTGATCGAGAGTCCGGACAGAATCACATAGCCGAGCCCCGCCGATACGCCGGCGACAGCGGCAAATTTGTGAACCGGCACGCGGCAGGCGATTGATGGCACCAGCGCTGCAAGCCCGCGCAGGCAGGCAATCAGGCCAAAACAGAGCAGCCCCATATGGAGTCCCGAAATGGCCAGCAGATGCGCCAGCCCCGAACCACGAAACAAATCATAGGTCGCCTCGCTCACATAGCGCCGGTCACCGATCAGCAATGCCGCGGCGATGCCACCTGCCGGCGCTGTCATACTGCCCGCAATGCGGTCGGCACGCGCCTGCCGAAAGGCGGAAAGACGTGTCGCCCAGCCGCCATCCTCCTGCCCGTCCCGACCGGCGGCGCGCCAGCCTGTGACATAGCCACTGGCCACCACATCGCTGGCACGGGCCCGAAGCGAATAGTCCGGCGCACCATGAAGTACCCGTGCGGGCGGCGGATAGATGCGCGCCACCACCCGCGCCCTCTCCCCTGCCCGTGGCACAATCTCGTCAGGCCGAACTGACAGTCTGACGATATGGCCGCGGATCCGGCCCGCGATGTCCTGCGGCCCGCGGTTGGTCTCGCTGACACGGAGCCACATCCGCAACCGCCCGTCAAAGCGTCCATCGACATGTTCGATCATGCCGGTCACCTCGACCCGCGCCGCCCGATCGGCAAGTCCGGAAGGCAATTGCGAGACTTGCAACAATGACGACAGAATGCCGGCAAGGCACCAGGCCACACACAGCGTCACCGGTTGCCATCGCGCCAACCGCTCGCTTGTCGGGCGAAGCCCTGCAATCACCGCGATCAGGCAGGAAATCACCAGGATGCCGGCAATGCCGGGTGACGCCAGCAGATCGCGCCAGATGATGGCAAGCGCAACCCCGCCCATCATGGCGCCAACATATAGAAGGATGCGCCGCTCCGGTATCAGGCGCATGATGGTTTCTCCTCGCCTTTCAGGCAGCCATTGCTTAGGATGCCGCCAGTTTTCGAGATGGCGACAGGTAGCGGCCTGCTCCACCCCGCCAGAGCCTATCAGCGAGGCCTTAACAGACCATGAACGTTGTCACACGTTTTGCCCCCTCACCAACCGGGTTTCTGCATATTGGCGGGGCCCGAACGGCCCTCTTCAACTGGTTGTTCGCCCGCCGACATGGCGGCAAATATCTGCTGCGGATCGAGGATACCGACCGCCAGAGGTCAACGGTGGAAGCTGTCGACGCCATCCATGACGGGCTGTCATGGCTGGGGCTCGAGGGTGATGAGCCTGCGATCAGCCAGTCGGCACGCGCCGCCCGCCATGCCGAAATCGCGGCAGAACTGGTGGATCGCGGGGCCGCCTATCACTGCCATCTGACAGAGGGTGAACTGGCAGCGCTGCGTGACGAGGCGCGCGCCGCCGGGGTGCCTGTGCGGTCACCCTGGCGCGATCGGCGGGATAGGCCGGAGGGCCCTTTTGTGGTTCGCATGCGCATGCCGGACAGTGGCGAGACAACCATCGATGACGCTGTCCAGGGCCGCGTGACGGTCCAGAACCGAACCCTTGACGATATGGTGATCCTGCGCGCCGACGGAACGCCGACATATATGCTTGCCGTCGTTGTTGATGATCATGACATGGGGATCACGCATGTCATTCGCGGTGATGATCATCTGAACAACGCCTTCCGCCAGACCATGGTCTATCGCGGCATGGGCTGGGATGTGCCGGTCTTCGCCCATATCCCGCTGATCCATGGCGCGGATGGCGCGAAATTGTCAAAGCGGCATGGCGCGCTTGGTGTCGATGCCTATCGCGAAATGGGCTTCCTGCCCGACGCCATGGCAAACTACCTGCTTCGCCTTGGCTGGAGCCACGGTGATGACGAGATCATTTCCCGCGAGGATGCCGTTGCCTGGTTCGATCTGGCACAGGTTGGCAAATCACCGGCGCGGTTCGATTCCGACAAGCTGTCCGACATCAACAGCCACTATCTGCGCCGCCTTGACGCCGACAGCGCGTGGGACCTCATCGCGCCGCATATCAAAGCCACAAGCTCGCAGGCGCGGGCGCGGGTCATCACGCTGATGCCGCTTCTTGCCGAACGCGCCAGGACACATCTGGATATTGCCGGGCGCATCGGATATTTGCTGCATGATGGCGCCCCGACAATGCAGGAGGATGCGACGGGTCTTCTCGATGAGGAGGCCAGGACACGTCTTTTGAAGCTTGCCAGTGACCTGCCAACCGCCCCGTGGAGCGCCGAATCACTCGCGACATTTCTTAAGGAATGGCTTGCCGCGAACGGGCTTAAAATGAAAGATGTCGGACTGCCGTTGCGGGCCGCGTTGACAGGAACCCGCCAGTCACCCTCAATCACCGACGTGATGGCCGCGCTTGGCGCGCAGGAAACCGAAAAACGCATCGGAGAAACTTGCAAAATCTAGCCGTTCGGGCTAATCAAGGGCTCCCCCATACAGCGCGCCACCGGGCCATGTATCGCTGGCGTTTCCACCGAATACCGTCACGTCGAAGCGAGGACAGGCATGGCCACAGACACCGATACCAATAAGACCGTCACCCTGACAGACAATGACAGCGGGAACAGCGTCACGTTTCCTGTTCTTGGTGGCACCATCGGCCCGGATGTCCTCGACATCCGCAAGCTGTATGGCGAGACCGGGATGTTCACCTTTGATCCGGGTTATGGTGCGACCGGATCCTGTCTGTCGGGCCTGACCTATATCGATGGTGATGAAGGCGTGTTGCTGCATCGCGGCTATCCGATCGAGGAACTTGCCAACCAGTCGGATTTTCTCGAAGTCGCCTATCTGCTTTTGGAAGGTGAACTTCCGGGCGCGACCGAAAAGGCCGAGTTCAATGAGGCGATCACCCGCCACACGATGGTTCATGAACAGCTGTCGACGTTCTATCGGGGGTTCCGCCGCGACGCGCACCCGATGGCGATCATGTGTGGTGTGGTCGGCGCGCTGTCGGCTTTCTACCATGATTCAACCGATATTCATGATCCCATGCAGCGGACGATCGCCTCGCGGCGCCTGATTGCGAAGATCCCGACGCTGGCTGCCATGGCATTCAAATATTCGCTTGGGCAGCCTTTCAATTACCCGCGCAACAACCTGTCCTACGCCGAGAACTTCCTGCATATGTGCTTTGCCGTCCCGGCGGAGGATTATGAGGTCAATCCGATCCTGGCGAGCGCGATGGACAAGATCTTCATCCTGCATGCCGACCATGAACAGAACGCCTCGACATCGACGGTGCGGCTGGCCGGATCGTCCGGGGCGAACCCGTTCGCCTGTATCGCCGCTGGTATTGCCTCGCTCTGGGGACCGGCGCATGGCGGTGCCAATGAGGCCGTTCTGAACATGCTGAACGAGATTGGTCATAAGGACAATATCCCGGAGTTTGTCGCACGCGCACGCGACCGCGATGACCCGTTCCGCCTGTTCGGCTTTGGCCACCGCGTCTACAAGAATTTCGACCCACGGGCCAAGGTCCTTCGTGAGACATGCCATCAGGTGCTTGATGATCTTGGCGTTCAGGATCCACTTCTCGAACTTGCGATGGAACTTGAAGATATGGCGCTCAAGGATCAGTATTTCATAGATAAAAAACTGTATCCGAATGTCGATTTCTATTCAGGAATCATTCTCAAGGCGATGGGATTCCCGACCTCGATGTTCACTGTGCTGTTCGCGGTCGCCCGCACCGTCGGATGGGTCGCGCAATGGAACGAGATGATCACCGACCCGATGCAACGGATCGGCAGGCCGCGACAACTCTATACCGGACCAGCGCAGCGCTCCTTCGTGAGTGTCGATAAGCGCTGAACATTTCAACGCAGGGGTTTCTCAGGCTTGCGAAGGGGCAAGCCAGCCCGCAAAGGCGCGCGCCACATTGTCCTCGAAACCGGCTGATTTTCCGCGAAGCGCCGCCCGCAGTTCGGCAGCATCAGCCATGGCGCGACGGCCGGCATCCTCATCGCCAAGAACCCGCAGCATCGAAGCTGTCAGTTCACGCGGTGTCGCGCCTTCCTGAAACAGAAACGGATAGACCTGCCGACCAAGAATGGCGTTTGGAAGAATGACCCGGTCCATCCTGACAAGGCGGCGGCCGATACTGGCGGAGATGCCGGACGTGATGTAACAGGCAACCCCCGGCACGCCATGCAACGCCGTCTGAAGAGTCACCGTTCCCGAGGCGGCAAGAACAGCGTGCGCGCGGCCAAGGGCGCTGAACAGCGCGCCATCTTCCGAATCAACAGTGACGCCTGTTGCGGCACCGGGCATGCGCTGAAAGACAGCTTCGATCTCGTCCCGCATGGCTGGCAGGGTCGGAATCGTCGCGGTGATCCCGGGATAGGTGAAACGCAGATTGTTCAGCGTCAGCAGCATTGGTGCCAGCATGTTCCGGATTTCCGAACGGCGGCTTCCCGGCAGGATCACGATATGCGGCGCGTCGCCGGCCGATGATGGACGGCCCGGCCGGTCATAGACCGGATTGAACGCCTCCGGATGGCCAATGAAATGCGCATCCACGCCAAGCGGTGTGAAGTATCCGGGCTCAAACGGAAACAGACACAGCAGGCCGTCAACCGATCTGGCGACACGGTGGCGGCGCCATGCTCCCCAGGCCCAGACGGTTGGCGCGACCACATGCACTATCGGTGCGGACCAGCCCGCGGAGGCCATGCGCCGCTTCAACCGCGCGGCGAGCCGAAGTGAAAACCCTTTCACATCAACCGTGATAACAAGTCGTGGCCGCGCGGCCATGATCTCGTCAACAAGTCGGTTGGCAAATCCTGACAGGCGTGGATAGGCAGTCAGCGCCGCCCCGAAACCCATAATTGTCAATTGTTCCATCTGATGTTGCGCTTGCAGCCCTGCGGCTGTCATGGCCGGCCCACCGACACCAATCCAACGCTGCGATCCATGGGCTGTTTCGATGGCCCGCATCAGGCTTGCCGCCAGCCTGTCCCCAGACGGCTCACCGGCAAGAATGAAGACCGGCGCCGTCAAACCCCAACCACCGTCAGCTCGAGGTCGACGGCACGCATGCCAAGCGTCTCCGGCGGTGCCGCCAGCATTACGCCATCCGCCTGCAATGCAAGGACGGAGACACCCGCCGCAGCAGCGCTGCGCAGCGTTTCCACACCCACGACCGGAACATCAAGCCTGTCATCCTGCCCACTTTTCCGGCATTTCACGAACACGGCAGCGGGTCCTGTCCTGTCAAGCAGCGCCTTTGAGCGTGCCAGCATCGCATCGGTGCCCTCGGCCGCCTCGACAGCGATGACGCGCCTGTCCTGAATGATGATCGACTGGCCCACATCATGTTCGCCCAGCGCATTGAGCACAGCGAGGCCAAGATCGATATTGGCCTGCAGTTCCGCATCAAGTTTGCCAGCAAGCACACCTTTTGGCATGGCAGAACGCGGCATGAAACTGTCCGGGGCGACAGTTTCGATCCCGGCCTCGGCAAAATAGCCGGCGATAACGCGAAGCAGCGCATCATCACCGCGCCCGACCGCCTTTGCGAGAAGCTTGACCGCCGCCGCATCCGGCTTCAGCTGCGCCAATGAAGGCCGCCTGATCTTGCCGGCCATCACCATGCGGGTGCACCCGGCCTCGACGAGAAGGTCCCGCGTCCGGCCAATGGCGCCAAGGGGAATATCGATGCAGTCAAAGCCGGAAAACGCCGCGTCAGCCTGGCCTGAAACGGCAAAAATGATGACTTCGTGGCCCTGTTGGCGGGCATTGTTGGCCAGTGTCTCGGGAAGACCTCCCTGCCCGGCGATGACCGCCAGCTTGCCTGTTGCCGGCCCCATCAGCCAGCCTGACGCGATGCAGCCTGGCAGATGCCATTGCGACCGCCATTTTCAAGAAAGGCAAAAATCTGTGCCGCCTCGGCGCTGTCGTCATAGGACAGACGCACGGCCCGAAGACGATCCTTGAAGATGCCACCCGCCCGAAACAGATCCCTGTACAGGCCACGAAGACGCGAAATGCTGTCCTCGCTGAAGCCACGCCGTCCCATGCCGATGACATTTATTCCAGTCAGGCGGGCACGGTTTCCCACGGCGATGCCAAACGGTATCACATCGCTGTCGACCGCCGTCTGCGAGGCAATCATGGCGTGATCACCGACGCGGCACCATTGCTGCACCGTGGCGAAACCACCCATCATCACATGATCACCGATCCTGGCGTGACCACCAAGCGAGGCATTGTTGGCGAAAATGGCATGGTCGCCAACCACACAATCATGCGCCACATGTGAGGCCACCAGAAACATGCCATGATTGCCGACACGCGTGCGCATGGAGTCAATCGCCGTCCCCGGATGCATGGTGACATGCTCTCTGATGACACAATGATGCCCGATCTCGAGGGTCGACTCCTCGCCGGCAAAACGCGTGTGCTGTGGCGGTGCCCCGAGAACAGCAAAGGGATAAACCTCACTGTCCGTTCCCAATGTTGTGTGTCCTTCGATAACAACATGCGAATGCAGAATCACGCGATCGCCAAGCACGACATTCGGCCCGATAACACAATAGGGCCCGATGCTGACCTCTTCGCCGAGGTTGGCGCCAGCGTCAACAATCGCGGTCGGATGAATGGAAACGGACATCAAATGGGCTTTCAACAGGAGTGTGGATCAACGCTCAGGGTCAACAATCATGGCGGCGAACTCCGCCTCGGACGTCTTCACACCGTCCACCGTGGCATGGCCGGTGAATTTCCAGAGAGGGCCGCGCGCGCTGACTTTCTCGACATGAAGCTTCAACAACGCCCCCGGCCTGACAGGCTTGCGGAATTTGACCTTGTCGATGGTCGCGAAGAACACCAGCTTATCATCGGTTTCACCCCCAAGCGTAACGCTCGCCAGACAGGCGGCGGTTTGCGCCATGGCTTCGACAATCAGCACCCCGGGCATGATCGGATAGTCGGGAAAATGACCGGCGAAGAACGGCTCGCCAATGCTGACCATCTTGATGCCGACAGCACTGGTATCGGGAACGATCTCCTCGACACGTTCAATAAGCAACATCGGCGGCCGGTGCGGAATTCGTTTCTGAATCTGGTCGATATCAAGCTCGGTGATCTGCTCGCTCATGAACTACTCTTTCCTTTGACTTGATTTGGCAATCAGACGTCGCAGCGCGGCGCGCTCACGCCAGGCCTCGCGGGCCTCAGTAGCGGGAAAGCCGACCACGGTCATGTTGTCGGCCACATCCTTGGTAACGCCGGACTGCCCCATGACAACCGCGCCCTTGCCGACCGTGACCTGCGAGCTGACCCCGGCCTGACCGGCCAGCATGGCGCCCTCATCAATCACCGCACCGCCGGCAAGACCAACCTGCGCCGCCAGAACCGCACGGTCCCCGATCCGGCAGTTATGCGCGATATGGACAAGGTTGTCGATCATCACCTGCCGGCCAATGGCCGTCGGACCAAGCGTGCCCCGGTCGACGGCGCAACCGGCCCCGATGCAGCTTGAATCGCCAATTGTCACGGTTCCCACATGGGGAAGTCTGACCGGCCCGTCGGGCGTGATCTCGAACCCGAATCCGGCCCCACCAATGACGCTTCCCGCTCCGACAACCACACCATCACCAAGATCGCAATGCGACAGCACCGCGTTTGCATCAATGCGGCAGTTCCGGCCAATCCTGACACCTTGATGGATCACCGCACCGGCACCGATCACCGAGCCCCTGCCAATTTCCACATCATCCCCGACAATAACAGCCGGGCCAACCTCAACCTCTGGCCAGTCACCGCCGGGATGCTGCCGCCAGACGCCCTGACGTTCGGCGACAATCGAGGCGAGCGCGGCGGCGAAATCGCGCCGCGGCGCATCACTCACCAGGCACACGACCCCGTCAGGCAGCGTCGAACAAAGAGCCGCCGTTGTCACGACGACAGAACCGACAAGCCATGGCATGTCATCCCCGTCTTGCGCCCCGCCCAGAAATGTCAGGGCACCCTCGCCGGCCTTGGATACCGGAGCGGCATCCGTGACCGGCCTGTCGCCATCACCGTGAAGTTCACATCCGGTCAGTTGCGCCAGCGCAGCGGCTGTGGACGGGTTTACGGAAAAGAAACGGTGATCAATGGCCATGCTGCACCCTCACTGATCCGTGCCAACGGGGCTGACAGTCACCTCGATGCGCGCATCCCTTGTGCGCTCATCCAGCCGGCGAAGAACCTCATCGGACAGGTTAAGGCTTGGCAGAAAAATCAGTGCTGATTCACGAACCAGCACAAGATCCAGCTTCCTTTCCTGTGCCAATTCGGTCACGATCTGTATCGCCAGCTCACGAAGCCTTGATTGCGCTTCCTGAAAAGCGACATCGATCGCTTCGCGGCGATACTGAATTTCTTTCTGGATCTGTGTCACCGATGCCTCGAACTCGGCCAGCCGACGGGCAAATTCTGCCTCGTCAAGATCTTCCCGCACGGCCACAAGCTTCCGTTCGGTTTCCTGAAGTCCCGCTTCTCGAGCGGCGAACTCGCGTTGGAACTCCCGCCTCTGCTCGTCGAGGAGGCCACGCACCCGCGCCGTGCCTTCCGAGGCCCGCAACACCCCGTCAAGATCGATCAGCCCGAT
>JAYQDX010000069.1:8849-11882 GCA_038138545.1 Rhodobiaceae bacterium | reverse complement strand
ACACCCGACGCGCCGGCAACGCCCGGCGCCGCTGCGCTGCCCGCGGAGGCGGCGCGCCGGATGCATGCCCTGATGACCGAAATGCGGGCGCTGCAGGCGAGGATCAAGGATGAATGCCGCGATGTCGGCAACGACTTCGCCGAGGAAGCCCGCAAGATTCATTATGGCGAGGTCGAGGCGGAAGGCATTTACGGCAATGCCACGACAGAAGAGCGCGAGGCGCTCGACGAAGAAGGCATCGCGGTGATGGATATTCCCTGGCTGCCAAAGGACAATTAGGCAGGGTCGCCTGACCCTTGCCGGCCAGACAGTCACCTGCCCGGATGTCGCTGGTCAGGCATGGGTGCCGCTGGCTGCGTAATTCACCGCCAGGCTTCCCACCCGCATGAACCCGTTGCCGCCGATGCGCCGCGCCGGCAGCGGCGCAAAGCCGGTCATGTCATCAAGCATGATACCGGCACCGGCGAATTCATCGCGAAGCTCGGCCGGTTTCACGAAACGCGCCGGATCATGCGTTCCCGCCGGCACCGTCCGCAACACATATTCCAGCGCCACCTTGGCCAGCGCAAAAGAGGCCAGCGTGCGGTTGATGGTGGTGATGACAATGGTGCCGCCGGGGGCCAGCATCGCGGCCATCGAGGCGGCGAAAAGTCGTCTGTCGGTGACATGCTCGATCACCTCGGAGGCATAGACGAGATCATATTGCGCGCCGCTCCCGGCCAGTGCCTCGGCGGTGGTGCAGCGGTAATCGATGGCCAGTCCCGACATGTCTGCATGTGCCTTTGCGGCGGCGATCGCCTCCGGCGTGGCGTCGATGCCGGTTACCTGTCCGCCAAGCCGCGCCATCGGCTCGGCAAGAATCCCGCCGCCGCACCCGATATCGAGAATGCGCACCCCGTCAAGCCTGCCACCGGCGGACGTGCCGAGGCGCCGGACGCTGTCCAGAATGTAGTCGATTCGCACCGGTGCGAAGGCATGCAGCGGCGCCATCGGGCCGCGCTCATCCCACCAATGCGCGGACATCGCCGCGAAATTGTCGATTTCTTTTTGATCCGCTGTGGTGTCCACGGGCTTGCCCCATCCGGCCGTAATCGCTATGAAAGCTGCGGTTTTCACAGGCTGCAGCAACCATAAGACAAAAATGGCCCTCATTGTTCAAAAATTTGGTGGTACCTCGGTCGGGGATCTTGACCGGATCCGGAATGTCGCCGCGCGCGTCAAGACCGAGGTGGAATCAGGGAATCAGGTTGCCGTTGTGGTCTCGGCGATGGCCGGCACAACGAATCAGCTTGTCTCATGGGCGCGCGATATCGGACCGATGCATGATGCCCGTGAATATGACACCATCGTCGCGACGGGCGAACAGGTGACGGTTGGCCTGCTGGCCATTGCCTTGCAGAATCTCGGCGTTGACGCCCGTTCCTGGCTTGGCTGGCAGCTTCCGGTCCATACTGACGAGGTGCATGGCGCCGCCCGCATCCGGAGCATCGACACCGATGTCATGCGCACGCGGCTTGCCGCCGGCCAGGTGGCCGTGGTTGCCGGGTTCCAGGGGCTGGCGCCGGATGGCCGCATCTCGACGCTGGGGCGCGGCGGGTCCGACACGTCGGCGGTCGCGCTGGCGGCGGCGCTGCATGCCGATCGCTGTGATATCTATACCGATGTCGACGGGGTCTACACGACCGATCCGCGGATTGCGCCGCGGGCGCAGAAGCTGGATCAGATCACCTTCGAGGAGATGCTGGAAATGGCATCTCTCGGCGCGAAGGTGCTGCAGACACGATCCGTCGCCATGGCCATGCGCCATAATGTCAATCTGCAGGTGCGCTCGAGCTTCACCGACGCGCCGGGAACGCTTGTCGTCAATGAGGATGCAATCGTGGAACAGGAAAAAATCAGTGGCATCGCCTATAGTCCCGACGAGGCCAAGCTCACCATTCAGGGGCTGCCCGACCAGCCAGGAATTGCGGCGGCGATCTTCGGCACGCTGGCCGACAGCCATATCAATGTCGACATGATCGTGCAGACGGCGGCCAGCGAGGGACAGAAGACCGACATTACCTTTTCGCTTGGACGCGGCGATCTGGCAAAGGCCCTCGAAATCATCGAGGCCAGCCGCGAGACTCTGGGTTTTGACGGGATCGACGCGCAGGATGATGTGACCAAGATCTCGGTTGTCGGCATGGCCATGCGATCACAACCCGGGGTTGCGAGGACGATGTTCGAGACGTTGGCCGAGCGGGGAATCAACATCGAGGTCATCTCCACGTCCGAGATCAAGATTTCGGTGCTGATCGCGGCGGAATATACCGAACTGGCGGTGCGCAGTCTCCACACCGCCTTCGGGCTTGACGCCGAGGATTGAGCCGCGTGGTCGCCGACAACGAATTTACTTTGAACAATTTACCTTGATTTGGGCCTCGAACAGTTGCAATCCCGGCAATTTTGGATAACGTTAATCGCAGAAGGTAGGCAATACCGCGTGGGCTGCTATGGATCATGAGGCGCGCGAGGCGAGCGTTTTGGAGGACAGCTTCCGGCAGATCGGGGCTGACCTTAACTCCGCGCGCCTTGCCCGTGGGATGCAGATCAATGAATTGTCACAGCTGCTGCGCATCTCGAGACATTATCTGAAGAATATCGAAGCCGGTGATTTCGACGCCTTGCCGGGCCCCACCTATGTGGCTGGATATCTGCGCAGTTTGGCGCAGGTGGTCGGCCTCGACGCGGCCGAGACCGTGCAGCGCTATCGAGCGCTTCTTGGTGAAGGCGAGACAGGCCCGGTTTACAGTTTTCCTGTCGACACGCAGCGCCCCCAACGATCCGGCGCGATGCTGGCATCGATCATCGTCATCTTCGCGGTAGCGGGCTATGGCGGCTGGTATGCGCTTGGCAAGCCGGACATCCTGACCGCGCTGACCGGCGAAACGCCGCCGGAAATGGTGGCGATGAAGCAGTTTGAATCGACTGTCACCGAGCCTGATGACATGTCGAGCCCCGATATCGAGCCGGTCGGTCTTGCCGCTTCGGACG
>JAYQDX010000069.1:0-8749 GCA_038138545.1 Rhodobiaceae bacterium | reverse complement strand
TGACCGGGGGCGACGCCGCGCCGGCGCCCGTTGCTGACGCGCAGTCAGGAACGCTCTCGCAGGCTGTCATCCCCGCCGTTACAGATACAGCGGAAAATCAAACGTCAGGAAGAGCGGCCTCGCGATCCGCTTCCGATGCCGGTTCGGATGCTGAGCTTGCGGCTGCTCCGGCGGCTGAGGCTACCGGTTCGGCAACACCTGCAGGGCAGATGTTGGCGGACACCACACCCCCTGCCGCGGCCGTGCCCCCCGCATCGTCGAGTGCGGAAAATAATGTGGAAAAGACAGTCGAGCTTGCCACCGCTGACAGCGTCGGCGAAGCGCCGACGGTTGGCGCGCCGGCTGATGCGGCGACGGATGATCGTATGGCGGCTGCCAGCCAGGCTCCTGTTGATCCAACCGACAGAATGAGTGACCAGATTGGCGCCGGTGTCGCCTTCGCGCGTCAGCGCCTTCCCGATATGGAGATCACCCTGCGTGCGACCGGTGTCAGCTGGGTCGAGATCATCCGCAATGATGGCGAGGAAGTCATGACGAAGTTGATGCGGGCCGGCGAGACCTACATGGTCGACAGTCGTGACCGCCTCTATCTCAGCACCGGTAACGCAGGCGGTCTGGAGCTGGTGTTCAATGACGGGACGACCAGGTCGATTGGTGATTCCGGCGAAATCCTGCGCGACCTGCTTCTTGACGCCACGAAGCTTCGCAACCAATTCTAGGGCACGAGAGCGCGCAACATCCGCCGGGTCCGTCGGGCGGAAACGCGCAACCTGCTGTCCAGCCTGACCCAGAGGAGCGCGCCGGCCGTGGCCAACGCCTATCGAGCCTACAGAACAATCGAACGCCGGCAATGTCGCCAGATCATGGTTGGCACCGTGCCGGTCGGTGGTGACGCGCCGATCTCGGTCCAGACCATGACCAACACGCCGACAACCGATGTCGCCGGCACGCTGGCGCAGATCAACGCCGCCGCCGAGGCCGGGGCCGACATTGTCCGCGTGTCCTGTCCTGATCAGGACAGCACCGCGGCGCTCCGCGAGATCTGCGCGGCAAGCCCGGTGCCGATTGTCGCCGATATTCATTTCCATTATCGCCGCGCCATCGAGGCCGCCGCCGCCGGTGCCGCCTGTCTGCGGATCAATCCCGGCAATATCGGCCGCGCCGACCGCGTCCGCGAGGTGATCAGCGCGGCGCGCGACCATGGCTGTTCGATGCGGATCGGCGTCAATGCCGGATCGCTGGAAAAGCACCTCCTCGAAAAATACGCCGAACCCTGCCCCGAGGCGCTTGTCGAATCGGCGCTCGAGCATGCGCGTATCCTGCAGGATAACGACTTTCATGAATTCAAGATATCGGTGAAGGCGTCCGACGTGTTTCTGGCTGTCGCCGCCTATCAGCAGCTTGCCGATACCATTGACTGTCCACTTCATATTGGCATTACCGAGGCGGGTGGCCTGCGCTCTGGCACGGTCAAGTCGGCGATCGGGCTTGGCGGGCTGCTGTGGGCTGGTATTGGCGACACGGTTCGGGTCTCGCTGTCGGCCGACCCGGCCGAAGAGGTGCGGGTGGCCTATGAGATGCTGAAGTCGCTTGGGCTGCGCCGGCGCGGCGTCACGGTGATTTCATGCCCGTCATGCGCGCGCCAGCAATTCGATGTGATCAGCACCGTGCAAACCATCGAGGAGCGGCTGGAACATATCGACATCCCGATGACGGTGTCGATCATCGGTTGTGTCGTCAATGGCCCGGGCGAGGCCCGCGAGACCGATATCGGGTTGACCGGCGGTGGTCGCGGCACGCACCAGATCTATGTTTCGGGCATGGCCGATCACAGGTTGACGAATGGTGACATCGTCGAGCATGTTGTCGGCCTTGTCGAGGCCCGCGCCGCCGCCATCACATCAGGCGAAATCGAAGCCTAGCCTTCGGCAGGGTCAATTCATTCCGTTGCAGGATCATGCCAAGGACACTTTGAAAATGTCTCGTTTGCAACCAGCCAGAGGGACCTCGGACCTGCTTCCCGAGGCGATGGCCGCGCACCGCCTGGTGATTGATACCGCCCGCGACGCGGCGTCGCTGTACGGTTTTCAGGAAATGGCGACGCCGATTTTCGAGTTTGCCGAGGTGTTCTCGCGCCCGCTTGGTGACAGCAGCGATGTCGTGACCAAGGAAACCTATAATTTCACTGATCGTGGCGGTGAGACCCTGACCCTGCGGCCGGAAAACACCGCCGGCGTCGTGCGGGCGATGATCTCGAACGGGTTGACGCAGAGCCTGCCGCTGAAATTCTTCTATGCCGGTCCGATGTTCCGCTATGAGCGGCCGCAGAAGGGGCGGATGCGGCAGTTTCACCAGATCGGGATCGAATATCTGGGGCCGCGCGACGGGCTTGCCGACGCCGAGATCATCGGCTGCGGCGCGCGCGTCCTCGACGGGCTTGGCGTGCTTGAGCGCTGCACGCTGCATCTCAATTCCCTTGGCGACACCGAAAGTCGGCAGGCCTATCGGACAGCCTTGCTGACGTTTCTTGGTGCGCATGCTGGTGATCTGTCCGAGGACAGTCAGGCACGACTGACGACAAACCCGCTAAGAATTCTCGATTCCAAGGATCAGGGTGACCGCGCCATTCTGGCCGCGGCGCCGCGGTTGGACGGGTTCCTGAATGACATTTCAAAGGCGCATTTCGAGACAGTGACGGCGGCGCTCGACAAGGCTGGCATCGCCTGGCGGTTCGATCCGCTACTGGTGCGCGGGCTTGATTATTACTGTCATACGGCGTTCGAGTTCATCACTGATGCGCTTGGGGCGCAGGGTACGGTGCTTGGTGGTGGCCGTTATGACGGGCTGTCGGAGATGCTTGGCGGTCCGCCGGTGGCCGGGGTTGGCTGGGCTGCCGGTGTCGAGCGTCTTGCCATGCTTGCCGGTGCCGAGGCGCCGGCCGCGCCACCGGTCGCGGTGATGCCGATGGATGAGGATGCCGGTGTTGCGGCCTATGCTGTCGCCGAGATGGTGCGCAATGCCGGTATCGCGGTCGATGTGCCGACCGGCGGCGCCATTGGCAAGCGCCTGAAGAAGGCCGACCGAGCCGGTGTCAGGCTGGTGGCCATTCTTGGCAGTGACGAGATTGCCGGCGGAACGGTGCAGCTTCGCGATCTTGTGGCCGGCACACAGCAGGAGATGGCGCAAGCCGATCTTGTGTCGCATCTTGCCGAGATGTTGGCAAAACCCGCGGGCGGACCCGGCGCATGAGCCTTGATCAGAGCATGGACCGGGTGATGGCGCGCCGGACCGAAGTCGAGACGAGGCTGTCGCAATCGGCAAGTCTGGCGCCCGATGAGCTTGCCGGCCTGTCGCGTGAACTGTCCGAACTGCGCCCGGTCTGCGAGCAGATCGAACTTGTGCGCCGCCTCGAAGAGGACCGCGGCGCGGCGGCGCAGATGATCGATGAGGCCGACGGCGATGCCGAGATCATGGAGATGGCGCGCGCCGAGATCGAGGAGGTGGATTCGCGCCTTCCCGATGAGATGAAGGCGCTGCAATTGTTGCTGCTGCCGCGCGACAAGGACGATTCGCGGAACGCGATCCTCGAGGTGCGGGCCGGCACCGGTGGTGACGAGGCGGCATTGTTCGCCTCGGATCTGTTCGGCATGTATCAGCGGTTCGCGGCCCGGCATGGCTGGCGCTTCGAGGTGATGGAGGTGTCGGAAACCGGCATCGGCGGCTATAAGGAAGCCACCGCCAACATCGCCGGAAGCGATGTCTTTGCAAGACTGAAGTTCGAGTCCGGCGTACATCGGGTGCAACGTGTTCCGGAAACCGAGGCGGGGGGGCGTATCCATACATCGGCGGCCACCGTGGCGGTGCTTCCCGAGGCCGAGGATGTCGATATCGATGTCCAGGAAAGCGACCTGCGGATCGACGTGTTCCGCGCCTCCGGTCCTGGCGGCCAGTCGGTCAACACAACCGATTCGGCGGTGCGGATCACGCATATTCCGACTGGCATCGTCGTCAGCCAGCAGGATGAGAAGTCGCAGCACAAGAACCGCGCCAAGGCGATGAAGATCCTGCGCGCCAGACTGTATGATGCGGAACGGGCCCGCCTGCAGGCCGAACGCGCCGCCTCGCGCAAGGGCCAGGTCGGGTCGGGCGACCGCTCGGAGCGTATCCGCACCTATAATTTTCCGCAGGGCCGGGTGACCGATCACCGGATCAACCTGACGCTCTACAAGCTCGACAAGGTGATCGCCGGCGAGGCGCTTGATGAGGTTGTCGAGGCGCTTGTCGCCGAGGATCAGGCACAGCGTCTGGCCGAGGGTGGTGCCGAGGGTGGTGAATGATCCTGCCGCCGGCCGGTCCTGACGCCCCCGAGGCACGCAGCATCCTTATGCTGGTGCAGGCCCGTCTTCGTGATGCCGGTATCGACAGCGCGGCGCTGGATGCGCGGCTGCTTCTCGGCATGGCCCTCGGCCGCGATGATGCGGTGCTGCCGCATGAGACTCTTGTCGGCTGGACCGCCGGACATGGCGGTGCCCTTGATGCGATGATCGAACGTCGCCTTGCTGGCGAGCCGGTCAGCCGGATCCGCGGATGGCGCGAATTCTGGTCGCTGCGGCTGGCCCTGTCACCCGACACGCTGGACCCGCGCCCCGATTCCGAAACAATCGTCACCGCCGCCCTGGCATGGGCGAAGCAACGTGGCGGGCGGCTGCGTCTGCTCGATCTTGGCAGCGGGTCGGGCGCGTTGCTTCTGGCCTGCCTGTCGGAACTGCCGCGTGCCAGCGGGATCGGGATTGATATCAGCGCCGGTGCCGTCCGGACGGCCGCCGCCAATGCCACGCGTCTCGGCCTTGGCGACCGTGCGGTTTTTACTGAAGGGGATTTCGCCGATCCGGATGCCGGTGGTGAGGGGTTTGATCTGGTTCTGTGCAATCCGCCCTATATTCCGCAGGCCGAGATCAATCGGCTGGCGCGCGAGGTGACCTTGTTCGATCCGCGCCTGGCGCTTGATGGCGGCGATGACGGGCTTGCCAGCTGGCGGCGTGTGATGCCGCGCATTGCCGATGGGTTGGCACCGGGCGGCCGTGCCTTTGTCGAGATTGGCGCCGGCCAGCAGGCGCAGGTCACCGCGATCGCCAGGGCGGCCGGTCTACAGGCCGCCGGTGACGCCGGCGATTTGGCAGGCATCGTCAGGTGCCTTGTCTTCGCGGCGGCTGAATGACCGCACAGATGTTGGTGGATATTTTGCGTTGGTGCATATTTTGACTTGATATGGCGGGCCACTGGTGGCTATTGTTCGAGCGTTGACTGCGGCGCCGGGTGCGCCGCGAACGAACCTCCGAATATGGCGGTGACGTCTGGTAAGCCGAACAGGGCCTTGATAGGGCGCGGGCCGCTTGCCGCAACAGTTGCAATAACCGGTAAACAGGTCGATGAGACAACCTCAGAATGCAAAGCGCGGTCGCGGACGTGGCCGCCGGGGCAACGGCAACGCCCAACCCAATGTGCCGAACAGGAATACCTCATATGAATCCAACGGGCCGGATGTGAAGCTGCGTGGCAACGCGCAACAGCTGAACGAGAAATATCTGGCGCTGGCGCATGACGCCGCCGCCGCCGGTGAACGGATCACCGCCGAGGCCTATGCGCAATTTGCGGATCATTACTACCGCCTGCATCAGGCGGCGATCGACGCGGCCGAGGAACGCAAGGCGCAGCATGCCGAGCGCCAGTCGCGTGGTGGTGGCCCGCAGCCGGTGATTGACGAGCAGCCGACGGTCGAGGCCAAGCCTGAAGGCGAGGATGCCGACACGGGCGATGCCAAGCCAGGAGGCGGCGCCGAGGTGGTCGATCTGACGCCGGCGCAGCTTGCCGAAAAGGTCCAGGATGATCAGGATCCGGCCTCGGCGTGAGGCGCGTGGCAGGGCCGGCTAGTCCAGGCGTGCCAGCCGGTCGCCTGGTCTGACGGTGCCGCTCTCGATGATTTCGGCGAAGATTCCAAGATCGGTATGGCCGAAGGCCGACTCCATGCGTGGCAGCAGATGCGGGCCGCGTGTCCCGTCTTCAGGATCGACATCGATAGCGGCGCAGCGGCCAACCGGTGCCAGCACCTGAAGAACAGCATCGCCAAGGGCGACCCGGTGGCCGATCAAGTCAGCCTCCTCGAACGGGATTTCTGTTTCCAGCATGATATTCAGCCGATAGCGGCGCGGGTCGGGCTGGTGGTCCATCGTGCGCGCGACATGCGTGACCGAGGCGGTGCCACCAAGGCTGATCCAGGGCGCCTTGGTGTCCGTATAAGCGCCATTCCCGATCCGCATCAGCCGGGGCGTCCCCGGGATGGAGTCACCAAACAGATCACCAAAGAATGCGTTGATGGCATCGGCGCCGGCGGCGCTGTCCATATCGGCACTGAGTTGTTCGGTGCCGTTATGGGTAATCGTCACCATCGTGCCGGCAAAATGACAGTCAAGCGCAGCAAGCTGTTCATGCGTCATCAACTGCAGAAAGGCCGCCTTTTTATGCCAGCTGCCGGCGGGCATGCCGGCGAATCGCGGGTGACCCGCCATGATGGCGAATTGCCGGTCACCGGGGAAATGCTGGCCGGCAATAAGGTCGGCGCTGTCCAGACGCACGCCGCAAAGGCCCTTCACGGGAAACTGCCAGAGCGCGTCAATAATCATATCGGTATGAATTCTGGCGGTCCGGATGCAAGCCGCTCACGGGGCTAACTGCCGGCCGCTCTCTGATGGCAGCAACTCCATCGCGGCAAAGCGCATATTGCCGGTCGCCAGCACCTCGGTTTCGACAAGCTCGACCTTGGCGTTGAACTTGTCCAGAAGGTCCGGCGGGATGCGTTCACCCGTCGGCAGGCTGACTGTCAACGGGTTTACCTTGCGATTATTCACCAGGATCTCGTAATGCAGATGCGGTCCGGTCGAACGGCCGGTGGACCCGACATAGCCGATGACCTGACCCTGCTCGACGCGTGCGCCGGGCCGGACGCCGCGGGCGATCCGCGACATGTGGGCATAGGCGGTGTCATAAGTGCTGTTATGACGGATCCGGATATAGCGACCATAGGAACTGTACCAGCCTGCCTCGGTGACCACGCCGCTGCCGGCGGCGATGATCGGGGTGCCGGTAGGGGCGGCAAAATCGATCCCGCGATGCATCGAGTTATAACCGCTGATCGGATGCCGGCGCATGCCATATGAGGATGACAGTCTGGCCCCCGAAATCGGTGTGCGAATCAGCGTTCGCGCCGCCGAGTTGCCGGTGCGGTCATACCAGCCGACGCGTGCCCCGTCATGGTCATAGCGATAATAGCCAAGCTGCTTGCCCGATAGCATGAGGCCGGCGTAATGCAGTTCGGTGCCGATGACCTCGCCGGTAATCTGGTCGACCTGCTGTTCATAAAGAAGTTCAAACGCATCGCCGCTGCGGATCTCACGCTGGAAATCAACCGAGAAACCCATCACCCTGATATATTCGGCAAGCGCCGGGTCGGGAATGTCGCTGGCACTCGCGGCGCGGTAGATTGAATCATCAATAACCCCCTGCGCATAGGCAAGGTAGCGCTCGACAGGCCGGATCGCGGTGAAGGCAAGCCAGCCTTCCTCCGGGTCGCGGATGGCGAAAATATCGCGCCCGTTCCGTGCGGTAAACGCAAAGCCGTCGCGCGCCGCGCGCACTTCCAGTCCCACTGGCAGCGATCGCAGGCTGGCGCGCCCGATCACCGCCTCGATCGCCGCCGCCGCGTCGGCGCGCTCAAAGCCGGCGCGGCGCAGCAATGTCGCCAGACCCTCGCCCGATTTCAGCCGATAGGTCGCTTCATCACTTGTCAGCCTGCCGGTCTGTTGCAGGAACATTTCGGTCACGGTGCGGGTGGCGCGCGGCAGAATGGTCGCCAGATCGGGCCGCGGGAGAGGAATTTCGATGTCGACAGGTTCCGTCGGATACATCAACGCCGGGTCGGGCTTTGGCAGGGGAAGGGGCATGCCGTCACTGTGCAGCGGCTCCAGCGCCGCGCCGCTTGCGACGGCGGGCAGCAGCATCGACCCGAGAATCACCAACCGCGCCAAACTGCGAATCATATTAACGGTCCCGTATTCCTGTTGCGCTCTGCGCTGGCCCGGCCATCTGCCGGGATCTCAATTGCCATACGGGCCACATCATTCAGCAACTAACCGTTCCGGTCAATAGATCAGACAGGAAATCCGATATGATTCAGAAATTTGCACCGGGACGTTGGAGTGGTGTCTGGATATGGCGCTGGCCAGAAAGGCATCCATGAAAGCCGCAAAATGTGGAAAACCGTCCTCATGCCTGCGAAATGACTCACGGCACAGCAGCTGGATGTGCTAGGTTACGACAAGTTTTCCGATTGGCCGCAATAACGGTTCTCCGGCGGATTTCCGGGGCCTTGACAGGGTTCCATGCAAAGGAAATCGGCCAAGGCGCCGGGTCTCGGAAAAAAAAGTGAAGAAAGCGCATTTTAGGGCTGGACAGTGTCATTGGTCCGGCATATAAACCGCGCTCGTTGCCCCGCCGGGCAGCACCTACCAACAATCAGCGCGTGTCGCAGACTGCTTGGTCGCTATTTGAAATCGTGAGATCATTTGGAAGAGATTCGCGGGTGGCGGTTCGTGTGAACGTATCGTCCTTTGTAAACAACAAAGTCAGCCCGATGAATCTTTGAACGCTTACTTCAATGTGAAGTAGATGAACATGGATTAAATTGGGCGGGCTA
>JAYQDX010000068.1:0-11941 GCA_038138545.1 Rhodobiaceae bacterium | reverse complement strand
GGCGACTTCCATGCCGGCCTCGCGGCATTTTCTGGCCAGCGCGGCGCTGAGGCCTGATCCGGCTCCGACAATGAGGGCGGAGGATGACATGGCATGACCTTTCCAACAGGGGTGTAATTCGCGCTGACCTTTACGGTTGTTTAACCCTGATGCGCTAAGCTTCATGCGCTTGATTCTACATGAACCGGTCGCGGAGGCCCATGAAATGATTACGGTGTGGGGACGCATGTCCTCGTCGAACGTCCAGGCAACGCTGTGGTGTCTTGCTGAACTGGAACTTGAATTCGACCGTATCGATGCCGGATTTGTCTATGGCGTGACCGACACGCCCGCCTATCTGGAGATGAATCCGAACGGGTTTGTGCCAACGCTTGTCGATGGCGAAAACCCGCCTTTGTTCGAGACCGGCGCCATTCTGCGCTATCTGGCAACGGCCTATGGCGATGATGTGTTCTGGCCGTCGGGGCTGGTGGCGCGCACGCAGATCGACAAATGGGCCGAATGGGCGAAGATCAATATCGCGTTGAAATTCACCGCGCCGATCTTCTGGCTTGTGGTCCGCACCGCCCCGTCATTGCAGGATCCGGTACAGATCGCCGCCAATCTCGATATCCTCAACAAGTTTCTGTCGATCGCCGATACAAGGCTGGCCGCCAACGCCTTTATTGCCGGGCCGGACTTCACGCTTGCCGATATCCAGATGGGGCATTGCCTGTTCCGCTATTTCGAGATCGACATCCCGCGTGCCAGCTTCCCGCATCTTCAGGCCTATTATGAAAGGCTGTGCAGCCGTCCGGCCTATCGCCGCCATGTAATGGTGGATTATGAAGAACTTCGCGTTACCGAACAGCGGGTCACGCCGTCCCCTGAGCCGTCCGCCTGAGACTGCGTTCGCGATGCAGCGAATAGAGGCCTGTGGCGATGATGATGGCGGTGCCGATGACCGTCGCCCGATCCGGCAATTCGCCGAACATCAGCAGGCCCAGCCCGATCGCCCAGGCCATCGCCGTATAGCGGAAGGGTGCGACAAAGCCGATATCGCCGCTGCGGATGGTCATCACGCTGAACAGATAACCGCCGATGATGGCGACCGAGGTCGCCGCCAGCAGCCCCCATGACGCCGCTGATACGGGCTGCCAGCTGACCACCGGCATCATCACCGCGCCAAGAAGGCCGATGGCGATGGCCGTCACCAGCGCGACGGGAAGTGACGGCACGTCGGCCGACAGGCGGCGTGTCACGATCTCGCGAAGGGTGATGCAGCCAACCGCGGCAAGCGCCCAGATCGACCAGATGGAAAATCCTGCCATGCCGGGCCGGATGATGATCATCACCCCGACCAGCCCGACGCCGATGGCAAGCCAGCGGCGCCAGCCGACAGCCTCGCCAAGGAACAGCGCCGCCGCCATGGTTACGGTCAGCGGCAACACCTGCAGGATCGCCGTGACATTGGCAAGCGGCATATGCGCCAGCGCTGTCAGAAAGCCGATTGTCGCGCCAACCTCGGCAAGGCCGCGGATCATCACGATCCAGCGGTCGTGGCGGGTCAGGCGCGGCCGCAGCACACCCTGCCGCCAGGCGATCATGGCGAGAAGAGGCGCGGTGATCAGGCCACGAAGAAAGATCGCCTGATAGATCGACATGTCGGTGAACAGTGCCTTCATGAACCCGTCATTCAGCACGAAACACAGCATGCTGACCGCCATCAGCAGGGCGCCGCGATGGTTTGCGGACAGGGGCATGATTTATCCGGAGGCAGGTTTCATGGCTGCATGACTATACAGGCTTTTCACGGTACTGCTATGCTGTGGCCGTCCCGCCCGCATCATCTTTCCGGAGTGTCGTTATTTGAGCCAGCAAATTGTTGCCCGCGCAGTGCCGCCGATCTGGATGCTGGCGCTGGCGGTCTCCGGCGCGAATGTGGGTATTTCGCTGCTCTCGCCTGCCATCCCCGACCTGCGGGCCGATCTGTTGGCCACCGCCGACGAGGCGCAGCTGGTGTTGTCGGGTTTCCTTGTGATGTTGGGCCTTGGCCAGCTTGGCGCTGGCACCATCTCCGACAGCATCGGGCGGCGGCCGGTGATGTTGTGCGGTGCCCTGCTATTCTCGCTGACCGGTATCGGCGCGATGTTCGCCCCCACCATTGAAATCCTGATCGGCATGCGGATCTTTCAGGGCCTCGGTGCCGCCGCCTGCATGGTCATGGGCCGGGTGATCATCAGCGACTTCTACAAACGCGAGGAGGCCGGCAAGCAACTCTCGACCATCACCATGTTCCAGGCTGTCGTGCCGCTGCTGGGTTTTGCCTTTGGCGGGATGCTGGCCGACCTTGTCGGCTGGCGCGGGGCGGTGGGGCTGATGGTATTGACGGCGACGACGGTGCTGATCGCGGCATCGATGCTGCTGCAGGAAACACGGCTGGAGCGCACGCCGCCAATGGCCATCTCGCGGATCCTCCGCTCCTATCTGACATTGCTGCTGACACCGAAATTCATCACCAATGCCGGCACCGGCGCGGTCCTGACGGCCGGGTTTTTCGCGATGGGCGGTTTCATGCCCTACCATTTTCAGCGCCTCGGCTCGAGCGCCTTCGAGTTCGGCCTGTTTTTCAGCGCCACGGCGCTTGGCTATCTGACCGGCAACAGTCTGAACCGCACATTGGGGCCGCGCTTCGGCCTTGACCGCGCCGCGTTTGGTGGCAGCGTGCTGAGCTTCGTTGCGATGTCGATGATGCTGGCCGCCGGTCTTACCGGCACCGCCATCCAGCCGGTGATCTCGTTCTGTCTTTTCTTCTACGGGGTTGCCAACGGTCTGGTGATCGCAAACGTCATTATCGGCGCGGTACGCGCCGCCGGTCCTTATAGTGGCGCCGCAACCGGTCTGTGCGGCGCGCTGCAGATGGCCGGGAGCGCGGCGCTCGGCAGCGTCATCATCGGCTTTGGCGGGGATGCCGATTTCCAGCTTGCCATCAGCATCTGCTGGATTGTCGTGACGGTCGGGCTGATGTCGGCCTTCCTGGCTCTTGACCGGCCGAAACGGTGATCAGGCAGATGATGATTTTTTCATCCTGCCTCGCTGATTATCCTGTTGCCATCAACAACGTGGTTTGCTATTCACCCTCCCACGGTAGCGACACAAGTACCTGGAAAACGCAAAACGGCAAATCGTGGGGACGAAACCGCGCGACGTGGCCGATTTTGCGCTGCTTACAGTGTCGCTGTCACATTGTGTAACTCGTTATTGGCACCACACCACCATGGCAAAGACATCGCCAGCGCAATTTGTAAGGCAGGTCCGCCAGGAAATCTCACGGATTTCCTGGGCTTCTCGTCGCGAAACCGGGACCGCCACCATCACCGTCTTCGTGATGGCGACAATTGCCGCGATCTTCTTCCTGCTTGTTGATCTGGTGCTTTCGAACGTCGTCCAGTTCGTTCTGGGGCTTGGCGGATAAGCCTGTCCCCGCGGTCGGGCGGCAGTGAAGCGGAAGCGTTTGTCATGGCAAAACGTTGGTATGTCCTGCATGTCTTCTCCGGATCGGAGAAGAAGGTGGCGCAGTTGATCACCGAGCAGGCGGAAAGCAACGGTCTCGAGCACCAGATCGATGAGGTCATGGTGCCCACCGAGGAGGTGGTCGAGATGCGCCGCGGCGTTCGCGTGCAGAGCGAGAAGAAGTTTTTCCCCGGCTATATTCTGGTCAAGATGGAACTCACCGACGAAGCCTGGCAGCTCGTCACCAGCCAGCCGCGCGTTACCGGATTCCTCGGTGGCAAGGGCAAGCCGGTGCCGATCACCAATGCCGAGGCCGAGCGTCTGATCCACCAGATGAGCGAAGGGGTGGAGCGGCCTCGCACCACTGTCACCTTTGACATTGGCGAGCAGGTCCGCGTTTCGGATGGTCCGTTTGCATCTTTCAACGGATTTGTCGAAGAGGCGGATGACGACAAGGCGCGCCTGAAGGTGACCGTGTCGATCTTCGGCCGGTCGACACCTGTCGAGCTGGAATACAGCCAGGTCGAGAAAATCTAGGGTAATGCGGTGGCAGCCGATCGAGAGACGGACCACCGGAGTTAGGGACAACACAAATGGCAAAGAAAATCGAAGGCTACCTCAAGCTGAACATTCCCGCCGGCGCGGCGAACCCGTCGCCGCCGGTCGGCCCGGCGCTTGGTCAGCGTGGGGTGAACATCATGGAATTCTGCAAGGCGTTCAACGCGGCGACCGACTCGCTTGAGAAGAACATGCCGATTCCGGTGGTGATCACTGTCTATCAGGACAAGTCGTTCACCTTCACCACCAAAACGGCACCGGTCAGTTACTTCCTGAAGAAGGCGGCCGGCCTGAACAAGGGCGGCCAGGAGCCCGGCCGGACGGTTGCCGGCAAGGTGACCGAAGCGCAGGTGCGCGAAATTGCCGAGCAGAAGATGGGTGACATGAATGCCGTCGATGTTGATGGCGCGATGGCCATGGTCCGCGGGTCCGCCCGTGCCATGGGCCTTGACGTGGTGGAGGGCTGATCGATGGCCAAGCAGAGCAAGCGCAAGCAGGCGGCCCTGGCCGCAGTCGATCGCGAGCGGGCCTATCCGCTGGCCGAGGCCGTCTCGCTGGTGAAGGCGAACGCCGCCGCCACCAAATTCGACGAGACCATCGAAATCGCGATGAATCTCGGTGTCGATCCGCGACATGCCGACCAGATGGTGCGCGGTGTCGTGGCGATGCCGAATGGCACCGGCAAGACCATGCGTGTCGCCGTGTTCGCCCGTGATGCCAAAGCCGAGGAGGCCAAGGAAGCCGGCGCCGATCTTGTTGGCGCCGAGGACCTTGCCGAGGCGATCCAGGGTGGCGAGTCGAATTTCGACCGTGTCATCGCCTCGCCCGACATGATGGGTGTCGTCGGCCGGCTTGGTAAGGTGCTTGGCCCGCGTGGCCTGATGCCGAACCCGAAGCTTGGCACCGTGACGCCTGATATCGGCGCTGCCGTCAAGGCTGCGAAGGCCGGCGAGGTACAGTACCGCGCCGAAAAGGCGGGTGTCGTTCATGCCGGCATCGGCAAGGCGAGCTTTGACGAGGCGAAGATCCTCGAAAACGCCGCCGCCTTCATCGACGCCGTCCGCAAGGCACGGCCATCCGGCGCCAAGGGCACCTATATCCGCAAGATCACGCTGAGCTCGACAATGGGTGTCGGCGTCGCGGTTGAAGACGTCGCCTGACGGCGGCCTGAACGGAATTCTCCGGCGTTTCGGCGCCGGTGAAAAGGGGTGGTGGTTTCGGCCGCTGCCCCGCACCTGTCCAAGACTGCAGGTGCTGCCGGGATCGGTTTTGGCCGGGCGCGGCGGCTTAATGTCCTGCAATAGACGGGAGCAAGAGCAGATTTCTGCTTGAACTTCTCGATGGGCAGGCCAGCGAACCGGCATCATGCCGGTTCATGTTTGCAACCGGGGCAGGCGGCAACGCCGTAACGCCCCACAAAGAGCGGAGACGATCGGTGAACAGACAAGAAAAAGCCGAACTGATCGAAACGCTGCAGACCACCCTGACTGCGTCGTCGACAGTTGTCGTGACACATCAGGTTGGGATGACCGTTGCAGAGAGCAGCGACCTGCGTGCGAAGATGCGGGAAGCTGGTGCTGGCTTCAAGGTAACCAAGAACAGGATTGCCAAGCTGGCTCTCAAAGGCACGCGCTATGAGGAGCTTGAGGGCATGTTCACCGGACCGACCGCCATTGGCACGTCGGCAGACCCGGTGGCGGCCGCGAAAGCACTTGTGGACTTCGCCAAGGGCAATGACAAGCTGACCATTATTGGCGGCAGCATGGACGGGAAGATCCTGGACAAGGCTGGCGTCGAGGCACTTGCCAGAATGCCGTCCCTTGACGAATTGCGTGGCAAGCTTGTCGGGCTTATTCAGGCCCCGGCAGCCAAGATTGCCCGTGTTACCCAGGCTCCGGCCGGCAAGGTGGCACGCGTGGTCAAGGCACGTTCAGACCAATTGCAGCAGGGCTGACAGCCCGATCAGACGTTCAAGCCTAATGGAGTAAATCATGGCTGATATCGAAAAAATCGCAGAAGACCTTTCCAACCTGACCGTTCTGGAAGCTGCCGAGCTGGCAACGCTTCTGGAAGAGAAGTGGGGCGTATCCGCCGCCGCGGCACCTGTCGCCATGGCGATGCCTGCCGGTGGCGGTGACGCCGGCGCCGCTGCCGAGGAGAAGACCGAGTTCGACGTCATCCTCACCGCAGCCGGTGCATCCAAGATCAACGTGATCAAGGAAGTCCGCGCCATCACCTCGCTTGGTCTGAAGGAAGCAAAGGACCTCGTCGAAGGCGCGCCGAAGCCGGTCAAGGAAGGCGTGTCGAAGGAAGAGGCCGAGGAAATCAAGGGCAAGCTCGAAGAAGCTGGCGCAACCGTCGAAGTCAAGTAACGCGACGGTGGCGGCAAGTTCGATTGCCGATCCAAACCTGCTTGCACCGGGCGGATTTTCCGTCCGGTGCAAGGCCGTTTATCACCCGGTGTGTGCCGCGCTCCCGCGGCCGGTGCCGGGACACCCTGACAGGCAGTCGTTAACGGCCTGTTATTGAACTGAATTTTGACGAGGTACCCAGATGGCATCGCATGTAAGCACTCTCGACAGCCGCCGGCGTGTTCGCCGGACTTTCGGCCAGCTGGCGGAAGTCACGCCCATGCCGAACCTGATCGACGTGCAGCGCTCGAGCTATGACACCTTCCTGCAGATGGACATTGCCGTCAATGAACGCGGCGAGCATGGCCTTCAGGAAACCTTCGACTCGATTTTCCCGATCGAGGATTTCGCTGGCCGCGCCAAGCTGGAATTCGTGTCATACGATCTCGAACAGCCGAAATATGATGTCGAGGAGTGCCAGCAGCGTGGCCTCACCTTTGCATCGTCTCTGAAGGTAACGCTCCGCCTCGAAGTCTGGGAAGAGGACGAGGTGACAGGCGCGCGCTCGATCCGCGACATCAAGGAGCAGGACGTCTATATGGGCGACATGCCGTTGATGACCTCGAACGGCACGTTCATCGTGAACGGCACCGAGCGCGTCATCGTCTCGCAGATGCACCGCTCGCCCGGTGTGTTTTTCGATCATGACCGTGGCAAGACGCACGCCTCCGGCAAGCTGCTGTTCGCTGCGCGGGTGATTCCGTATCGCGGTTCCTGGCTGGATTTCGAGTTCGACGCCAAGGACATCCTGAATGTTCGCATCGACCGCAAGCGCAAGCTGCCGGTGACCACCTTCCTGATGGCGCTGCCGAATGATGATTCGCAAGGCTATGTGACCGCCTGCGCAGACAGTGGTGAGGATGTTGATCCGGCCCGTCTCGTCGGAATGAGCCGGGAGGAAATCCTCAAGGAATTCTATGGTTCGGTCGCCTATCTTCGTGACGGTGACGGCTGGTCCTATGCTTTCGATACCGATTCGCTGAAAGGTGGCAAGCTGATCCGCGACCTGATCGACGCGAAATCGCGCAAGGTCGTGGCCGCCGCCGGCACCAAAATGACACCGCGCTCGCTGCGCAAGCTGTCCGAGGCCGGTATCGAACGTGTCTTCGTTCCCGACGAGGATCTTGTCGGCCGGTTCCTGGCCGAGGATTTTGTCGACATGCAGACCGGCGAGGTGATTGCCGAGGCCGGTGACGAAATCACCGAGGACATGCTGAAGCGCCTGGCCGATGAGGGTGACGGCGAAATCAGTGTCCTGTTCATCGACAATGTGAATTACGGGCCGCATCTTCGCAACACGCTGGCGGCTGACCGCAACAACAGCCGCGAAGAGGCGCTTGTCGACATCTACCGTGTGATGCGCCCGGGCGAGCCGCCGACACTGGAAAGCGCGCACGCGCTGTTCGAGGGCCTGTTCTTCAACTCCGACCGCTATGATCTGTCATCGGTTGGCCGGGTGAAGATGAATTCGCGCCTTGACCAGGAAACCGAGGACACGCTTCGCATCCTCCGCAAGGAGGATGTGCTGGCGATCCTGCGCGTTCTGACCGGCCTCAAGGATGGCCGCGGCGAGGTTGATGACATCGACCATCTTGGCAACCGGCGTGTTCGTTCGGTTGGCGAATTGATGGAAAACCAGTATCGCGTCGGCCTGCTGCGCATGGAGCGCGCCATTCGCGAGCGCATGGGTTCGGTCGAGATCGACACCGTGATGCCGGCCGACCTGATCAACGCCAAGCCGGCGGCGGCGGCGGTACGTGAATTCTTCGGCTCGTCGCAGCTGTCGCAGTTCATGGACCAGACCAACCCGCTGTCGGAGATTACCCACAAGCGCCGCGTTTCGGCGCTCGGGCCGGGTGGCCTGACCCGCGAGCGTGCGGGCTTTGAGGTGCGTGACGTTCACCCGACCCATTACGGCCGCATTTGCCCGATCGAAACGCCGGAAGGCCCGAATATTGGCCTGATCAACTCGCTGGCCACCTACGCCAAGATCAACCGCTACGGCTTCATCGAGACGCCGTACCGCAAGGTCGTCGATGGCAAGGTCACCGACGAGGTGCGTTACATCTCGGCGATGGAGGAAGGTCGCTACACAATCGCGCAGGCGAATGCCGAGCTCGACAAGAACGGCAAGTTTGTCGGCGAGCTGATCCCGATCCGCCGCGCCGGCGAGATCGGTCTGGCGCGCCCGACCGACATTGAACTCATGGATGTCTCGCCAAAGCAGCTGGTCTCGGTTGCCGCGGCGTTGATCCCGTTCCTTGAGAATGATGACGCCAACCGGGCGCTGATGGGATCGAACATGCAGCGCCAGGCGGTGCCGCTTGTCCGGGCCGAGGCGCCGATTGTCGGAACCGGCATGGAAAGCCGCGTTGCCCGGGATTCGGGTGTGACCATTGTCGCCCGCCGGGCCGGTGTGATCGACCAGGTCGATGCCACCAGGATCGTTGTCCGCGCCTCCGAGGAGAGCGCCGACGACGTATCGCCCGTCGATATCTACTCGCTGCTGAAATTCCAGCGCTCGAACCAGAACACGACGGTGAACCAGCGTCCGCTGGTCAAGGTCGGTGATGTTGTTCGCCGCGGTGACATCATCGCCGACGGTCCCTCGACCGAGGATGGCGAGCTGGCCCTTGGCCGGAACGTGCTGGTCGCGTTCATGCCCTGGAACGGCTATAATTTCGAGGATTCGATCCTGATTTCCGAGCGTGTCGTCCGTGACGATGTCTTCACCTCGATCCATATCGAGGAATATGAGGTCATGGCCCGTGACACCAAGCTCGGCCAGGAGGAAATCACGCGTGATATCCCGAATGTCGGTGAGGAAGCGCTGAAGAATCTCGACGAGGCCGGCATCGTCTATGTTGGTGCCGAGGTTGGCCCCGGTGACATTCTTGTCGGCAAGGTGACACCGAAGGGTGAATCCCCGATGACGCCGGAGGAAAAGCTTCTGCGCGCGATTTTCGGCGAGAAGGCCTCGGATGTCCGCGACACCTCGTTGAAACTGCCGCCGGGCGGGTCCGGAACGATCGTCGAGGTGCGGGTCTTCTCGCGCCGCGGTGTCGAGAAGGATGAGCGCGCGCTGGCCATTGACCGTGCCGAGATCGACCGTCTGGGCAAGGACCGCGATGATGAACGCATTATCCTGGAACGTGGTTTCCAGGGCCGCATGTCCGAGCTTCTGGACGGCCAGACTGTCGCGTCGGGTCCGAAGGGGGTCAAGGCCGGCACCAAGCTGACCACCGCGATGCTTGAGGAGATGCCGCGCTCGCAATGGCAGCAGATCTCGGTCAAGGATGACAAGGTACAGAAGCTTGTCGAGGCGCAGGTCGCCAACTTCGAGAGTGCTGTTCAGGAGCTTCAGGCCCGCTTCACCGACAAGGTCGACAAGCTGCAGGCCGGCGACGAGCTGCTGCCCGGCGTGATGAAGATGGTGAAGGTGTTCGTCGCCGTGAAGCGCAAGCTTCAGCCCGGTGACAAGATGGCCGGTCGTCACGGCAACAAGGGTGTGATCTCGCGGATCGTTCCGGCCGAGGACATGCCCTATCTCGAGGACGGCACACCGATGGATATCGTCCTCAACCCGCTTGGCGTGCCCTCGCGGATGAATGTCGGACAGATCCTGGAGACACATCTTGGCTGGGCCGCGCGCGGTCTTGGCAAGCAGATTGGCAAGGCCGCCGAGGCGGCGCGCGCCAACAACGATACCAAGTCGCTTCGCAAGTCGTTGTCCGACGTCTACAGCAAGGAGCAGTTCACGTCCGAGCTGGAGGTGATGGACGATGCCCAGATCATCGAGCAGGGAGAGCTTCTTGGCCGCGGTGTCCCGATGGGCACGCCGGTCTTTGACGGTGCCCGCGAGGCCGATGTCATCTCGCTTCTCGAGAAGGCAGGCCTCAGCAACACCGGCCAGGAAATCCTGACCGACGGCCGCACCGGCGAGCAGTTCGACCGGCCGGTGACCGTGGGCTACATCTACATGCTGAAGCTGCACCACCTTGTCGATGACAAGATCCACGCACGCTCGATCGGCCCGTACTCGCTTGTCACGCAGCAACCGCTTGGTGGCAAGGCGCAGTTCGGCGGTCAGCGCTTTGGCGAGATGGAGGTCTGGGCTCTCGAGGCCTATGGCGCCGCCTACACGCTGCAGGAGATGTTGACCGTGAAGTCGGATGACGTGTCCGGGCGGACAAAGGTCTATGAGGCCATTGTTCGCGGCGACGACGATTTCGAATCCGGCATTCCGGAATCCTTCAACGTCCTGGTCAAGGAACTTCGGTCCCTTGGCCTGAATGTTGACCTTCACGAGGCCGAATATTGATCACGTCCACTTTCGGACAGGATGACACCAACTTCCGTTGGGAGAGAAATTAGATGAACGACTTGATGAACCCTTTCGGGCAGAACCAGGGCCCCCAGAGCTTTGACAAGATCCGCATCTCGATTGCGTCGCCGGAGCGTATCCGCTCCTGGTCATTCGGCGAGATCAAGAAGCCCGAAACCATCAATTACCGTACCTTCAAGCCGGAAAAGGACGGGCTGTTCTGCGCCCGTATCTTTGGCCCGGTCCGCGACTATGAATGCCTGTGCGGCAAGTACAAGCGGATGAAGTATCGCGGCATCATCTGTGAGAAATGCGGTGTCGAGGTGACCCTGTCGAAGGTGCGCCGCGAGCGCATGGGTCATATCGAGCTGGCCTCGCCGGTGGCGCATATCTGGTTCCTGAAATCGCTGCCAAGCCGCATCGGCCTGCTGGTCGACATGACATTGAAGGACCTTGAGCGTGTCCTCTATTTCGAGAATTTTGTCGTCATCGAGCCGGGGCTCACCTCGCTGACCAAGGGCCAGCTGCTGTCGGAGGAGGAATTCTACGACGCGCAGGACGAATTCGGCGATGACGCCTTCGAGGCCAGCATCGGCGCCGAGGCGATCAAGAAGGTCCTCGAGGCGATGGATATCGACGAGGAACGCGTCAAGATCCGCGAAGAGCTTGCCGAGACCGGTTCCGAGGCCAAGCGCAAGAAACTGGTCAAGCGCCTGAAGCTTGTCGATTCCTTCCGCGATTCGGGTTGCCGTCCGGAATGGATGATCCTCGACGTGATCCCGGTCATCCCGCCCGAGCTGCGCCCGCTGGTGCCGCTCGATGGCGGCCGTTTCGCGACCTCGGACCTGAACGATCTCTATCGCCGGGTGATCAACCGGAACAACCGCCTGAAGCGGCTGATCGAGCTTCGCGCGCCGGACATCATCGTGCGTAACGAAAAGCGGATGCTGCAGGAGGCTGTTGACGCGCTGTTCGACAATGGCCGTCGTGGCCGCGTGATCAGCGGTGTGAACAAGCGTCCGTTGAAGTCGTTGTCCGACATGCTGAAGGGCAAGCAGGGTCGTTTTCGTCAGAACCTGCTTGGCAAGCGTGTCGACTATTCCGGCCGTTCGGTGATTGTTGTCGGTCCGGAGCTGAAGCTGCACCAGTGCGGCCT
>JAYQDX010000067.1:3923-11970 GCA_038138545.1 Rhodobiaceae bacterium | reverse complement strand
TCTTGACGGTCCTGATGGAAAGACAGCAGGTGGCGCCGGGCCGGCAGGCCGAGGCCCAACTGACGTCATTGTCGCTTCGGGACTTCCGCAATTATGCCGATTGCCGGGTGACGATCGAGGCGTCGAATGTGCTGCTTCTTGGCGAGAATGGCGCCGGCAAGACCAACCTCATGGAAGCGGTGTCATTGCTGGCCCCCGGGCGGGGTCTGCGCCGCGCCCGCGCCGAACATCTGCCGCGCCAGTCCAGTGGTGGCGAGCAATGGGCGGTGTCGGCCGAACTCAGGGCAGCCGGTGAGGTGATACGTGTCGGCACCGGCGTGCCGGCCGACAGCGACAGCGGGCGCAGGATCATGCGCCGAGACGGCGAGACGGTGCCGCAGACCGAGATTGGCAGATTGCTGTCGGTGTCGTGGCTGACGCCGCGCATGGATGGTATCTTCATCGACAGTCCGGGCGCGCGCCGACGGTTTCTCGACCGGTTGGTGATTGCCTTCGACGCGGCGCATATCGGTCGCACGAACCGCTATGAAAAGCTGCTTCGCGAACGCGCTGCGCTGCTTGCCGAGGGCCGTGCGGATGAGGCCTGGTGCAGCGCCATCGAGGCCAGTCTCGCCGAGTCCGCGATTGCCGTTACCGCGGCGCGGCAGGCCCTGATTGCCGATCTGAATGCCGAGGCGGCGGCGGGATGGTTTGATTTTCCCGGCGTCAGGCTGGCGCTTGACGGGACGGTCGAGGGCTGGCTTGCCGAAGGCTCGGCATTGCAGGCCGAGGACAGGTTCATCGCCGTGGCACGGACGCGCCGGATGGCCGGTGACACGGGGCTTGCCGGCCCGCATGCAAGTGACATGACCGCGGTCAACAGCCATACGGACGCGCCGGCCCATCTGGCCTCGACCGGCCAGCAGAAGGCATTGCTGATTGCCGTGGTGCTGGCGCATGCCCGCCTGCAGGCGCGTCGGCTTGGCCGCCCGCCATTGCTGCTTCTTGACGATGTTGTGGCGCATCTTGACGTGGCCCGCCGCGCCGCGCTGTTCGAGGCTGTCGGCGCGGTTGGCGCGCAGACCTGGTTCAGCGGCACGGACCATGATGATTTTGAAGGGCTTGACGCCCAGTCATTGTCGATATCGGCGGATGACGGGACGGCCAGCATAACGCAGTCGGAGGAATGAGTGATGACCGACAACGACACACCTGAAGAGGTGCCCGTACCCGATGATGGTGCGGTTGATTATGGCGCTGATTCAATCAAGGTCCTGAAAGGCCTGGACGCTGTGCGAAAGCGGCCGGGGATGTATATCGGCGACACCGATGACGGTTCCGGCCTGCACCATATGGTCTATGAGGTGGTCGACAATGCCATTGACGAGGCGCTTGCCGGCCATTGTGATCTTGTCGAGGTGATCCTGAATGGCGACGGGTCGGTGACGGTGACCGACAATGGGCGCGGTATCCCGGTCGAGATCCATGCCGAGGAGGGTGTATCGGCGGCCGAGGTGATCATGACGCAGCTTCATGCCGGCGGGAAGTTCGACAACAATTCCTACAAGGTGTCTGGCGGCCTTCACGGCGTCGGGGTGTCGGTTGTCAACGCCCTGTCGGAATGGCTGGAGCTGACGATCTATCGTGACGGCCGTCAGCACAAGGTGCGGTTCCGCCATGGTGAGGCCGAAGGGCCGCTGGCCGATACCGGAGACGCTGACGGTCTGACCGGAACGCATGTCACTTTCATGCCCTCGACCGACACCTTCTCCGCCATCCAGTTTGATTTTGCGACGCTTGAACATCGGCTTCGCGAACTGGCCTTCCTGAATTCGGGCGTGCGCATCCAGCTTGCCGACAAGCGCGGCGCCGAGCCTGTTGTATCGGAATTCTTCTTCGACGGTGGCCTGACAGCCTTTGTCGAATGGCTCAACCGCTCACGCTCGCCGCTTCACGAGACGGTGACGCTGACGACAACACGTGATGACATCACCGTCGAGCTGGCCATGGCCTGGACCGATTCCTTCCATGAAAACACGCTGTGCTTCACCAACAACATCCCGCAGCGCGATGGCGGCACGCATCTTGCCGGTTTCCGCGCGGCGATGACCCGTGTCGTGAACAGCTACGCGCAATCCTCGGGAATCGCCAAGCGCGAGAAGGTGGCGCTCACCGGTGAGGATTCGCGCGAGGGCCTGACGGCGATTGTCTCGGTGAAGGTGCCGGACCCGAAATTCTCGTCGCAGACCAAGGACAAGCTTGTCTCCTCGGAGGTGAAACCGGTGGTGGATTCGGCGGTGGCAAGCTGTCTCAACCAGTGGTTCGAGGAACATCCGGCGGATGCCCGCAAGATCATCTCGAAGGCGTTCGAGGCGGCGGCAGCGCGCGAGGCGGCCCGCAAGGCCCGCGACCTGACGCGGCGCAAGGGGGTGATGGAAATCGCCAGCCTGCCCGGCAAGCTTGCCGACTGCCAGGAGCGTGACCCGTCAAAGTCGGAACTGTTTCTTGTCGAGGGTGATTCGGCCGGCGGCTCGGCCAAGCAGGGCCGCGACCGTGCCAACCAGGCGATCCTGCCATTGCGCGGCAAGATCCTGAATGTCGAGCGCGCGCGGGCCGACAAGATGCTGTCCTCGGCCGAGATCGGCACTCTGATCACCGCCATTGGCGGGGGCGTTGGCAATGATGAAATGGATACCGAAAAAGCCCGCTATCACAAGATCATCATCATGACCGATGCCGATGTCGATGGCAGCCATATCCGGACTCTGTTGCTGACATTCTTCTTCCGGCATATGCGCCCGCTGATCGAGGCCGGCTATCTTTATATCGCCCAGCCACCTCTGTTCCGTGCCAAGCGTGGCCAGTCCGAGGTCTATCTGAAGGACCAGCGTGAGCTGGATACCTATCTGATGGAGGCCGGGTTGAAGGATGCCGTACTGACATTGCAGGATGGTACGCAGCTTGCCGGTAGCGATCTGCATGAAAGCGCGGCGCGCGCCACCACCGCCGGGCGGCTGATCGAGCAGCTTGGCAGGCGGCTTGGCAATCGCGATGTGATCGAGCAGGCCGCCATTGCCGGCCTGCTGACCCCGGGCATGATTGGCAATGAAGAGGGCGCGGCGTATCTGGCGCGGCGACTGGAAGCGCAGGCATCAGAACTGGAAAAGGGCTGGCAGGCTGTGGTCGAGGACACACCGAATGGTGCGGCGACAATTGTCACGCGCCAGCTGCGCGGGATCACCGAGCGTCATGTCATCGACTTGCGCCTGCTGAAGGCACCGGAGGTGGCGGAGCTTGATCATATGGCGGCGCATCTCCAGGAACTCTATGTCAATCCGGCGACGCTGCGACTTGGTTCCAATGAATCGGTCATCACCGGGCCGCTTGGCCTGTCGCAGGCGATTTTCCAGACTGGCCGGAAGGGCGCGCAGATCTCGCGCTATAAGGGGCTTGGCGAGATGAACCCCGAACAGCTGTGGGAAACCACCCTCGACCCGTCGCAGCGAACGCTTCTTCAGGTTTCGATCGAGCAGGAGGAAGAGGCTGACAACGCCTTTTCGACCCTCATGGGCGAGGCGGTGGACCAGCGCCGTGAATTCATCCAGAAAAATGCCTTGAGGGTTGCCAATCTTGATGTCTGAAGCCGGATAGATGGCCACGGAGCCGAAATCATCCGAACGCCGATGGACGGATGCGCCCATCATACGCACATTCATGCAACCGCGTGAGCGGCGCGGCAGCCCCCCGGCCACGACGGATGCCCGCCTGATCCTGAATATCCGCTGGCTGGCGCTGGCCGGTCAGCTTTTCGCCCTTCTTTTCACCTTTCTGGCTCTGGAAATTGAAATTCCGATCGGGCCGGCATTGTTCGTGATCGGCCTGTCGGTGGCGATGAATGTCTGGCAGACACGCCTCACGATGATTCTGAAGAAGGGTCGCAACCAGAGCTTTCCGGCGTTGATCTTCGACGTCATCCAGCTATCGGCGCTTCTCTATTTCACCGGCGGCCTGCTGAACCCCTTTGCCGTGCTTCTTCTGTCGCCTGTCGTGGTGTCGGCAACATTGCTTCGTCGCCGTGAAACCCTGCAGCTGATTGGGCTTGTGGCGGGGTGTGTCAGTCTTCTTGTGTTCTTCAATTATCCCTTGCCGGTCGATGATTTGCGAGCGGCGAATCCCGACCTTTATCTGATTGGCCTGTGGATGGCGCTTGTTCTGTCGGCCACCTTTATCGGCATTTACACGTGGTGGATCGCCTCGCGCGCGCGCCGTCTCGATGAAGCGCTGTCCGAGGCGCGGTTGGCCCTCGCCGCAGAGCAACAGGCGGCGGCGCTTGGCACACTGGCAACGGCGGCGGCACACCGGTTGGGGTCGCCGCTGAATACGATCACCGTGATTGGCCATGAACTGTCACGCGACATCACCAGCGATGATCCGCTCTATGAGGATGTGATGCTGCTCCGCGCCGAGATCGAGCGCTGCCGTGTCATTCTTGGTGAACTTGATGATTACCAGTCGGCTGAATCGCTCGATCTTGAAACACCGGTGCCTCTGTCGGGACTGATCGAGGAAATCCTCGATAGCCGGCTCGCGGATGGCGCCGCGGCCTACAGTATTGATTTCGATGAGAGATCGGCGGTGCCGATGCCACTTGTCAGGCGTGGGCCGGAATTGATGCACGCGCTGGAGGACCTTCTCAGCAACGCGCGTGACTTCGCCAGAACAAAGGTCAGCATCATGATCCGCTGTACGGTTCAGGACGTCATTGTCACGATCAATGACGACGGCCCGGGCTTTTCGGCCGGGGTGCTGGCCCGGATCGGCGCGCCCTGGAACAGTTCGCGTCGCGGCGAGGGCGCGCATCGCGGTTTGGGTATTTTTATCGCCAGCACCTTGATTGAGTCACTTGGCGGCTCAATATTATACGGGAATGCGACGGCCGGTGGCGGGGAAGTGAAGGTTCACCTGCCACTTGATTCGGTGGTGGCAGACGGTCTGTCCGTCTAGCCAACCAGTGTGATGTGCAGTGTGCCTTTTAAGTGAGATAGTGTGTTGACTGACAATTCGCTGTTGATTCTTGACGATGATGCGCCCCTTCGCACGCGCCTGCGACGTGCCATGGAGTCCCGTGGGTTTGAGGTGATGGATGCCGGATCCGTTGCGGAAGGCATCGACATTGTTCGCAAGACGCCGCCGGCATACGCCGTTCTCGACATGAAGCTGGAAGATGGCAGTGGCCTGAGCCTTGTCTCCGAATTGCGTGCCAAGCGTGCGGAATGCCGGATTGTCATGCTGACCGGTTTCGGCAATATCGCGACGGCGGTGGCGGCCGTGAAGGCCGGCGCCCTTGACTATCTCCCGAAACCCGCCGACCCGGACAGCATCGCCGCGACGCTTCGCCATACCGGTGATGGTATGCCGCCGCCGCCACAGGACCCGATGAGCGCGGATCGCGTGCGTTGGGAACATATCCAGCGTGTTTATGAACAATGTGGACGCAATGTATCCGAGACGGCACGGCGACTTCGCATGCATCGCCGCACGCTGCAGCGCATTCTCAGCAAGCACGCACCGCGCGCCTGAACGCCGGCGTCCTGTTTTCCCCCGTCTGGCCCGACCCATCGCTCCCTCTGTTTCCCATTGTCATGCTGGTTGTGGTTCGCACAGCGCCCATGTCCCGTTGATCGCAATCCGCGCGGCTGGGGCAATCTCTCAAAACGCGCGAAAAGGCGGGTTTACGTTTTGTGGTGAATCACCCTAAAATTCGCCGCGCTGGGGATGTAAGGGACGTTCCTGTTGGCATCGGGTTCCGGGTTTGGGGGCGATACATGACTCTTCGCATAACAGCGGTCATCACAATCGGCCTGAGTGGCCTGATCCTGACCGCCTGCGTGCCGGACACCGGCATGAAGCCGGAAACCGACACCGCCGTGATTGATGTCGATCCGGATCAGGGGGTTGCCGTACAGCCTGTCGAAGCGACGGTTGAACAGATATCGCCGCCGCCGCTTGTCTATTCCTGGGACACCGGGTTTTCCACTTTTCTGTCACCGCCGATCGAGGTGCGTCGTCTGGCACGCGATGATTGTATGGCCGCCGGCTATGAAGTTGCCACGGTCGGAACGATGGCGCTTGATGGCAGCACGGCCACAGCAACCTTTATCTGTCGCGGCGATTTCGAGTAGGATTCCGCAACCGTCATCCTGTGCACCTGTCACCGGTGACGGTTTCGGGTCGCCACCTGATGACCCGATTATGTCTCCTTCGGCACCTTGTCCGGTGCCGACATTCAAACGCTTGCATCTGAACGCTGACATCTGATTGGATCCGACATGAAAACAAGACGACTTGGAGCTTCCGGCCCCCTGATTTCCGCCATCGGCTATGGTGCCATGTCCTTTACCGACTTCTACGGAACGACAGACGAGCCGCAGTCACATGCCGTTCTGACGGCGGCGCTTGATGAAGGCATCACGCATATTGACACCTCGAATGTCTATGGCCCACATCGCTCGGAAGCCGCCATCGGCAGTTTTCTGGCCAAACAGGGAAACCGGCGCCATGATCTCTTCTCGATCGCGACGAAGGCCGGCATCACCAGGGACCCTGACACCGGTGCGCGTGTCTACAACAATTCGGCGGCGCATCTTGAGGCCGAGCTTGACGGGTCGCTGGCGCGGCTTGGCGTTGACCGGGTCGACCTTTTCTATGTCCATCGCCGTGATGCCACGACCCCCATCGAAGAGGTGACAGAAACACTTGCCGGCCTGATCAGGAAAGGCAAGATTGGCGGCTTCGGCTATTCGGAGATCGCACCCTCCTCGTTGCGCCGGGCCAACGCCGTGCATCCGGTGATGGCGGTGCAATCCGAATATTCGCTGGCCGTGCGTTATCCTGAGCTGGGGCTGATCCAGACCACGGCCGAGCTCGGAACGGCGCTTGTCGCCTTTTCGCCGGTTGGCCGCTCGCTGCTGACCGACAAACCGCATTCGCCCGAAAAGGCCGCCGAGCTGCCGTTCCTGAAGGTCAATCCGCGATTCCAGGAGCCCAACCTTTCGGCCAACATCGCCGCCGGCGAGGCCTTCCGCCGTCTTGCCGCGGATATGGGAACATCCGCCGCCGCGCTGGCCATCGCCTGGCTGCTTCACCAGGGTGAGCATGTGATTCCGATTCCCGGCACACGTTCGCCGGAGCATCTTCGCCAGCATTGTGAAGGCGCCGGGCTTGACCTCGACGCGGCCGCGCTGGCGGCCATTGACGCGGCGCTTCCGGTGGGATGGGCGCATGGTGATCGCTATTCGGTGGCGCAGTGGGACGGCCCCGAGAAATATTGTTGAATGGCCATGGGGGGAGCGGCAGGACAGCACGCAGCCGGGTGGTCGATCTTGGTCAGCCTGTTGCCGGCTGGACAGGTGCGGCGGCCCCGGTCCGCCATGTCATGATCGGTCACCATTGCCGACTTGAGCCGCTCCGGATGGATCATGCGGCCGGGCTTTACGCCGCCTTTGGAACCGACCGCGATGATGTGATCTGGGACTATCTGCCTTACGGCCCGTTCGATGATATCACGGCCTTCGAGGCGTTTCTCGATGCAAGCTGCCTTGGCGTGGATCCGATGTTCCATACCATCATCGACCTTGCCAGTGACCGGCCGGTCGGCATGGCAAGCTATCTTCGCCCCGATCCTGCCAATGGTGTCATCGAGGTCGGGCATATCAACTTCTCGCCCCTGATGCAGCGCCGGCCGATGGCTACCGAATCGATGTATCTGATGATGCGCCGGGTGTTCGTTGACTGGGGATATCGTCGCTATGAATGGAAGTGCAACAATCTGAACGCCGGTTCCAAGGCCGCCGCCATCAGGCTCGGCTTCTCCCATGAGGGGCTGTTCCGGCAGGCTGCCGTGGTCAAGGGCCATAACCGTGACACCGCCTGGTTTTCGATCCTCGACAGCGAATGGCCGGTCGCGGCGGCGGCCTTCGAGGCCTGGCTTGCGCCGGACAATTTCGATGCCGAGGGCCGGCAACGGCGCGGCCTTGCCGATATCCGTCACAGCCTTGATGCGGACATG
>JAYQDX010000067.1:0-3823 GCA_038138545.1 Rhodobiaceae bacterium | reverse complement strand
CGGATCGATGGGCATGGCCGGCCCGCCAACAACGGTCTCGAATATCTGTGCCGCGGCCAGCAATGCCGCCTCGCCGCGCGGCCGCCCGATCAGCTGGATGCCGATTGGCAGGCCGTCCGGCCCCGGCCCAACCGGCACCGAAATGGCGGGCAACCCGGTCGTTGTCGCGAGAAAGGCGAAGCGGAGCCAGTCCATATATCCCGGCAGATGATGGCCGTCGATGGTGCTGACCCATTCCTCGGTCTGCGGGTGCGGCATGCAACCGACGGTCGGGCAGGCAAGAACATCAAAGCTTTCGAGAAAGGCCACCATGCTGTTGAAGATTGTGGTTCTGCCAAGCTGTGCGTCGGCGATGTCGTCGGCTGTCAGGCGTCTCCCGAATGCCATATTGTCGGCCAGCGTCTTTTTGAAATGGCGTGAAATGCTGTCCGGCGTTTGCCGCGCCGTAATCGCCATGTCGAGCCCCCGAAGCGTGTAGTAGGTGCGCGCAAGACCGGACAGATCGGGGCAGTTTTCCTCAATCTTGGCACCGTGACGCTCCATTTGGCCCAGCACCTTGCGAAGATGTTCCAGAATTTCGGGGTCGGCTTTCGCCATTCCGTTGAAATCCGGTGAGAACCCTATCTTCAGCCTTGGCGATGCCTGCATGACCGCATCTTCGAAACTGCCGGCCTCCGGGCCGGGATAGGATATCGGCAGATCGGGGTTGAACCCGGCCATGGCGTCGAGGAACAGCGCGCAGTCGCGCACCGAGCGCGCCATCGGCCCCTGCACACCCTCGGTGGTGAAACCGGCCGGGTTGGCGCTGGCGGCGCGGCCCGGGCTTGGCCGCAACCCGACTACACCGCAATAACAGGCCGGTGTGCGAAGGCTGCCGCCATGATCGGAGCCGTGGCTGAGCCAGACCTCGCCGGTGGCAAGCGAGGCGGCCGCGCCGCCGGATGACCCGCCGGCATTCAATGCCGTGTTCCAGGGATTCAGCGTGGCGCCGAACACATCGTTGAAAGTGTTGCCACCGGCCCCCATTTCCGGCGTGTTTGTCTTGCCAACGACGATGCCGCCGCGGCTCTCCAGCCGTGTCACAAGCGGATCGCTTGTCTCCGGCACGAAATCGGCAAAGCCGCGCGTGCCAAAGGTGGTACGCACACCCGCCACCATGGTCAGGTCCTTGATGGCGATCGGCAGCCCGGCAAGTCCGCCGGCCATCCCGGAATGGTGCCGGCCGAGATTGTCGGCGGCGGCATAGGCGCGGTCCGGACAGATGGTTGGCATGGCGTTGATCTCGGGCTCGACCGCCGCGATTCGCGTAAAGGCCGCATCGAGACACTCACGCGGGCTGATCTCTCCCGCCCGTAGCAGGGCGATAACTTCATGCGCCTGCAGACGACACAGATCCGGTCCGCTAAAGCTGTCCGACGACGCCATGGCGTTCGCCCCCTTGCTTGATTCCGCCGGAATCGACCGGCACAGGATTCATGCTGGCATGGTGCCGGCAGCTTGTCGAGCCGATGCATATGATGGAAGTGAGAGTGGTTAAGTTACTTAATCTTTCATTTGATAGAATAAAATTGCATATATGATGAATATCATAGTCCATTGTGGCGTAACAACAGCCTGGCTGGGTTATAACAGGAGACAGGCGCGATGAAGCTTGTGATGAATATGGTGCGCAAACCCTTCAGGAAGGGCGATGTCATCTTCGAAGCCGGCGAGAGGAGCGACGAGCTCTATCTTGTCCATACCGGCAAGGTCGAGATCAGGTCACGCGAGGGGATGCTGCTGGCGACGCTTGGCGAGGGTGAACTCTTTGGCGAGATGGCCTCGATCATGGGCGAGCGTGAACGGACGGCGCGCGCCGTGACGGCCACCAATGTGGTGATCGACGTCATTGATGCCTCGACCATGCAGCGCAAGCTTGGCGATGCCGACCCGGTGTTGCGGGCGTTGATCCGGAATCTGACGAACCGGCTTGCCGATGCCAATCAAATGAATGAGGAGCAGTGGCAGCAGCTCAATATCTATCGCAGCCTCTCCCCCGAGGAGATCCGGAAGCCCTGACCGATTCTCAAACCCTGACCTGTGCCCAAAGCTGGACCGATTCCTGCCGCCGGTAAATCCGGTGACGGGTCTGCCGGACAGGAAATCGGTGGCTGATATGCGGCAAATCCGGTTCACCATACCTACATAAAGGGACGCTGCCGGTGATATCGCCGGTTCTGCGGGGGTCACCCCGACCCATCGCCATCCAGAAGGACGCTACCATGACCAATGACATGACGTTCGCGCAGCTCTTCACCGAGGCGCGCTCATACAAATTCTTTTCCGACAAGCCGGTCAGCGAGGATCAGCTTCGCACGCTCTATGATGTGGCGAAATTCGCCCCGTCAGCGTCGAATTCCTGCCCGATGCGGATCACTTTCGTGACCTCTGCGGAAGGTAAGGACAAGCTGCTCCAGGCGTCGATGCCAGGCAATGTGGAGAAGATCAAATCGGCCCCGGTAACAGCGATCATCGCTTACGACATGGCGTTCTTCGAGAATTACCCGCGTCTGGCGCCGCATATGGAAAACCCGCCGAAGGAGGCGTCGCTTCCCGAGGCGGCGGTGGAGAAGCTGGCGCTCCGCAACAGCTCGCTTCAGGCCGGCTTCCTGATGACCGTGGCGCGCGGCATGGGGCTTGATTGCGGGCCGATGTCGGGGTTCAAGAATGCGGTTGTGGATGAGCTTTTCTATGCCGGCACGACCTGGCGCTCCAACTTCCTGATCAATCTTGGCCATGGTGATGGCGAAAAACTCCATGGCCGTGCCGCCAGGCTCGATTTCGACGAGGCCTGTCAGATCGTCTGAGGCCGCGCCCGGAAGGCCGGACCCCGGGCAGATATATCAAGCCCGAGGGATGTCGCCAGCGTGAGACGATGATCGGGAATTCGGGCCGGCAGGGTGATGCCGGCGTTGCGGGATGTTGTGTCATGTTGATATTCCGGCACGCCCCGGGTCCAGTCTCCCGCCAGCGCCGCCCTGTCCGGCACTGCCATCACTGGTGTAGCCGGATCAACATGCCTTTTCAGGTCGAAAATGGCTGGCGTCCCGGTGCTGAACGGCTAATCTGGGGATTGGACATATTGGAGTATCAACAGGGGGTTTGAAGTGACCATGGCGGGCAATATTTCCTTCGAGGATCTGAAATCGGAAACCGCGGCCGGGACGGTCGACACGGTGCTTGCCTGCATCGTCGACATGCAGGGACGGCTTGCCGGCAAGCGCTTCCATGCCGAGCATTTTGTCGAGAGCGCCTGGGAAGAGACGCATTGCTGCGATTATCTGTTGGCGACCGACCTCGAAATGGCGACGCCTGACGGCTATGAGGCGACATCCTGGGAATCGGGCTATGGCGATTATATCATGAAGCCCGATCTGTCGACGTTGCGCCGAGTGCCCTGGCTGGACGGGACGGTGCTGGTGCTGTGTGATGTTCTGGACCACCACACGCATGAAGAGGTGCCGCATTCGCCGCGCGCCCTTCTCAAGAAACAGGTTGCGCGCGCGGCGGCGCTGGGTTTCGAGGTGATGGCCGCCACCGAGCTGGAATTCTTCATCTTCGAGAAAAGTTTCGAAGACATCCGCAAGTCGGGCTTTGCCGATCTGGCGCCAATCAGCGGCTACAATGAAGATTACAACATCCTCCAGACGACCAAGGAAGAGCACCTCATGCGCCCGCTCCGCAACCATCTGCGGGCGGCCGGCATTCCGGTCGAGAATTCCAAGGGCGAGGCCGAGACCGGCCAGGAAGAGCTGAACATCAAATATGCCGAGGTGATGCTGAC
>JAYQDX010000066.1:0-12276 GCA_038138545.1 Rhodobiaceae bacterium | reverse complement strand
TCGGGTCCAGTTTCAACACCGGCACACCCTTGGTGAAGGAAAAGGACGGGTGCAGTGTCGCGTTGGCAAGATCGCGAATGGAAAAGCGCGCTGTCATGCGTGTCGGCATCAATGTGTATTCGTGCAGGGACTCGGCCCCCGCTACGGCGGGGTAGCGGAAATAGCTGTATCGCCCGTCACAAATATTCACGGCGGCGCCGAAATAGCCGAAGATCACGCTGTCACGTTTGCCTTCATCGCCGCCAAGAACGGGCATCAGGGAATGGCCGCTGACATCCGCCGGGATTGCCAGCCCGGCCATATCGAGAAGGGTCGGCATCAGGTCTGTCGTCTGGGTCAGGGCCTGTCGTCTGGTGCCGCCCTCGCCGGCGAAATCGGGGTGATAGATCATCAGCGGAATATGCGCGATTTCGTCATAGACCGGCATCCGGTTCTTCGCCCACCAGTCATGCTCGCCAAGCAGGAACCCATGGTCCGTGGTCAGGACAAGGGCGGTGTCGGCCCACAGGTCATGCTGGTCAAAGATATCCAGAAGCTTGCCGAAATATTCATCCGTCATGGTGACAAGGGCGGCATAATTCGCCCTCAACTCGGCAATTTCCTCGGGGGTCTCCTTAACCCTGTCATAGATCGGCCAGTCCAGAATTGGACCGTCATACGAGGTTTTGTACCGGTCACGGAACCGGGGCGGCGCATGGAACGGCTCATGCGGGTCAAAGCATTCAAGCTGGAGAAGCCAGTCATCGGACCGGTGATTGCGTTGCAGGAATTCATCGGCAAGCTTGAAAAGCTGCGGTGAGCAGTAATCCTCTTCATCCACCATGAATTGCCTGTTGATCATGTAGTTGGTGCGATGCCGCTGCATCGGATGAAAGGCTGATTTCAACGCGTCAAGATCGGGTGTGACCTCGGCCTTCCAGCGGTCTATGGCCTGCCCCCTGACAAGGTCCCAGGACGAATAGCGCTGGTGATAGGTCGCTCCGCCATCGGCGAAATAATGATGGTGATCGGTGACCAGGTGGGTGTAGACGCCATTCTGTTTCATGATCTCCGGAAAGGAGTCGTCAAAGGGCTCCAGCGGTCCCCAGCTGCGATGCAGGAAATGGCTGCGACCGGTGTGAAGATCGCGGCGTGCTGGCATGCAGGGCAGGCTGCCGACATAATGATTGTCAAAGGTGACTGCCCGCTGCTGGAACCGGGTGAAATTCGGTGTGTGGACCGTCTGCGAGCCATAGGGTTCCATGGCATTGCGGTTGAGTGAGTCCAGAAGTACGAAGACGGTTTTCATCTGATAACGTTTCTGAAGGTTGTAATCATATGAGAGCCACACGCCCGTGCGGGCGTGTGGCACAGTTTGTCAGTTACCGACACTCTTGGCGAATGCCTCGATGCCGGGGACGCCGGCTTCGCGGTAGTAGCGCAATGCGCCCGGATGCAGCGGGATGGTGAACCCGTTGATGATTCCATCCTTGCCGACCTTCTTCCAGGCCGGATGCACGGTTCCCATGAAGTCGAGATTCTCCATCACCGCCTTGGTCGCCTGATAGACAATGTCCTCGGGCACATCCGACTTGATCAGCAGCACATTTCCAAGACGATAGGACATCACGTCATTGGGTTGATCGGCATAGGTGTTGGCCGGAAGGTCGCCCTCTGTATAGGCAGGCGATGCCTTGCGGATGGTGGCCGACAGGTCACGTGGAATGTCCAGGATCCTGACCTTGTGCTGTGACTTCAGCTTGATGACCGGCGGCATTGGCGGCGAGCCGTTCCAGATCAGCGCGTCAAGCTGACCGTCGCCAAGCATGTCAACCATGGCCGGCAGCTTCACGCGGAAATCCTTGAAGTCCTTTCCGGGTTCAAGGCCCGCCGTGCGCATCAGAAAATCGGCATCAAGCATCGATGTGCCACCGGGCTGCCCCATGCCGACGCGCTTCCCCTTCAGGTCGGTCACCGATTTGATATCGGAATCTTCCATGACGATGACATGCATGATGATTGGCTTGATCGACATCCAGCCGACAATCTGTCCGGGCTTCTGGCCGGCGTAATCGCCTTCGGCATGGTGCGCCTCATAGGCAAGCTTCGTGTTGGAAAAGCCGGCCTCGACCTTGCCATCAAGCATCAGTTGTACATTCGCGACATATCCCTTTGTGCCTTCAGCCGCGGCATTCACACCCTCGACATTCTTGTTCACAACTTCGGAAATGCCGGCCGCCCATTGATAGGCGGTGTTGCCGACCGGGTTCGAGCCGATGGACAGATAGGTGTCTGCCTGCAGCTGCGCCGACATGAACATACTGCCGGTCACAGCCACAGCTGCTGCTAATCTTGGGTAACGCATTGTTTCCTCCTCTTTATCTGCTGGCGACTATCCCCGGGTCGGGGCTCAGGCATCGCCAGACTTCATGGTTTGGCCGATTTTCCAAGCTATCAAGGTGGCCAGAATGATAGCTATTCCCAGGAATTTGAATGTCATTTCAGGCATTAGAACGCTGAGCGATGCCACAGCCAGAATGAGGCGCATCGCCCATGACAGACGTCCCAGCGCGTAACCCTGGAGAACGCAGGCAAGGGCAATGATGCCGATGATCGCCATGGCGAACACGCCGGCTATTTCACCAAAACTGCCCACCGCCAGCAGGCGCGGCTCCAGCACGAAGAAATAGGGGAGCAGGAAGGCCACAAACCCGTATTTCACCGAAATCATGGCAACACGCATTGGCGGTTCACGACAGATGGCCGCGGCAGCGAAGGCCGCCAGGGCGACCGGCGGGGTAATCGATGACAGCATGGCGGAATAGAAGACGAACATATGCGCCGCCATCAGATCGACACCCATGGTGACAAGCGCCGGGGCGGTCAGTGTGGCGACAAGGATATAGGCGGCGGCCGTCGGCAATCCCATCCCGAGGATCAGCGACGAGGCCATCGTCAGCACCAGTGCCACCACAAGATTGTTTCCGGAGATCGATATGATGAAGGAGCTGAATTTGAGCCCCATTCCGGTCAGCGTCACCACGCCGATGATGATGCCCGCTGTCGCCGTCGCCAGCGCCACCGGCAGGATAGCCTCGGATGCCGACACCGCCGCCGCGGCGAGTTGGCGCGGGTTCATCCGACTGGATCGCCGTAGCAATGACAGGCCAAGGACGCAGAGAATTCCGGCAAGCGATGAATACATCACCGAATAGCCGGAAACGAGCGCGCCGATGAATACCGGAATCGCCAACAGCACATGGCCGCTCTGGCGAAGCGACTGGCCAACATTCGGAACCTCAAGATCATCAAGCGGCTGCAGGCCCGATTTCAAGGCCTCGAGATGGACGGAACAGAAGACCGCGATGTAGAAAAGCAAAGCCGGCAGCAGCGCCGCCTTGGTGATTTCGAGATAGGGCACCTCCATGATGTCTGCCATCAGGAAGGCCGCCGCCCCCATGATTGGCGGCATCAACTGCCCGCCGGTCGAGGCCACCGCCTCGACAGCACCCGCCACTGCGGGGCGATAGCCGGCCCGGCGCATGAGTGGAATGCTGATCGTGCCGGTGGTCAGAACATTCGCCACGGCCGTTCCCGAAATCATTCCCATCAGACTGCTGCCGACAACAGCCGCCTTTGCCGGGCCGCCGCGTGACTTTCTGGTCATCGCAACCGCGATATCCATCAAGACCCCGCTGGCGCCGGTTTTCTCCAGCAACGCTCCCAGAACGACGATGATGATGACAAAGGTGGCGCTGACGCCAAGCGGTGTGCCGTAGATCCCGTCCGCCCCCAGATAAACCTGTTCCAGAATGCGGACCACATCATAACCCCGGTGGGCCAGAAGGCCGGGGAACTGCCGGCCAAAATGCGCATAGATCAGGAAAAATACGGCAAGTCCGACCATCGACCATCCGATGGTTCTGCGGGTTGCATCAAGAAGCAGTATGATGGCGAGAATGGCGATCGGCATTTCATAGCCGGTGATCGAGCCATATCGCGAGGTGACATCCTCATAGAAAAAGAACTGATAGCCGGCGACGCCAACGCCAACCGCGCCGAGGACCAGAAATTTGACGTGGCTCCAGCCAAGCCCGAGCGGCCCCGCGCCGGAGGTCGCAAAGCCGAAGAAACGGATATAGACAAGCGCGATCACCGCCGAGAGATGCGCGCCGCGCTGGATCATGTCTGGGAATACACCGAACATCGCCGTATACAGGGAGAATGAAACCAGGGTGATGCTGACAAGGGCGAACGCCATTCTGGGCAAGCCGTCAAGCTCCGGATTCGCGGTCGTGCTCATCTGGATGCCACCTCAACCCGGTCGATATTGGATATCTGGCTGAAATTGAATTGCGGCGAATACACCATGTCCGAAAGTGCCAGATACACCGAGGCCATCGCCGGGGTGATAATCTCGGTCTCGCTGGCAAGGATGATTCTCGAATCCAGCCCCATTGCCGTCAGCGCGTCGCGAAATGCCTGCGAATAGGCATCATGGCGACCAAGCGGGCCTGTCAGACATACCGCCTCGGGGTTCAATGCCTGAAGTGTTGTCATGATGTGCCTTGCCAATGCGGTGCCGGCGTCTCTCATGGCCCGTGCAACCGCGTCGGCTTCGGCGTTGTCGGCATTCAGAAGAAGGCCAAGCTGGGCATTCTGGGTGCGGAACTGGTTCACCGTTTCATAGGATCTGCTGGTGGTACCAAGCTTGTGCATGACGGCCCATCCGGATGCCACCGTGTTCAGACAACCGCGCTTGCCACATGAACAGACTGTGCCTTCCGGCACAGCCAGCAGATGCCCCATGTCACCGCCAAAATTCTGGCTGCCGCGAAGCAACTGACCAGCCGTGATGACAGCGCCGCCAAGGCCAAGGGCAGAGCGGATCAGCACCATGTCATTGATGCCGGACAGAACGCCAAATCTGTTTTCTGCCAGCGCGATACATCGCGTCACATTCTCGATCGTGACAATGTCTCCAAAGATGCCCCGCAGGCGTTGCTTCAGATCAAAACTCGGCCAGCCAAGATAGGGGGCTCGCTGGAGACTGCGGCTTTCGGAATCAAGATATCCGGCAAAAGAGAAGCCGACGCCGAAGAGACGGTCCGCCGGCACAGCATGCCTTTCCAGAACGACATCGGCGGTTTTCTGTATTTCTGAAAGCGTGTGGTCGGGGTTGCGAAGCTGCGTTGGATTGACGTCAGTCTCATCAATCACACTGCCGCAGATATCAGCCAGAACGATGCTGACGTTGGTGGCAAGAACGTTGACCCCCATCACATAGCCACCGGCGCCATCGATCTGCAGTCCGACACGTTTGCGGCCGCGGGCGCCTGAACTGTGTTGCGAATCGATTTCCCGCACAAGGCCGGCACGAAGCAGTTCGTTGACAATGTTGGTGATGGCGGCGTTGCTGACCCCGACAGACAGGGCGAGTTCAGTGCGGTCAACGCCGGGAGAGTCGTGGATCAACCGCATGACTCTGGCGCGATTGGTCTTGCGTACACCATCACTGTTTGACATGTCAAAACGCATCAGCAACGCCATTCGGGTCCAAAAAAAGCTTTAGATTGATTTTATTATTTTAGTTAATTAAATAATAAGTCAAGGCAAATTATAGGCTGTTCGCCAACATCCTTGCTTTGAGATATCAACGGGACGCTGGAATATGAAAAGGGCCATGACCATCAAAAGGGCCATGAACATCAAGGGCGTCACCAAACGGTAAAAGGGGAACGGGTTGTGTCAAAACCGAATATTCTGGTCATCCAGGCGGACCAACTCACCGCCTTGTGCTTGCAGGCTTATGGTACGCCCTATGCGCTGACGCCGCATATCGACCGGATTGCCGAGCGTGGCACCACCTTTCGCAACAGCTATTGCAACAGCCCGGTATGCGGCCCGTCGCGCGCCTCCATGATGACGGGACGGCTGCCATCGAATATCGGTGTCTATGACAATGCCGGCGAGTTCCTGTCTTCCGAGCCGACCTACGCGCATTATCTGCGCATGCTCGGTTATCAGACCAGCCTTGTCGGAAAGATGCATTTCGTGGGGCCTGACCAGCTTCACGGGTTCGAACGGCGGCTGACAACCGATATTTATCCGTCGGATTACGGATGGACAGCCGACTGGTCACAATATGACGAGGAGTATTCCCCCTCACGCATGAGCCTTCACAGCGTTGTCGAGGCCGGTATATGTGAGCGCAGCCTGCAGATCGACTATGACGACCATGTTTTCAACATGGCAAGACAGGAACTTTTCGATATTGCCCGTTCAGCCGATGAACGCCCGTTCTTTGTCCATGCCTCGTTCACGCATCCGCATAATCCTTTTGTGACCACCCGGGAATTCTGGGATCTCTACGACCATGAGGCAATCGCCATGCCGCGGGTGGATTTCATTCCCTATGAGGAACGCGATCCATGGTCGCAGCGTTACTATATGACCATAAGGCAGGATGAATTCGACATCACCGATGACCAGCTTCGCAAGGCCCGCCAAGCCTATTTTGCCATGACAAGCTATTTTGACTCGCTTGTTGGTGGGCTGGTCGAGACGCTTGAAAAGATCGGCCAGCTTGAAAACACTTATGTTTTTGTCATCTCCGATCATGGTGACATGATTGGCGAGCGCGGCATGTGGTACAAGTTCAACCCCTATGAGGGATCGGTCCGTGTGCCCATGATTGCGATGGGGCCAGATCTGAAACAGGGCCATTGCGAAACCGCGCTGACCACCCTTGTTGATCTGCTGCCAACCTTCGCCGATATCGCGAATGGCGGCAGCTACTCAGACTATGTCGCACCCATTGACGGCAGAAGCCTGTTCGATCTTCCCGCGGCGGGAAGTGACGATGATTGTGTCTTTTTCGAATATTGCGGCGAGGGTGTGCATGATCCGGCATTGATGTGCCGCCACCGGAACATGAAATATGTGCGGTGTGGCACGGACCCGGAAATGCTCTTCGATCTCGCCGCTGATCCGGATGAAGAACGGAATCTTGCGCAAGAGCCGGCATCCGCCGACATCATCAGGGCGATGCGGGAACGCGTCGCCGATCGCTGGGATGAGGCCGCGCTTGGCCAGCGGGTCGTGGCATCACAGAAGACCCGCCTTTTTGTGCAGGAGGCGATGAAGAATGGAGAGTTTCCGTCCTGGGACTACTCGCCACCATTTGACGCCGGCCGGGCCTATGTGCGCGGTGCAATCGACCCGAACACGACAGCGACAAAGGCCCGCATGCGGTTTCCATTCGTGCCGACAACCCCGCCGCAAACCCCGCGGCGGTCAAATTAGGCGGGGCTGTCAGTGCACCTGTCATCGCGCCTGCGGGCAGCTGACATCAGCTGTAGATCTCGCTTGAATATCGGGTGGCGAGGAACACCTCCAGCCCCTCGATACCGCCCTCATGTCCATAGCCGCTGGATTTCAGGCCCCCGAAGGGTGTTTCAACCGAATGCACATGCAGCGAGTTGACAGCCAGCATGCCGGCCTCGATTTCCTGCTTCAGGACGCCGGCGGTTCTCGCGCTGCCGGTAAAGGCGTAGGCGGCCAGTCCAAAGGGCAGGCTGTTGGCCCGGTCGATCACCTCTTCAAGCGAGGAGAACCGGGCGGTGGGCGCGATAGGCCCGAACGGCTCCTCGGTCATGATCCTGGCGGTGTCCGGCACCTCCTGAAGCAATGTCGGGGCAAAGAAGCACCCCTCGCTCTGGATGCGCGATCCGCCAACCAGAAGTTCGGCGCCGTTGCTGACGGCATCCGAGACGAAGCCATCCATGATGTCGATACGACGTTCGGCCACCAGCGGTCCCATATTTACTTCTTCATCAAGGCCGTCGCCGACCTTTACCGCCTCGACCTGTTTCTTGAACAGGGCCAGGAACCTGTCATGGATGCTGTCCTGAACAAAGAACCGCGTGGGTGAAATGCAGACCTGTCCGGCGTTGCGGAACTTACCGGCTGCGCAGAGTTTCGCGGCTGCCTCGATGTCGCAATCCTCAAACACCATCACCGGTGAATGGCCACCAAGCTCCATGGTGCAGCGGATCATGTTCCGTGCCGCCAGCTGCTGAAGATGAATGCCGACGGGAACGCTTCCTGTAAAGCTGAGCTTGCGCGGGATCGGCGAGGCGAGAAGATGTTCCGAGACTTCCGGTGGCACTCCAAACACGATGTTCAGAACACCGGCCGGCAGGCCCGCATCCGTCAGGGCGCGGCCGATGGCAATGGCTGTTGCCGGGGTTTCCTCGCTTGGCTTGATGGTGATCGAGCAGCCGGCGGCCAGGGCGCCGGCAACCTTCCGCATGGTGTTGGTTGCCGGGAAATTCCAGGCGACAAAGGCGACCACCGGTCCGACCGGCTCCTTGCGGGCCTCATGCTGCATATTCGGAAAGCGTGACGGGATGATCCGGCCATAGACCCGCTTGCCTTCCTCGGCATACCAGCGCAACAGGTCGATGGCGACGCGAAGCTCGATCCGGGATTCACCGATCGGCTTGCCCATTTCGCGCGTCAGATTGGCACTGATATCCTCGAACCTGTCCTCAAGATGGCTGGCGGCCTTTTCCAGAACCGCCTGGCGGCTATGCGGGGTCATCTTTCGCCAGACATTGAATCCGTCAAGGCTGCTCTGCAACGCCGCATCGAGATCGGCCGGGCTGGCATGTGGCAGGGTCCCGATGGTGCTGCCATCTGCCGGGCAGATGACCGGCTCGCTCTTGCCCGAGCTGCCATCGGTCCACTCACCGGCAATGAGCATTTTCAATTCTGGATAGGGCATTCGGGACTCCTCTGTGTTTCCACGGTAATTGATACGCCTTATTGGTAGCGCATCCTATGATTGAGACAAAATGATGTCGGCTGCCTTTTCGGCGATCATATAGGTGGGGGCGTTGGTGTTTGCCGATGTGATGACCGGCATGACAGATGCATCGACAACACGCAACCCGTCGATGCCGCGCACCTTCAGATCAGGTGTGACGACCGCGTCTTCATCAACGCCCATGCGACAGGTGCCGGTGCAGTGATAGACCGTGCCGCCGCCGCGCCGCGCCGCATCGAGGATTTCATCGTCGGTCCTGACATCCGGTCCCGGCACCATCTCGACATCCCACAGATGGCGGAACTCGGCCTGCTGGTAAATGTCGCGCAGCATCTTGATGCCGGCGACGATGGTTTTCTGGTCACGCTCGGCACTCAGGTAATTCGGATCAATCCTTGGGTCGGCGGCAGGATCTTTCGAGACGATATCCACCCGGCCGCGGGAGTCTGGATGACACTGCCAGACCGCGGCGGTGAATCCCGAATAGCGGTGCAGCGGGTCGCCGGGCTTGTCGACCGAGAGCGGCATTACATTGAACTGGATGTCGGGTGCCTGGGTCGGCGCATGTTCGGTGCGGGCGCCGCCGCCAACCTGGCCGGCACCGACGGTCAGCGCCCCGCGACCCCGGATGGCCCAGTCCAGCCCCATCCTTGCCAGGGAAATCGGGTTGCGGACCTGATTATTGAGCGAATCCCGGGTCTTCATCCTGACAATTGTGCGCATCTGGTAATGATCCTGAAGATTGCCGCCAACGCCCGGCCGGTCGATGATGACCGGGATATCGAGGTCTTTCAGGAGTTTGCCCGGGCCGATTCCGGACAGCTGCAGGATTTGCGGTGACTGGATGGCGCCGGCGCAAAGTATGACCTCCCGGCTTGCCATGATGTCCATGGCGTTGCCATCGCGGCGAAGCCGCACGCCCTGGGCCTGCCTGTCATTGATGATGATCCTTTCCACCAGCACATTGGTCATCACCGTCAGGTTCGGCCGCTTCAGGGCCGGCTTGAGGAACGCCTTTGCGGCGCTGCTGCGCCACCGGCGTCCGATCGAGAGGTGATAGGCGCCAACACCATGTGTCGTGACACCGTTGAAGTCATCATTGCGGGGCAGGCCGAACTGGCTGGCCGAGCGCAGCCAGGCCTCGCAATAGGGATGGTCATTGCGAAGCTGCGAGACCTGAAGCTCGCCATGGCCGCCATGATATTGGGATGGCGGACCGGCAAATGATTCGAGGCGCCGAAAATAGGGAAGCACCTCATTGAAGGACCATCCCTCGTTTCCCTTGGCCGCCCATTCATCAAACGTGTCCTTCTGGCCACGAATGAAGATCAGCCCATTGATGCTGCTTGACCCGCCGACCACCTTGCCACGGGGCCAGTCGATCGACCGGCCGGCTGTGCCTTCGCCGGGCATGGTTGCAAAATGACGTGAGACCGACGGGTTGTTGATTGATCTGAAATATCCCACCGGCAATTTCAGCCAGAAATCCCGATCCCAGCCACCCGCTTCAAGAACCAGAACATGATTCTCCGGATGTGCCGACAGCCTGTTCGCAAGAAGGCATCCGGCTGATCCCGCGCCAACAATGACATGCGTGAAGGACGTGTTCGCGGGATCCATCTTGAAATTCCTAAACATTCTATATTTATTATGTTATGACTTTAAGTGCTGCATGGCCGGTTGGCAAGGGTCCTGTCACAAGCAAGCCGGGCCGGACGCGGATCGCGTCGAGAAATACCGGGCAGAACGCCGCGTCGGGAGGGTTTCAGAATGACACATGCCGCCTCTCTCCTTGATCGAGCACAGCCATTGCCGCTTTACTATCAGGTCTATGAAGTCCTGCGCGCGCAGCTTGCGGACGGCGTCTGGAAGGCCGGCGATTTTCTGCCGCCAATCCCCGACCTGGCCGCGCGTTTCAGCGTGTCGGTGGTGACCATTCGCCAGGCTCTTGAGCTGCTGCGCGAGGATGGACTTGTTCTTTCTGAGCGCGGCCGCGGCACGTCGGTGTTGGCGGGTCGGGCGGGCAGCGGGCCACTGCACCTTGAATCGACGGTCAGTGATCTGATCCGCCTCTATGCGGATGACAGTCCGGAGCAGGAGCCGCTGGATGAGGGTGTCGCCATGCCGGCCCTGTCGGGAGCTGATTTCACCCTCTGCCAGTCCTATTATTTCATGAAACGGGCGCATATTCGTGACGGTATGAGATACTGTCTGATCACCCTCCATATCGAGGAAGAGCTGTTCCGCAGGAATGAGACGGATTTCCGCCAGAGGTTGGCATTGCCGGTGCTGTTTGAGAACATGGATCTGAAAATCGGAAGGGCTTGGCAGACACTGCAGATCGAAAAGGCCGACCATGTGGTGGCAACCGCGCTGAAAATTCCGCCGGGTGATCCCGTTGCCAGGGTGAAACGCCATATCACCGACAATGCGAACAGGCTGGTCTACTGTGCCGAGGTGCATTACCGGCATGACTGTATTCAATACAGGATGGAGCTGAAGGTATGATCAGCATCAACCGGAAGGAGACCTAGTGCGCGTTTCCAATCGAGGTGACTTCCTCGAGCAGCGAAGAATGCTTATGAAAATGTGGGAGCGATATTTGACGGGGTGATCTGACAGATTGCCGGATCGAATATTCAAAATCGCTATCTTGGGTTTGTTGCGGCCAATACAATAAAAGCCGGATTGCCGACCCAATTGTCCAACGACGGTCTAAGAAAAAATCAAAATTTATTGGGCCTGCGAACCGGATTTCAGCAAATTGGGCCGAAAAATTTTCATCTCATCCGTATCAACCCTTTTTCAAGGAGATACAGATGAAATCGAACATGCTTCTTTCAGCGGTGATTGTGACTGGCGCTTTGTTCAGCGCGACCCTCGCCGGCGCCCAAACCATCAGCGACACGCGCACCGGCTATGTGACGAGTGTCGAGACTGTCTGGACGCAGCGTGTCATTCACGAGCCGGTGACAACGACATCCTGTCATACGACCCGTTCGCATTCAGGCGTGCAGGGCAATGTGGGTGACATGGTCATCGGCGGGCTGGTCGGCTCTGCGATTGGCAACAAGTTGAGTGACAATCATGGCGCCGGCTCTCTTGGCGCGCTGTTCGGTGCTGTCGCCGCGATGGACAAGTCACCGCGCCAGCGTCGGGTCTGTCGTGACCAGACAAGCTATCACAAGACGACCGAGGATGTCGCCGACCACTATCTGGTCCATGTGCGCGCAGATGGCCGCAATCTGACATTCCGCTCGAACCACCGCTACCGTGTGAACCAGCGTGTCAACCTCTCCGTGTCCTCGAATTATGGGCTCCTGCGCTGAGGCCAAGGCTGTCCCATGGCCAGCAACCCGAACGCTTCAAACCAAGAAGGAAGTTTTTCATGAACCGTCTATCCATTCCCCTTATCGCACTTGGTGCGCTCAGCGTGGCTGCCTGCCAGCAGACGGTGCTGACATCAT
>JAYQDX010000065.1:3119-12424 GCA_038138545.1 Rhodobiaceae bacterium | reverse complement strand
AAAAAGACGATGACTGGGGGCTTTTCGCTACCCCTGACCTCTTCTTCTTAAGCATTGTTGTCTCCTCCAGTTGGAAAGCTGATTAGAATCGGGCCGACTTGTAGAAGGCCTTGACGTGATCGGTTTCGCGATAGCCGGAACCGGTCACCTCCAATGCGTCATCAGCAGATGCCGCCTTGCTGGCAACCGCTGCCGTACCGGCAGCTGCAACCGACAGGGCAGCTTTCTTGAGAAAGTCACGCCGATCCTCGACGCCTGTCTTCTCCTTGTTGTCTGTCATTTTTTCTACCTCCAAAAATGACGCCGCATGAGGCCGCGGCCTGCCATGATGCGGGGGCGTTTCGCTACCCCGCCTCATCCATGTCGAAAGCTTCGCTTTCAATCTCCAGAAACGCGCGGCCGATGGTGCCGACCGGCGCGTAGAATATGGCTGACTTCGCCGCCTCGATGTCCTGCATCAACAGCGGCGCCCAGGGATCGATATGTGTCTTGAAGAAGGCGGCCTGCGCTGCCAGGTCACCCGGCGCTTCAAAACTGCCACGGATCAGCCCGGCCATGATGTCAAACAGGCTGGCAATATGGTCTTCCGGGTCCTTGACACCCTCAGCCCGCTCGATGCCCATGGTCTGCATCTCGTTGCGAAGCTTGGCCAGCGGCTTGTCGTTCAGGAACCCGGTAAGATAGTAGGAGGCGTAAGGCAGGATCTCGCCTCGGCCAACGCCGATGAACAGACGCATATATTCATCACGGATTTCATCATTGGCGATCTTCGTGGCGAGCGTCGCCAGCACGGAGCTGGCAGATCCGATGGCCGAAGTGTCACCCTGCAATCCGGCCACATGACCGATCAGGTCGTCGCCAGGCTCGCCGCGGAGCAGCGACGCCAGAAATTCGTACATGTCGGCGCGCAAGGAATCCTCGGGTAGAATTCCCGCCGAAGGCGTAACATCTGAGTGCGCTGCCGGTTTTGCCATATTCACTCCCCTACATCTCGAGACTATCAAGAGTATTGCCGGAAAGGCAAAATCTTTGAATGTGAATGATAATCATTATCAATTATATCCAAGTTAAAGAAATTCTTATAAAGCAGTAGCTTAATAACAATTCGCTGCACACAAGGCTATTTTTCACTGAAAAGGTTCTGTGGCTTTCTGACGCATGGCGGCGCTGCCCGCAATCTTTGCCTGCCCATTGGCGGATTTGAGGGCACGCCTACGCCGGCTTCCTGAACGTCATGCGACGCGGCCGGGGTGGCGAGGCGGATTCCGGCTCATCCTCGATGAGAACGGATGCAGCCGGCCGGCCGGCATCATCAGTACTGGTCGGCGGCTGCGAATCATCCGGGGTCTGCTGATCACTGGAGGTCTGCGCGGTATCCCTGTACTCATCCATCGCGGAGTCGCCGGGCTCGCCGTCAGACAGGCCGGTTTCCTGCTGTTCGGCCGGCGTTCCCGCGCCAGTCACGTCTTCCCCATCATCCCCGACGGCATCACCCTCGACGGCATCGAATGCCTTCTGAAGATACCCCTTGCCGACCTGATAGGCGGTCTGCATGCCGTCGATCACCGTCGCCGCATCGGTGTAGTTCTCGCCATATTCGACCATTTCATCGGCAAATCTGAACAGCGGGTTCAGGCGCCACATCCGGCGCAGCGCCATCTGACGTATGCGGTCGGGAAATTGCCCCTGAAGCAGCGAGTCAAGCTTGTCCTCATCCTCGATCGCTTCCGGGTCATCGACCCCGTATTTCGCCAGCAACTCCTCATCCGACAGCGCTGCCTCCTCGTCGGATTCGGCCTGCTGGTCAGCCGCGCCGGGTGGCACTGTGTCCTCCGGCATGTCGGGAACGGCCTCGCCACGCGCCACCTGTTCCTTGCGCCGCAACCGCGCCGAGAGCGACCGCGTCAGGCTGGTCGGGCTGTCATCGTCCTGCGCCATGCCGATCTCCCGCTATTGCCGCCGCAGCCGCGGATCGGCACGGCCACCAACACGCGCATCGAGATTGGCCCGGTCGCGGACACGCTTCTTGAAGGGTTCGGGATGGTAATGCGCATCAACAAAGGCGGCAACGAACTGGCGGATCGGTCCTGCCAGCGGCAGCTTCTCGATCAGATCCTCGCCGCAATCCTCGTAATCCTGGATATTGTAGGGCGACAGGCTGAGTTCGGCGACATGCATGTCGGGCGCGTCATCATCCCTCCCCGGCAGATGATCCCCCGGCAGATCGTCCTCCTCCTCCTCATCCTCACCCGACCGAAGAACGAGATAAATGGCCGGGTCGCTCGAGGCCAGATTCTCGGCATAGGCCTCGGCCTCGGCATGATGCAGGTCGAGGAAGGCGTCGGCAAAGAACAGATCATCCGCCACCGCGCCGCCACCCTGACCACGAAGCCGTTGCAGGCGTGTATTGTTGATCGGCGGCGCACCGCCGCCGGCCTCCGGCCGCAAGGGAAGCAGGTCGCTGATCACCCAGCGGAAAGGCTGCCACACATTGTCGAGCGGTTGCTTTTCAACAATCACCCTGACGCCATACAGCACATGTTTTGTCTGCGGTGTTGCCTCGTTCGCCATATTTCCCCCGTTGGGGCGTCAACAGATTGCCCCCGTGACCTTTTAACCCACCCGCGCCGGATCATTGGCGCGTGAGAATTTTAAGATTTCGGGTACTGTAGCCGTCATTCGCAATTAATGGGAACATGCCAAAACATCGCGCCGACAGATCGCGATTGTTCGACCGGGAGGCCCTGATGATGAAGCTCGCCGAGCGTGACATTCTTGTCTGCGATTGTGGTGGCACCATGGAAATTGACGGCGCCAAGCTTGGCAAGGCATGCGGCGCGGCCGCTGGCTGCACGGTGGCGACCGAGCTGTGCCGATCCGGAATTGGGACTTTCGAGACCGCCCTCGAGGCATCCGCAGACAACCCGCTGATCGTCGCCTGCACGCAGGAAAGCGCGGTGTTCGAACAGGTCGCCGAAGAGGCCGGCAAACCCGTTCCCGAATTCATCAATATCCGCGAAGCCGCCGGGTGGAGCGAGGATGGTGCCGCAGCGCTGCCCAAGATCGCCGCCCTTCTGCGCGCCGCCACTGAAACGGTGCCCGAGGCGCGAAGCCTGACACTGACATCCACCGGACGCTGTCTGATCTATGCTGATGGCGCGCGCGGCAACGGGGTCGATGCGGCGCTGGCGATGGCCGAACAGCTGAAGGACAAACTTGGCGTCACGGTGATGATCACCGCGCCGACAGACGACATCATGGCAAGCGGCATGTCCGGTCATGTCACGCGCGGCACGATCCGCAGCGCCAGGGGCCATTTCACCGCTTTTGAACTTGTCATTGACGGCTTTGGGTCAGCCCTGCCAAGCAGCCGCGCAGCGCTCCGGTTCGAGGATCCCCAGGACGGCATCGAGACCGGCTGTGATGTGATCATCGACATGACCGGCGCGCCGGCACTGTTCACCGGATGGGAAAAGCGGGACGGCTATTTCCGTGTCAGCCCGGATGATCCGGTACGGCTGGCGACGGTCACGGCCGAGGCCGCCGAGATGATCGGCGCCTTCGAAAAACCCATCTATGTCGATTACGATCCGGATCTTTGCGCGCATTCGCGCAACAGCCTGAATGGCTGTTCACGCTGCCTTGATGTCTGCCCGGCAGGCGCCATCATCAGCGCCGGCGACACGGTCGAGATCGACCCCGCCATCTGTGGCGGCTGCGGCTATTGCGGTGCTGTCTGCCCGTCCGGCGCGGCACAGACCAACCTTCCGGCGGCCGATGCCTTCGGCCAGCAGATGACCAGCCTTGTCGAACATTATCTCGAGGCTGGCGGCAAGTCGCCGCGCCTGCTTCTTGCTGATGGCGGCCACGGTGCCGACATGATCGACATGATCGCACGGTTCGGCCCCGGCCTGCCGGCGGACCTGTTGCCGATGACCATGCACAGCGCCGGCCGCGTCGGTCACGACCTTCTGGTCACCGCGATCGCGCAGGGCTATGGCCAGGTGATCGTCCTTGCCAACCCCAACAAGCCGGACGAGACCCCGCAGATCGCCCGCCAGATCGAACTGGCGCGCGCCCTGATGGCCGGGGTCGGGGCTGATGATGATGCCAGGTTCGTGCTGATCGATGATATCGATCCCGACATGGTGGCGGCGCAGCTTCGCGGCACGCGTCCCGGCGGCAAAATCAAACCAGCCCCGTTCAGCCCGCTCGGCAGCCCGCGCGGCATCACCCGCCTGGCGATGCGCGGCCTTGCCGGCGCGCAGAAGATCGAACCATCGGCCATCCAGCTTCCCGAGGGCGCGCCCTATGGCCGGGTCGAGATCGACACCGACAACTGCACCATCTGCCTGTCCTGTGTCGGCGCCTGTCCGGCCGGCGCGCTGCAGGACAATCCCGATGCACCGCAGCTGCTGTTCCGCGAGGATGCCTGCCTGCAATGCGGAATCTGCGTTGCCACCTGTCCGGAAAAGGTCATCACGCTGGTCCCGCAATTCAATCTCGCCGACAGCGCGATGAATGCCGAGCTGGTGATCGAGGACACGCCCTTCCACTGCACCGGATGCGGCAAACCTTTCGGCAGTTCACGTTCAATCGAACGCGTGATCGACAAGCTGTCAGGCCACAGCATGTTCAGTGGCGAGCGGCAGATCGACATGCTGAAGATGTGCGAGGATTGCCGTGTCGAGGCGATGTTCGACAAGGATGACAGGCTGATGGATATCGGCGAGCGCCGCAAGCCTCGGACAACCGACGACTATATGAACTAGGCCTTGTTAACGATGATCAGTCGGCTGACCGGCCAATTGATCAGCTGGTGGTCAGCGGCAAATTGGCAAGCAGGTTCTGCGGCTTCATGCGAACGCCGCCTGTCTGGTCCATGGCGAGGCCAAGATAGACCGGGCGCCCGGCCATTTCGGGAATGAAGCCTGCCTCCGCCTCGAGCTTGAACAGGCACAGGATCGCGCGCAACCGGTCCTCGCCGACATCCACCCCGCTATAGAGATCATTGAAAAGATCGTTCGAGACGCTGTCGAGCCCGATATGCCATGACCAGCTCTCATCCTCGATCCCGTGCATCGGCTGGATGCGCGTTGTCACGCCGAGGAAATAGCCGATCCAGGCCTCCATCACACGGCACAACCCGTCAAGCGCCGGTTGCGTGAAGGCCAGATCGACCGAGGTGTTGAACATATCGGAACGCGCCCAGTATTCATCCGCCGTCTCAGTGGCGAGAATGTCGATGCTGACCTCGTCGGGTGTCGGCCCCTCCTTGAGCATCCGCGCCATGCCGGCCTGAAGCTGCACCGTCGCATGGTCGGCCACCATGATGCGGCCATCATCAAGCGTCACCGTTTGGTGGCGAAACAGGCATTCCGCCGCCCGGATCTTCAGCGTGTCGGTCTCGCCGTCAAGGATGTTGCGGAGGATGATCTGTGTCAGCTGTTCAAGAAACAGCGGCGGGAAATCGATTCTGGCGCCGCGAACAACCGCCATATAGGCGGCCTCCAATGTCGGGTATTGCGCCAGAAAAGCGCGAAAGGCCAGCACCGCGCGGTAATTATGGACCACATCACGATCGATGATCGGCTCGAAATCCGCCTCCGTCACCTCGGCGAAGGGGTCCTCGCTGAGCCGCGCATGCAGGGCCCGCTCGGCGGCGCAGGAATCTTCCTGCGGCGCGATCTCGTCACGGGCGTAATAGGCCAGCATGAAATCGGCGCTGGGAACAAGCCGCCCCTCGGCATCGCGGTCAAGAAGATGCCAACCCGAGGTCAGCCAGAAATCCTGTGTCATGTCCATTCCCTCGGTTTGCGGTATCGGGCCTCATCCGGCATTGGCGGGCTCATCATCCTCGACCACCGTCCAGATTTTCTGCTCGGCGCATGAATCGGCCTTTGACAGGCTGCGGAAACTCTCGGTGATGCCGTCATCACCAAGCTGGCGCTGGATTGTCAGCAATGTGCCGGTCTTGTGCTGCGCGCACAGCTCGGCCATGAAGGCGATTTCCTCGGCGGCGGCGGCACGCGCCACCTCAAGATCGGGCGCGCCAAGCCGTTCGACAAAGGCCGTTGCCACCTCGTCGGTCAGGCGTGCGACATCATCCGCACTGGCATTGACGATGCTCACCAACGTCGAGAAACCAAACGAGCCGGTTCCCAGAAAGCCGTTGCTGAACGCCTGCTTCACCTTGCCGTTCAGCGCGTCGGGCGCGATATCGGCGAAACAGAAGGTGCCGACAAGCGCCCATTCCCCTTCCTCGGCGGCAGCCGGGAAGACATTGAGATCGGACGGGTCAAACCTGATGGTGCGCGCCAGTTTCACGATATGTCCTTTACGTTACATCCTTCACCGATACCAGCTCGGCCGTCCCGCACACACTCTCGAACTCGGTTGGAATGAGACCGACCGGCCGACCATCGATCCTGATCAGCGCCGCCCCGTCTTCATCCAGACCGACCCAGTCGGCCATGCTGCCATCGGCCAGCACCATCTCGGCACCTTCCTGAAGGCGCTGCACCCACAGATCATGAAGCGGCCGGAACCCGTCATCCTCCCAGCGATTGACCCAGGCCATGAAATGCCGACACACCGACTCCACCAGCCTCGTGCGCGAGATGAACCCGCCACCTTCCTCGGCAAGCGAGGTGTATTCGAGCCCACCATCGTCACGCCAGACATCTTCGGAGCCGGTTCGCACAGACAGGTCCAGCGTCAGCCCGGCGACCATCCAGCCGGGGACGTCCTCACGACCAGCGGCCGGGTCAGCGGTCACCCACACCCGCCCGGCGCGACCGCGGTTCAGTAATATATAGCCCGGCAACTGATAGGACACGACAACTTCCGGCGGGGCCAGCGCGCCAATCGCATCGCCGGCGCCGATCATCAGCGCATACAGCATCTGGCCGGCCCGGCGAAGCGGCACTTCCGGGCCAAGAATGATCGCAAGATCGACAACATCAGCGGCCTCGGAATACAGCACCGTGCCCACCTCGGCCGTGGCCACGGCGGCAAGCGCCTTTGCCGCCACATCCTGATCTTCCGGCACCGCCATGGCGGTCAGCAATGGCGGCAGCTGCGGCGCATCACCATCCTCGGCCGGAAATTCCTCGTAATACAGGCTCATGCCTCTTCCTCCTCACGTCGCAGATCGGCGACCTCCATCAGGCGACGCGCGATCTGGCGGTAGGTTTTCGCCTGTACCGAACGCGGATTGGCGACCACCACCGGTGTGCCGGAATCACCGCCGGTCCGCACCTCAAGCGACAGCGGGATCTCGCCAAGCATCTCGATGCCGCGACGCGACGCCTCGCCTGTCACGCCGTCATTGCCGAAGATATGATCGGTGCGCCCGCAATCCGGACAGGACCAGTAGGCCATGTTCTGGATCATGCCAAGCACCGGCACCTCCGCCTTGTCAAACATGGTGATCGCTTTGACGACATCAAGAAGCGCGATGTCCTGTGGTGTCGACACGACGACCGCGCCGGCAAGACTGACCTGCTGCGCCAGCGAAATCTGGATATCGCCTGTTCCCGGCGGCAGATCGATCACAATCACATCGAGCGTTCCCCAGGCGACCGAGTCCAGCATCTGCGTCAGCGCCGACTGCACCATCGGCCCGCGCCAGATCATCGCCGTATCATCGGGAACAAGAAGCCCCATCGACATCAGATGCACGCCATAATTTTCCAGCGGGCGCACCATATCGCCACCGGCCGCGGCGGGACGGCCGCTGACGCCAAGCATACGGGGCAGTGACGGCCCATAGACATCGGCATCCAGAAGCCCGACCCGCAACCCCTCGAGCCGCAGGGCGATCGCCAGATTCACGGCTGTCGTCGATTTGCCGACACCGCCCTTGCCCGACGCCACGGCGACAAAGCGCCTGACCTTGATTTCATGAACCTTCTCGACGGTTTCATCCGGCGCCGCTTCAGCCGCCGAGGCGGTGCCGGAATGCGCCGTCACGACGACCGTGGCGCTGGTCACGCCGGGGATCGCGCGGGCCGCCTTTTCAGCAGCCTGGCGCACCGGTTCCATGGCCGGGCCGCGATGCGCCGGCACCTCGAGCGCGAAACTGATATTGGTCTGTTTGACATGGACCGCGCTGACCATGCCGAGATCGACCACGGACCGGCCCTGCGACGGGTCGACCACATCCCGCAGCGCGGCGATCACGTCATCTTCGGTAATCTCAGCCATTGCCATCCGGAGTCAGGAGGGTTCCCTCGACGCGATGCGTGAAGCCAAGGGAGGCAATTGTCACCTCGGCATTCACCGCAACCTCGGCGCCTGCTGCCATCTTGCCATCGGCAACCGCCGCCTTCAGCGCCGCCTCAAGCTCCTGATGCGCCGTCACACCAAGCTGCTTCAGAAATTTGCGCATGGCGATCTCGTCCTCGCTCATCTCGTCACGCTTGTCTGTTCCCATCTTTCTGTCCTCCCTGATACCGGCAAGCCACCCTAGCGGGCCGGCGATGGCAATGTCCTGACAAAATCGAGGATGGCGTCGACATCCTCAAGCGTCAGGACGATTTCATGAACAAAGGCCGGCCGTTCCTCTGAGCGATCGGCGCTGACCTCACTGATCCGCACCAGCGCCGGATGTGGCGGCAGCACATAGAATTCCTCGAACCGGCGTTCCCAGTCCGCCAGATATTTCATACCGATGAAGGACGGCGTCGATTCAATGCCGCCATAGGGATTTATGTCGCCGACGACATGACAGCGCGTGCAATGCGTCGCCGCCACCTCGCGCCCATGTTCGACATCGGCGCCGGCCGGCAACGCCGCCGTCATGATCATCATCATCCAGCATGCCATCGCACCACCTGCGCGCCACCCGCGGCCGGTCGTCCGCCCGGTTCGAATGACATGTGTTGATGCTTGCATCGCGTGGCCTCAGACGTTGGGGTCGGCAAGATGACCGCGCAACATATCGGCATATTGCGCTGTCATATGTTTGATGAACTCTTCCTGGTCGGATATCTCGATGACATTCTTGCCGACATGCGCCGCATAGCGCGCGGCCGCGAACAGCATCACCATCTGCAACTCGGTCGCGTCGATCTTGCGATTGCGCTGATTGGCGAGCGAGATGAACTGGTCGGCAACCCGCACGAAGGATTCACCGTCAAGCCGGCCGGCAACGGCGGTTTCGGGATCGAACCGTTCCGGACGTTGATGCCAGTTTGGATAAGTCATGACGGTCTCCCCCGCGCCTGCGCATAGTTGCCAAGACAAGAACAAACCAGCCGGGCAGGCAAATGACAAGGTGTCGCAACCGCGCACCGGCGCCG
>JAYQDX010000065.1:0-3019 GCA_038138545.1 Rhodobiaceae bacterium | reverse complement strand
GGGGGGCGCGTCAATCTGTACCCTTTGCAATCGGCCGGCGTGCGCTAGCGTGGTGCCGCGAACCAATTGCTGTGTGCAACGATGTGAGTGGACCAATGGTGTCATGTGTCTGGTATCACCTTGTTCGGTTTGGCCAGGACGCATTGATGCGTTGCCGCAATCGAACGATCAGCCTTGCCGCCCTTCTGGCGGCGTGTTGTTTCATCATCCCTGCTCTTCATGTCGTGCCGGCGCAGGCTGGCACGTCGCTGATCCTGCAATCGACAACCTCGACCGACAATTCGGGCCTGTATGACTATCTGCTGCCCCGATATGCGGCGATCAGCGGGACCGAGGTGAAAGTTGTCGCGGTCGGTACCGGACAGGCGCTGGAAAATGCGCGCAATTGCGACGGCGACATCGTCATCGCCCACGCGCGAGAGCTGGAGCTGGATTTCGTATCCGCCGGCTATGGCACCGAACGCCATGATCTGATGTATAATGATTTTGTCATTGTTGGCCCGCACCGGGACCCCGCCGGTATCGCCACGGCAAAGACGGTTGCCGAGGCCATGCGGACCATCCGCGCGGCCGGCGCCAGATTCGCCTCGCGCGGTGACAACAGCGGCACCAACCGCGCCGAACGCCGGCTGTGGAAAGCCAGCGGCCACACGCCTGACGCCGCAGACAGCGGCTGGTATCTTGAAACCGGCATGGGAATGGGCGCAACGCTGAACTTCGCCGTCCAGGCAGAGGCCTACACGATCAGCGACCGCGCCACCTGGCTTGCCTTTGGCAACAAGGCCGGTCATGACGTGCTGTTCGAGGGCGACCCGAACCTGTTCAACCAGTATGGCGTGATCCCGGTGTCACCCGAGAGATGCCCGATGATCCGGCATCAGGCAGCGCTGGAATTTCGCGACTGGCTGGTATCGTCCGACGGGCAGACCGCCATCGCCGCATTCCAGAAACATGGCAGCCAGCTGTTCTTTCCGAATGCCGAGCGCGCAGGCCCGGCGCTGGCCGCTGGCAGTGCCCTGGATGCGGATCAATCGGGGATGACCGGCAAAGTGAATTGACGCACAATTCGGCCGGGGTTCATCGAACCGCGAAGACAGGCGGGCATGCTGACGCCCCTCCCGGTCCTGAAGAGGTGCATCCATGGCGACAACGCTGTTCACATCATCCGCCGGTGTCTTTCGCGGCAATCTTCATGGTCACTCGACACATTCCGACGGGCGAAACAGCCCGGCCGATGTCGTGCGTCTGTACCGCGAGGCGGGCTATGATTTCACCTGCCTGTCCGAACATCTGTGGACCAACCCGCGCTTCAGCGCGCCAACCGTCATCGACGCCACCGCATTCGACAGTCCGGATTTCATCACCATCACATCGGCCGAGCTTCACTGCCCCGGAAAGGCGCATGACCGCGACGGCCTCTGGCACATTCTCGCCAACGGTCTGCCGCCGGACTTTCCGGTGGCAGCTGGCAGCGAGACCGGCCCCGAACTTGTCGCCCGTGCCGTGGCGGCGGGGGCCTATGTCACCATCGCGCATCCCGAATGGTACAGCCTGACCGATGACGAGGCGCGAAGCCTGGCCACCGCCGGCGCGCATGGGGTGGAAATCTACAACCATTCATCGGCCATCGAGTCGGCGCGGGGCGGCGGCATCGCGACGCTCGATCTGCTGCTGAATGAAGGGCACCGGGTTCATCTGACGGCAACCGATGATTCGCACCATGTTCCCGAAGACGCCTTTGGCGGCTGGGTGATGGTGGCGGCAGATAGCCGATCTGCCGGTGACATACTCGCCTCGCTGAAAGCCGGCAATTTCCACGCCTCCACCGGGCCCGATTTCACCAATCTGTCACTCGACGGCACAAAGCTTCATGTCGGCACGTCACCGGTCGACAGGATCATCCTGGCCGGCGACAGGCACAGGGCCGAATTTGTTGCCGGCAGCGGCCTGAGCAAGGCGTGTTTTGATCTCGCGGATGTCAACAGCGCTTTCTTCCGTGTCGTCGCGATCGACGCACAGGGACATAGCGCCTGGTCAAACCCCTATTGGATGGATGACCTTCGCCGATGATGACGGGACGGATGGTTGTGACCAGACCGACAAATCCCCACATCACAAGCATGAAGCCACTGTCTTTTACCCAGTCACGATCACACAGGCTGACGCGCTGGCGCGGCCTGCTTGTGGTTATCCTGCTGGCGATACCGGCCTTTCTGTCTATGTCCGCCGCGCGGGCCGAACCGATTGCCGAGGCTATCGACAGGATCGGCGGCAATGTGCTGTTCCTGCGGCATGCGCTGGCACCGGGGTTTGGTGATCCGCCGCAATTCGCCATTGACGACTGCGCCACACAGCGCAACCTGAACGATGCCGGGCGCGCCCAGGCGCGCGCCATCGGTGCCTATATGACGCGCCATGACATCGTCCCTGACGCTATTCTCAGCAGCCAGTGGTGCCGGTGTCAGGATACGGCGCGCGACATGGCGATCGGCCCCTTTTCCACCCATATCGGGCTGAATTCCTTTTTCGACGGGCATGTCGACCGCGGGCGGACGCTGGCGGCTCTGCGCGCCCATATGGCGACGATCGCGCCGGACAGGCTGGACCTGATGGTCACGCATCAGGTGGTGATCAGCGCCATCACCGGAATCGCGCCGCGAAGCGGCGGCATGGTGGTCTATAACAGCCATACCGGCGAGGCCGTATCGGTGCCTCTGTCAATCGACTAGACCACAAGCGAATTGACCGTGTCGGCGCGTCTGCTAGCGTGACTTGATATGTCATGACGAAACGGCGGGGAGGTCGGCGACATGAATGAACCGGCGCCATCACGCGGCGGCCGGCGGGGACGGCGGGATCGCAAGGCCGAGGCCGCGCCGGTCCGAAAGACCGACTACCGGCGGCTTCGCAATCCCTTTCCGCAGATGAACCTCTATTCCGACGACCAGATCGCGGCGATCCATGATGCCGCGCTGACGATGCTCGAGGAGCTGGGGATGAAGATCCTGCTTCCCGAGGC
>JAYQDX010000064.1:0-12985 GCA_038138545.1 Rhodobiaceae bacterium | reverse complement strand
AAGAAGTGGCCGAAATCGCCGCCGCCAACAGCGATGTTCTGATCCCCTTTGCCTCGATCGACCCGTGGAAGGGAAAGATGGGGGTGCGGGAGGCGCGCCGCCTGATGCAGGATTACGGCATTCGCGGGTTCAAGTTCCATCCGACATTCCAGGGGTTCTATGCGAATGACCGCATGGCCTATCCCCTCTATGAAGCGATTGAGGAACATGGTGGCATCGCTCTGTTCCACACCGGTCAGACCGGTGTGGGGTCCGGTATGCGTGGCGGTAACGGGATGCGGCTGAAATTCAGCAACCCGATATATATGGATGATGTGGCTGTGGATTTTCCCGATCTGAAGATCATTCTCGCCCACCCGTCCTTCCCCTGGCAGGAAGAGGCGCTGGCCGTCGCCCAGCACAAGCCGAATGTCTATATCGACCTGTCTGGCTGGTCGCCGAAATACTTCCCCGAGATTCTCGTCCGCTATTGCAATTCGATCCTGAAGAAAAAGGTTCTGTTTGGGTCGGACTGGCCGATGATTACGCCGGAGCGATGGCTGAATGACTTCGAGAGCATTGCCATCAAGGATGAAATCCGGCCTGACATCATCAAGAACAACGCTGCCCGTCTTCTGGGTCTCGGGAGCTAGGTACCAGTGAAGGATTTCGCCGCGCCAACTGATGACATTCTGTTTTCCCTTCATCACGTCGCTGATGCCGGGGCAACAGGAACACATGACGCCAGCCTTGCTTCGGACGTCGTGAACCAATACGCGACTTTCGCCGAACACATCATCGCCCCAACCAACCGCATCGGTGACCGGCAGGGGTGTCGGCTTGAGAATGGCCGGGTCAGAACGCCAGACGGTTTTGCCGATGCTTTCCGGCAATTGGCGGAAGGTGGGTGGCTCAGCCTGACGGTTCCCGAGGAATTTGGCGGTATGGGGCTGGACAGGTTGACGGCCGCCGGCGTCTCGGAAATTTCGACCGGCGCCAACCATGCCCTCCAGATGGCGACGGGCCTGGTGCCGGGTGCGGTGTCGACCTTGCTGCGTTTTGGCACTGCGGAACAGCAACAGCAATGGATTCCGCGTCTGGCAGACGGGCGGACGCTGAATACGATGTGCCTGACCGAGGCTGGTGCCGGATCGGACCTGTCGCGCGTGCGCACGACAGCAGAGCGGCAGGCCGATTGTTGGCGTCTGAGTGGTGAGAAGATATTCATCTCCAACGGTGACCAGGATCTGAGCGAGGACATTCTGCATTTTGTTCTGGCACGGAGCGGACCGGCAGAAACCGGTACAAGGGGGCTATCGCTGTTCCTGTGCCCGTCGCGCGTTGAAAATGGCCGCAATGATGTCGGTGTCGCCCGCATCGAGGACAAACTCGGCATTCATGGCTCACCAACCTGCCAGCTTGTTTTTGATGGTGCCGCGGCCGAGTTGATTGGTGAGGAAGGTGGTGGTCTTGCCGCCATGTTCACCCTGATGAACCACGCCAGGGTCGATGTGGCATTGCAGGGAGTCGCCCATGCCGCCCGCGCCCATGACATTGCCGCCAGCTATGCCTCCGGGCGCGCCCAGGGACGCCGTCCTGATGGCGCGCCGGCCATGCTGTCAGATCATGCCGATGTCCGGCAGATGCTGGACGAGCAGCGTGCTCTTGCGGTCGGGTCACGGGCCATGTGTCATCTTGCCCTTGTCGTTCTCGAGGATCCGGATCAGCTTCCGCTTGCCGATTTCCTGACGCCGATCTGCAAGATGTTCGCAACCGAAGCCGGCATCAGGGCGGCTGATGTCGGCATTCAGGTGCTTGGTGGTTATGGCTATCTCGAAGAGTATGACATCGCCCAGACCTGGCGCGATGCCCGCATCACCTCGATTTATGAAGGTGCCAATGGCATCCATGCCCTGACAGCCGCGACACGAGGCCTGAGGGCGCATGGCGGAGCCGGTGCGGAGGCATTTGCGAATTTCATCAGGACGCTTGGCGCTGATGCAAAACCGGTCCTGTCATGTCTTGCCGGGTGGGAAAACGAGCGGGACGAGACCATGGCGTATGACGGGGTGCCACCAAACGCGCGGCTCTTCGCCAGCCTGACGGCTGAACTGTTTTTCCGCGCCGCATGGAGCCGGATTGGCCGGGTGGCAGAGGGAACGGCATTCGAGGCAGAGTTCACCCGACTTGCGGATCTGGTGCTGAACAGCCCCATGCCGCTGCCCCGGTTCAGGTCTTAGGACAATAGGGGATTGCTGGCCTGGCAGATTTTCGAGCCTCACTCACGATGCAGATTTACATCCGCCCGGTGATTGTGGGGTCGTGAGCAAATCCTGCTCCCGCAACCTTGAAGTCTGCAAATGAACTTAACCTGACCTTCGCCACCATGTTGCCATCAGCTATGTTGGGCTTGAGATATTCAGAATGCGACATTTTGTCGGTGCGTGCCTGATTGCAGAAGGAATCCACCCAAATTTGTGCAACAACTGCAGCATGGAGAGGTGCGGTCCTTCATTTGGCTGGAATCGCGCAAGCCGTCTCCCGATATCGCTGTAATTTAACGACAGGATTTATTGGAGGAAACAAATGAACTTCTACGGCAAAATTCTTGGTGGAGTGGCGACAACCGCCATCGCATCATTTGCTTTTGCCGGTGTCGCACAGGCCGATGTCTGTAACACACCGTCGAAGCTCGGTGAGCTTGGTAAATTCGAGGGCGAGGTGATCACCATTGCCGGGTCCATGCAGGGCAAGGACGAGGAAAATCTGCTTGCCACCGCCAGCTGTTTTGAAAAGGCAACCGGCGCTGTGATCAAATATTCCGGGTCCCGCGACTTCGCGGCCCTGATTGTTGCTGACCTGCGTTCGAACAACGCGCCGAACATCGCGATCTTCCCGCAGCCGGGTCTTGCCGGCGACATGGCCAAGGAAGGCCATCTGACGCCGCTCGGTGATGATCTCGCCGACTGGATGACCAACAATTATGGTGCCGGTTCCTCGTGGGTGGCGCTTGGCACCTATGCCGACTCCGCGGGCAAGGAGCATTTCTACGGCTTTCCGTTCAAGAAGGATCTGAAGTCGCTTGTCTGGTACCTGCCCGAGCAATTCGAGGACAATGGTTACGAGATTCCACAGAGCATGGAAGAACTCATCGCCCTGTCCGACCAGATGGTCGCCGATGGCAACACCCCTTGGTGCATTGGCGTTGAGTCCGGCAACGCCACCGGCTGGACCGCGACCGACTGGATGGAAGACCTGATGCTGCGTACCGCATCGCCTGAAAAATATGACCAGTGGGTGTCGAACGAACTGCCGTTCAACAGTCCGGAAGTGCTGAACGCGATGAAGGTCTATGGCCAGTTCTCGCGCAATGACGATTATGTTGCCGGCGGTTCGGCAGCGGTCGCGACTACTTTCTTCGGTGACGCGCCGAAGGGGCTTTTCTCGTCGCCGCCGAAATGCATGATGCACCGTCAGGCCTCCTTCATCCCGGCCTTCTTCCCGGAGAAGGGCAAAGAGGTCGAGGACGGCATCGCCGATTTCTTCTACTTCCCACCCTATGAGTCGGCCAATCTTGGTAACCCGGTCCTCGGCGCGGGCACGATCTACACCATGACCAAGGATTCGCCTGCCACCCGCGCCTTCTTCCAGTATCTGACCGAGGCATCCGCCCACGAGGTCTGGATGTCGCAGGGCCAGTTCCTGACGGCGCACAAGGGTGCGGACCTGTCGGCCTATTCCTCGGCGGCGCTTCGCAAGCAGGGTGAAATCCTGCTGAACGCGACGACCTTCCGGTTCGATGCGTCTGACCTGATGCCGGGCGCGATCGGTGCCGGCGCGTTCTGGAGCGAGATGACGGCTTTTGCCAATGGCCAGGATGCACAGACCACTGCCGACAACATCCAGGCAGCCTGGGACGCCATCAAGTAAGCTTCGGCACACGTGACGAATATGGAAGAGCACGGAATTGTCTCCGTGCTCTTCTCTGTCAGGGGCCAACCGTGACGCAAGGTCACAACGGTCCCCGTTTATGGTCCTGATATGCGCTCGATACACACGGTCATCGCCGGCAACAGCCTGGCCATTCTGCTGACGGTCGTCTGCGTGCTGCCGATCACGGCGCTGTTCGCCTTTTCGGCAACAGCCCCGCTTGATGACGCAACAGCCTCACTCGGTCTGTGGCTCCATGACCGCTATGAATGGGGGTTTCCCCGCTTCGACACCGAGGAGCGGTTTGCAAAGATCGGCTTTGCCATCAGGTCAGTGATCATCGCGGTCGCGGTGTCATTTCTGTATTTCTGGATTACCAACTGGCTCAATCTGGGTCTTGCGCGGGTGCGTTCACGCAACCGGCCTGGGCCTGAATCCCTGATTGTCGAGGCCATCCAGCCCTGGATTTTTGTCGGGCCGACGCTGGTGCTGCTATTGCTGTTCCTTCTGGTGCCGGCCTTTCTGACGCTCAGCCTGTCATTCCAGGAGGCAAGCGGTGCGCTGACGACACGCAACTATGCCTTCCTGTGGGACCCGGCGGCGCTTGGCTATGGGCAATTCCGCCTTGCCATGCGCAACAGCCTGATGTGGCTTGTTCTGGTGCCTTCGGTCTGTATCTCGCTCGGTCTGCTGATCGCGGTGCTGGCGGATTCGGTGCGTTGGGGCGTCATCGCCAAGACATTCATTTTCATCCCGCTGGCGATTTCCTTTGTCGGCGCCGCCGTGATCTGGCGCAATGTCTTCGCCGGTGGCGGTATTGAACCGCTGGTCACGATGAATGGCACCACCCCCTCCTACCAGATCGGGTTGCTGAAGGCGCTGCTGGGGCATGGGCCGGAATATAACGAGCCGCTCTACAACCTGAAATTCTGGGGCAATTTCTTCCTGATGTGGATCCTCGTCTGGGTGCAGACCGGCTTTGCCATGGTGATTTTCTCGGCGGCGCTTCGCGGTGTGCCACAGGACACCATCGAGGCCGCCACCATCGACGGTGCCAATCCGTTCCAGATGTTTTTCCGGGTGAAGCTTCCGCAGATCTATTCCACTGTCGTCGTGGTCTGGACGACGCTGGTGATCCTGGTGCTGAAGGTATTTGACATACCCTATGCGCTGTCGGCGAATGACGATGACAAGCTGTTACTGGCGACGATGATGGAAAACGCCCGCAACAACTGGTCCATCGGTGGTGACAATGTCGACAACCTGTTTGCCGCCATCGCCATCATGCTGATGCTGACCGTGATCCCGAACATGGTTTTCAACGCCTGGCGGATCCGGCGCGAACAGAAGGGGTTCAATTGATGATCGGCCGCACGCTTCGTCATGTTGTCCTGGGGCTCATTGTCTTCATCTGGGTGGTGCCGTTCGTGGCGCTGGTCACCACGTCGCTGCGCTCGGAACTGGCGTCGCAGACCTCGGGATTCTGGACAGCTTACACCCCGACCGAACTGGGACACCGGTTCAGCACTCATGACCGCGGCGACAAGACCGAACTGACCGAGATGACCGGCAATATCTTTGACCGGTTGAACAGGGATGAACAGGATTTTCCAATTTCCGGCGAGGTGCAGTCGATCCTGTTCAAGGGCCGCGTTCCCGATCCCGACAAGCCTGGCAAGACCAAGCTGATCCGCAAGCTGGTGCCACCGGATGAGGCGATGGATGTTCGCGGTGGAGACTTTGTTTTCCAGCCGAATGGCGATTTCACCTGGACCTTCACCGAAAAGACGGTGCCAAAGCCGAAGAATCTGGAAGCCATCATCAATCAGGATCCTGTTTTCGGTGACGAGGCCTATGTGGAGGTACTGTTCGAGAACAAGAATGTGCCCAATGCCCTGATTTCCTCGTTTATCGTCACCATTCCGGCGACCATCATCCCGATCACAATCGCCGCCTTTGCCGCCTATGCCTTTGCCTGGATGCGATTCCCCGGACGCGACTGGCTTTTCGTCATCGTTGTCTCGCTGATGGTGGTGCCAACACAGCTTGCTTTCCTGCCGATCTTACAGGGTTTCAGTGGGATCGCGTCATGGGCAGCCGCCCTGAAGGCAATGCTGACGGATTGTGAGCTAACACAAAGCTGTGCCTACCCGTCAAAGACCTTTGCCAGCCTGTGGATCACGCATACCGCCTTCGGCCTGCCGCTGGCGATCTATCTGTTGCGGAACTATATCGTCGGACTGCCGCGTGAATTGCTGGAAAGCGCGCGGATCGACGGCGCCAACCACATTCAGATCTTCACCCGTCTGATTGTGCCGCTGTCGGTGCCGGCGCTGGCCTCCTTCAGCATCTTTCAGTTCTTGTGGGTATGGAATGACTTGATCGTGGCGCTCTATATCGGCCCGAACGAAGGCACTGATCTGGTATTCCCGATCCGGCTGGAGAAACAGCTCGGCACCTTCAAGGACCAGCTCCATCTGTTGAACGCATCAGCGGTCATTTCCATGGTGGTGCCGGTCATCGTTTTCCTGGCGATGCAGCGCTATTTCATCCGCGGGCTGCTGGCCGGCTCGGTCAAGGGGGGCTAGGCCATGTCCGATCTGAAATGGTGGGAGACCGCCATCATCTACCAGATCTATCCGCGCTCCTTCCAGGATTCAAACAGCGATGGTATTGGCGATCTGCCGGGGATCACCTCGCGATTATCCTATATTGCCAATCTTGGGGTCGATGCCATCTGGATCAGCCCGTTCTTTGCCTCGCCGCAAAAGGACTTTGGCTATGACGTCTCCGATTACTGTGCGATCAATCCGGAATATGGAACGCTTGCCGATTTTGACAAGATGATTGCCAGGACGCATGAGCTTGGCATGAAGCTGATGATTGATATCGTGCCGGCGCATTGTTCGGACCAACATCACTGGTTCAGGGAAAGCCGGCAGTCACGCGACAATGACAAGGCCGACTGGTTCCACTGGGTCGACCCGAAGCCCGACGGCTCGGCGCCGACCAACTGGTTATCCTTCTTCGGAGGCCGTGCGTGGAGCTGGGAACCGCGCCGCCAGCAATATTATCTGCACAATTTCCTGCCGAGCCAGCCGAACCTGAATCATGCCAATCCGGCGGTTCGCGAGGCAATGATGGATGTCGCGCGTTTCTGGTTCGATCGCGGTGTCGACGGGTTTCGACTTGACGCTGTCCACACGATAAATGGCGATGTGACCCCGTATCGAGACAACCCGCCGAACCCGGAATTCGAACTCGGACCGCTGCCGCAGGACCAGCAGCCTTTCTTCCGGCAGCTTCATGACGCCGCGCAACTCAACCAGCCTTGCATCCAGCTATTCAGCGAAGCCATCCGCGCCGTCGCCGACGGTTATGATGACAGGTTCCTGATGGGCGAGTGCGATGGCGACAATGACAACGCTGTCAAGGTCAGCGAGACCTTCACCGCGCCGGGCCGTCTCCACGCCACCTATAATTTTGATCTTCTTGAATGGGCCGGGCTGGATGTCCAAGAGATGAAGGACGCCATCACCAAGGCGATTGCCACATTCAATGGCACCGGCCGGTTGTCATTCGCCTTCTCGAACCATGATGTGCCGCGCTCAGCAACACGTCAGCTTGCCGCGCTTGGCCTGACCCCGGACCGGTGCGACGCCATGCAACTCCTGCTGCTGAAGCTGGAGAGCAGTCTGATCGGGTCGAGCTGTATCTATCAGGGTGAGGAGCTTGGCTTCGAGGATGTGCAGGATATCCCGATCGACAGGATGCAGGATCCATGGGGAATCGAGTTTGCCCCGGCCTTTCTTGGCCGCGATACCTGCCGCACTCCGATGGTCTGGCGTCAGTCCGCCCCCAATGGCGGTTTTTCGGATTCCAACGACACCTGGCTTCCGATCGCCGACAGCCATCTGCAGCGAGCTGGCCTTGATGAGACGGAACGTGCGGGTTCCATCTATAATGAATTCGCCACCTTCCTGCGGTGGCGCAAGGGTCAGCCCGCGATGACCGAGGCCAACCATATGTCGGAACTTTCCGGGGGGGCGCGGCAGATTGTCTTTGACCGTGTGTCTGACACGCAGACTCTCCGCTGCTGCTTTGATTTCGATAGCCTTTCGGCTTCATTCGAGGAGGTGTAGATGGCGCAGGTCGAATTGAAAGCGGTCAACAAGTCATTTGGCAGGACCGAGGTCATCCGCAATGTCGATCTGGAAATCGACAAGGGTGAGTTTGTCGTCTTTGTAGGGCCGTCCGGCTGCGGGAAATCCACACTGCTGCGGTTGATCGCCGGGCTGGAGACGCTCAGCGGTGGCACGATCGTGATTGCCGACAGGCCGGTGATGGACCTGCCGCCGTCAAAACGCGGCATCGCCATGGTGTTCCAGTCCTATGCGCTGTATCCGCATATGTCGGTCTTTCAGAACATGGCATTCTCGCTCGATCTTCAGGGGGTTTCCAAGGCCGAGATCAGGGATCGTGTCGAGGCCGCCGCAAAAATCCTGCAGATGGAACATCTGCTGGAGCGCCGTCCCGCCGCCCTGTCCGGAGGCCAGCGCCAGCGCGTTGCCATCGGGCGCGCAATCGTGCGCAATCCTGATGTGTTCCTGTTTGACGAGCCGCTGTCGAATCTTGACGCCGCGCTGCGTCATGACACGCGGGTGGAGATTGCAAAGCTTCACGACCAGCTCGACGCGACGACTATCTATGTCACCCATGACCAGGTCGAGGCGATGACGCTGGCCGACAAGATCGTTGTGCTGAAGGATGGCGAGGTGATGCAGGTCGGCGCACCGATGGATCTGTTCAACATGCCGGCGAATGAATTCGTCGCCGGCTTCCTCGGCTCGCCGCAGATGAATTTCTTTGACGGCACGATGGCAAGCCTTGCCAAGAACGGCTCGACAGCCGGCTTTAGCGGTGACGGCATCGACATCAAGGGCGTTCGTCTTGTATCCGGCGGCAAGAGACGGGGCGACCCGGCGCGGCTTGGCATCCGGCCGCAGCATCTTGTACTTGATGCCGGGGGCTCGCTCGCCGGCACTGTCACGCTGGTCGAACGGCTCGGCACCGAGACGATTGTCGAGCTTCTTACCAGACAGGAGACGGTGTTCCGGTTTGCCTCTGCCGAAACACCCGACCTTCAGACCGGGCAGGAGGTGCGTTTCAGCTTTGATGCGGCGAAGGCGCATCTATTCTAGTCCCATGAGCCTGGAACCCGCCATATCCAGGCTGCCCGCCAACTTTCTGTTCGGCGTGGCGACATCGAGTTACCAGATCGAGGGCGTGGATTTTGGCGGATGCGGCCCGTCGCACTGGGATGATTTCGCGGCTGAAGCGGGACGGATTTCGGATGGCAGTGACGGGGCGCAAGCATGTGACCATTATCATCGATTTGCCGAGGATCTCGATCTCGTGCGCGATGGTGGCTTTGGCGCCTACAGATTTTCATTTTCCTGGCCGCGCCTGCTTCCCGAGTCTGACCAAGTCGTAAACCCCGAGGGTCTGGCGTTTTATGACCGCCTTCTGGACGCCATGCTGGCGCGTGATCTGCGTCCGTTTGCGACACTCTATCACTGGGATCTGCCACGCCGCCATGCGAATGCCGGGGGATGGCGGAACCGTGATATTGCCGGCTGGTTCGCGGATTATACGGATCTCGTGATGCGCCATTTCGGCGATCGCCTGGAATTCATCGCGCCGGTAAACGAGCCTTGGTGCGTGTCATGGCTCAGCCATTACTGGGGTCATCACGCACCTGGTCTGTGCGATCTCGGCGCCACCGCGAAGGCCATGCATTATGTCCAGCTTGCGCATGGCAGATCAATCGAGGTCATGCGCGGCCACGGCCACCAGAATCTTGGCTGCGTGCTGAACAAGGAATTCGCCGTTCCGGTTGATGACACCCGGCTCGCCGCCGAGAAGACGCATCTGTTTGACGGCATCTACAGCCGCTGGTTCGAGGAATCGATCTTCAAGGGCCGCTATCCGCAAGAGGTGCTTGCGATATTCGAGGGACACATGCCGGCTGGCTATGAGGATGATCTGGCGATGATCAGCGCACCGCTCGACTGGGTAGGCAGCAATTATTACACACGCTCGGTGATTCAGCCGGATAGTGAGGAGCCACATATCGGGTTCCGATGTGTGCGGGGCAAACTGGCGAAAACCGATATGGGGTGGGAAATCGACCCTGAGGGGCTGAGCTTCTTTCTGCGGCGGCTTGCCAGCGACTATGCCCCCGGTCTGCCGCAATATGTCACCGAAAACGGTATGGCGAATGATGATCATGTGACCGATGACGGGCCGGATGGCGCGGTTGCGGTTCATGACCGGCAGCGCACAGACTATTTTGCCGCCCATCTTGCGCAGATCGAAAAACTCTGTGCCGAGGGTGTGCCAATGAAAGGGTATTTTGCCTGGTCACTGCTCGACAATTACGAATGGGCCTTTGGATATAGCAAGCGCTTTGGCATTGTTCATGTTGATTATGACAGCATGGTGCGCACGCCCAAGGACAGCTATCATGCCTGGCGAAAAGCCTTGAAAGGCCGAGCCCGTTACCTCCGGTGAGTCCGGGTTTATGTCCAGGTTTGTCTTTGGCGTGAAATCATCAATCTGACAAAGGGTTGTCGCAAGATGGATGAGGACCTCATCGTTGATTTCCAGCAACTTGTGAAGATCTGTTCGCGATGCCATCCATCGCTGCCGAGCAGTTCGGTGCGCAGGATCCGGTCCGTCATTCCGGTGAACAGGCCCGGCAAGATGGAATAGGCGCGCCTGCAGTTTGAAAGCTGGTTCACGTTGGAGGTCAGAGAAAGCCCACACGCTCTATGAACCAAAAAACGCCGATGGCGGAAATGACCGCAGATACTGGGATCTGAAAGGCCCGACGGAACTGTGGATCAGTCAACCTGAAGGCTCTCAAAAGGAAGAAGATTGGGACCACAATAATCAGCTGGCCAATTTCAACGCCGATATTGAAACTCAGCAAACCAACAATGAACGCGCTCTGTGGCAGCCCGAAATCGGCCAGAACCGAAGCGAAGCCAAGCCCGTGAAGCAGCCCAAACGTGAACACCACAAACGACCGTGATCTTGCAACACGATGTGATTTCTTGACTATGTTCTCGATGCCAATCCAGGCGATTGAAAGGGCAATCAACGGTTCAACAATACTACCCGGAATGTAGAGCCAACCGAGACTGGCCGCGGCCAGTGTAATCGTGTGCGCAACAGTGAACAGAGAAATCTGGAACACCAGGCCGCGGGCAGATAGCCCATATGCAAGAAGGCCGACTACAAACAGGATATGATCCAGTCCAGCCGGAACGATATGGATGACGCCAGATTGAACGTATTTTCCAATGACAGCTCTCAAGGGAACGGAATCCGCATTATTGATGAGAAACGCCTGGCTGGTGCCACCTTCCGGCAGATAGTCAGAATATTCGGGATCACTGCCACGGCCCATCTGGCGGATAAGCAGCGCGCCCATGGAGGGCTGCCATTGAATGGAGATCGCCTCATCAGATTTTGGGAGGCTCGATTTCAGTTTGAGTTGTGTATCTCGGGCAAGGCGTGAATCTGCCTCATCCGCCACATCTATTTCTACCAGTTCAAGCGTTAGTGGCCTGTTGGCCGACATAATGGTGAATTTTTCAGCAAGGGTGGCGAATGACGATTTCAATCTGTCTTCAAGGATATGTGGCGGCACAGCTCTCAACTCATCATAGGTCTTTGAGCCGGAACTATCATCGGTGTTGCTGACAGCCGAAAGATCAATTTCGGCAAGAAACGCCTCGCCTGAGAATGTAAGATTGATTGTCAGTTGCCCCGGAACGTCTTCAAGAATTCCGACATCCATGATTGCAGGACGCAGTTCATGCGCGCCGGCGGCCGTTATCTGAAACAGCACCGCTATCGTGATCATGAATAAATTTGTGAGCAGAAGAGGAAGCTTGCAGAAGAGGCTCGTATAATTTCCCGGCATGTTTAATCTCGACGTGACCTTGGTTTTTGGAAAATTTGGGGACCGACAGTTGATCAGCCTGAGAAACGGAAACGCAACCGATTTATTGACTGGCTCAAGGTTCCTCTGGACATCGGTTTTGGCCTTGTTGGCGATCACCTCGTCAATGGATCGTCCTTTTGCGCATGAGGTATGGATCGAGCCAACCACGACCCATCTCTCAAAAGGCGAGACGCTCTCGGCCGATCTGCGAATTGGCGACATGTTCAAGGGTGATCACCTTATTTATATCCCGCAGCAGACCGAGCGGCTTTTGGTCCTGACAGACACCGGATCGTTTGATCTGAAACCAAGAGTTGGCAGTCGGCCCGTGATAACAGTCGCTCCTGAAAAACTGGCGAAGAATTCAGGCAATGTGGTGCTTGTTTACCAATCGGCGAACAGCTACGTCCACTATGGCTCGCAGGAGAAGTTTCTCAGATTTGCCAGGAAGAAAGGGGCAGGGGATTTAGGGCAATCACATAAAAGACGGCGATTACCGCAAAGTGGTTTTGTCGAACGTTACAAGCGATTTGCCAAAGCCATCATCACCATTGGACCAGAAACCGAGATGGTGAATGATCGCGTTGTCGGCATGGAGCTTGAATTTGTGTCTCTAGGCAAGAAGTTGCTCTCAAATTCACGCTTGGAGTTTCAATTTCAGCTTTTGTACCAGGGGCGAATGTTGCCCGCCGCGCAAGTCACCTTGTTTTCTCGTGACCGTGATGGGCTTGTGACATCGTCAAAAATCATGACGGATGAAGATGGTGTCATAAGCATCAACGCAGATGCTGAGCATCGTTACCTGCTTGACCACGTGACATTACGGGAAACCGACCCGTTGAAAGATCGAAACCGGCCGGTGTGGGAGTCGCTTTGGGCCTCGCTGACATTTGCAGGTCTTGGATCCTGTGGCTCGCACAAACAAAATCCAGTGCCAAATACGTGTTTCTAGGAAGCGGTGGAAGAGCCTTCGGAGGGCAGCGCTCTATCCAGAATATATTGAAAACGCTTAGTTTTTCACAGATTTTTCCTTCGATTTTTGTACATCTGATTGTGTCACTG
>JAYQDX010000063.1:0-13115 GCA_038138545.1 Rhodobiaceae bacterium | reverse complement strand
ACGGCCGGACCGCCGTGAAAGGCCAGAGGTGAAGGCGATGGTTGATCCCGGTTTCATGACAAATTCCGGACTGGTGACAAGGCTGCTGCCCTGGGCGGCGCTGCTGGTGATGGGGGCGAGCTGGGGGCTGTCCTTCTCCTTTGCCAAGATTGTGGTCAAGGCGGGCGGCACACCCTTTGGTGTCACCTTCTGGCAGTCGCTTGTCTGCGGCGTGATCCTGCTTGTCTACACATTGGCGCGGCGGCGGCCCCTGCAGATCACCGGGCGGTATCTCGGCATCTATGTGATTGTCGCGCTTCTCGGCGCCTCGGTCCCGAACAGCCTGTTCTATTTCGCCGCGCCACATGTCCAGGCGGGCGTGCTGTCGATCACCGTCACGCTGATCCCGATCATCACCTATGCGGTGGCGATGATGATCGGCAGCGAACGGATATCGGCCATCCGCCTGACCGGCGTTGTCTGCGGGGCGGTGGCGATCGGGTTTCTGGTCGTGCCGGAAAGCAGCCTTCCCAGCCGCGCCGCCATGCCCTGGGTGCTGCTGGCCTGTATCAGCGCGGTCTGCTACGCGCTGGAGAACATCTATCTGGCGCGGCCGTCACTGCAGGATATCGGACCGGTGCGGACGGCCTGCGGGATGAACCTGTTCGCCGCGATGATCATGCTGCCGGTGGCGATCCTGACCGGCCAGATGTTCCTGCCGGCCTTCCCGTTCGGCACCGTGGAATGGACGATCATCGGGCTTGGCCTGATCAACGCTGTCGCCTACACCACATTTGTCATGGTGATCGGGCTTGCCGGACCGGTATTCGCCAGCCAGACAGGCTATGTCGTCACGCTGGCCGGGGTGATCTGGGGGATTGTCCTGTTCGGCGAGACCCATTCGGCCTGGGTCTGGGCCTCGGTGGCCATGATGATGCTGGGACTGGCGCTGGTGACACCGCGCGGCCGCGCCTCACAGACGGAAATGGACAAGCCAGAGGATGACAAGACCGCGCAGGATAAGACCGGGCGGGGCAAGACCGGGCGGGACAAAACCGGGCGGCACAAGGGCAAAGACGAAATCACCGACCTGTGACAGCTGTTTGTTCATCGACCCCTCCGCCCCCGGTCATGACCTCATGCCTGTCGCCGGTCGATCAGGCCCGCAATCGCGCGCCGCCGACGTCGAAAGGCGGTTCGGCCAGCACCGTCGCCATATGCGGCTTGCCAAGGATATAGATATCGACCCTGTCGCCCGGCGCCACGACCCCCTCGCGGGCATAGCCGATGGCAAGCGACTTGCCGACCGTATAGCCATAGGCGCCCGAGGTCACCCGCCCCACCGGCGTGCCGTCGGCAAGGAAAATCGGCTCGCCGCCATTGGCATCGGCCTCGTCGGTGACATCAACCTCGAACATGGTCAGCCTCTCGCGCGGCGGCGTGTTGCTGATCCGCAGATAGGCATCCTTGTTCAGAAACTCCTTGTCGAGCTTGATCAGGCCATGCAGCCCGGCCTCCTGTGGCCAGTATTCGGGCGAATATTCGCGCCCCCATGACCCATAGCCCTTTTCGATCCGCAACGCGCCAAGCGCCCGCCCGCCGACCGGACCGCCGCCATGCGTCGCCGCCGCCTCGAGAAGCGCTTTATAGAGCGCCAGCTGGTCGGACTCGGCACAGTGAAGCTCCCACCCCAGATCACCGGTGAAGCTGACCCGGATGGCAAGACATTCCACCCCGGCGACGGTGATGGTGCGTGACCGCATGAACCGCCATCCGTCATTCGACAGATCGGCATCGGTCAGGCTGGCCAGCATCGCCCGTGATTTCGGTCCGGCGACGTTGAAACCGGCGATCCGCGCCGTCGCCACCTCCAGGCTCGTGCCTTCCGGCATCGGCACCATGTCGAAAAAGCGCTGATGATAGCGCTCGGCCATGCCGGACCCGATCATCATATAGCTGTCATCACCGGTCATGGTGACGGTGAAATCACCGGCAACGCCGCCACGCATCCCGATCAGCGGCGTCAGGCATGACCGCCCGACCTCGCCCGGCACATGGTTGGCGACAAGCTTGTCAAGCCAGCTTCGCGCCCCCGGGCCGCTGACGACGTAATTGGCGAAATTCGAGATATCGATGACGCCGACATGGTCGCGCAGCATCGCCGCCTCGCGGCCGACTGGCGCGAACCAGTTCTGACGGACAAACCCCGCTGTCTCGTCCGTATCCGGCGCATCGGCGAACCACAGCGGGTGCTCCCATCCCGCATTCAGCCCGAACACCGCCCCCATCCGGCGCTGCGTCTCATAGGCAGGGCGCGTTCTGGCCGGCCGGCCGGCACCGCGTTCCTCGTTCGGGAAGTGGATCTTGAAGCGGTGGATATACTGGTCACGGACCCGCGCCCTGGTGAAGGCGGCATCGGCCCAGTCACCGAAACGGGCCAGATCCCAGGCGAACATGTCCCATTCCGGCTCCCCCTCGATCATCCATTGCGCCGCCAGCAGGCCAAGACCGCCGGACTGGCTGAAACCGGGAATGATGCCGTTACAGCAGAAATAGTTGCGCAATTCCGGCACCGGACCGAACAGCGCGTTTGAATCCGGGCTCCAGATCATCGGCCCGTTGATGACCCGCTTGACCCCTGCCTCGGCGGCGGCCGGCACGCGCTCGATGGCCCGCATCACATTGTCCATGATGCGGTCGAGATCGTCATCGAACAGCTCATGCCCGAAATCGAGCGGTGTGCCGTCCTCGGCCCAGAACTTCATCTTCTCCTCATAGGCACCGATCAGCAGCCCGTTGCCTTCCTGGCGGAAATAATACTCGCCATCCCGGTCGGCGATCGAGGGCAGGCGCCGGCCAAGCGCCGCGACCTCGGGGATGGCCTCGGTCACGAAATACTGATGCTCGGTCGGCTGCAGCGGCAGGGTCAGCCCGGCCATCGCCGCCACCTCGCGCCCCCACAGCCCGGCGGCGTTGACCACCCACTGGGTGTGGATATCACCCTTTTCGGTGCGCACGATCCAGCTGCCGTCGGGCTGTGCCTCGGTGCCGGTGACCGGACAGAACCGTTCGATCCCGGCGCCAAGCATGCGCGCGCCGGCAGCATAGGCGTGCGTGACGCCGGACGGGTCGACATTGCCGCCATCCGGCTCGAACATGATGCAGCGCACATCATCGAACTGCGCCAGCGGGTGAAGTTCCAGCGCCTGCTCGCGGCTGATCTCATAGAAGCCGAGGCCGTAGAATTTCGCCTTCGCCTCCTGCAGTCGCAGCTGGTGCTCGCGCTCCTCGGTCTGGGCGAGATAGAGCGATCCGGGCTGGAAGACCCCGCATCCCTGTCCGGTCTCGGCCTCCAGCTGCTTGTAAAGATTCATCGTGTAATGCTGGATGCGGGTGATGTTGTTGTTGTCGTGCAGCCCGTGGATGTTCGCCGCCGCATGCCAGGTCGACCCGCTTGTCAGCTCGTCACGCTCGAGAAGAACGACATCCCGCCAGCCAAGCTTTGCCAGATGATAAAGAATGGAACAACCGACAAGGCCGCCCCCGATCACCACCGCCTGCGCATGCTCCCGCATATCCCGTTTTCCCCTTTATATGCCGCGTGACTGCTTCAAGCTTGCGGCCGAAGATGGCTTGTAAATGGCCCAGTTGCGACGGTTGCTGCAGGGTTTGCGTCGGCGCTGTCACTCACCTTCGGAAGATCAGAAGCCGGATGATCCGCAGCACGACCCCGATCAGGATCTGTCGGACAAAGGGGCTGCGCATGACCCCGGCCATTCGCGCGCGCAGGCGCGGCGAGCGTCGCATCAACAGCCGCGCGACAAGCAGTGCCACCACCAGCGCCAGCAGAATGAGAATGATTATCCGCAGCATGGTCCGGTTCCGCGGGGATATCCCGGGTGATCCCCGTCCAGTTGATATTCACCATTTTACCCGGGTCTATGATGGTGGCCGGGTCGACGGCTTTGCTGACACCCCCGACAGTGCCCCGGTGCCACGATGTTCAGCGGCGCGTCATGCGGCATGACAGGCCGCCATCCTCACCCCGCCGCCGCGTCACTCAGCACACGGAAGCGCGACATCAGTGAATCCCGGTCGGCATAACATCCCTGAAGCCAGCGATGGCCGGTCCCGCCATAGGCCTTGCGGGCATGCAGGACGCGCGTATTGTCGACAACGAAACATTCGCCCTGCTCCAGCCGGAAACTCACCTCCATGGCCGGATCGTCGATGATCTCGCCAAGCCGACGATAGGCATCATAATAGGTCTTCATGGCTTCAAAGGGAATATCGGTCAGCGCGGCGGCGGAGCGGTTGTTGAACCGGATGCCGACGAGCTCGCCATCCGGCGCCAGCTCGATCATCGGGCGCCGCGCGACCAGCCTTGTATCGTTACCACCGGCATATTCGAACCGCGCACAATGGTCGGCCAGCACATCGAACCAGGCGGCATTCTCGTCGCGAAGCCGGCGCGCCGCCGCAAAGCCGTCGACAACCATGTTGTCACCACCGGCGGCCGAGCTTTCAAGGCAGTACAGGATCTGGATCGTCGGCACCGGGTCGCGATAGGGGTTGTCGGTATGCGCCTGCAGCCCCAGCCCCGTATAGGCAAGGTTGGTCGGATTGATCTCGGTGCGCACCTCGAAATGCCGCCCGTAATTGGTCTCGCGAACATAGCCGAACAGATCAACCACCTTCATCAGCGCCCCGTCCTCGACCGGCCCGTCCGACAGATGCGCAAAACCATATGTCACCAGATCGCCAAGCCAGTCGCGCAGCGCCGCCTCATCCTGCTGTATATCGCCCAGCCGGGCTGTCGGCAGAGCGTTGCCGAGCGCCGAATCCCAGCATCTGATACCCGGCGGCAGCCATCCGCGTGCCGGTGCCGGCCCGGTCCGGTCATAACGATGATCCATCAGCCAGCGCGGGTCATAGGTGATCGGCGCGGCTTCGTTCGAGAAGGTGACCTGAAGACCTGCCGCGTTGACCGCGGCGCCGGTGATCGCCAGATCGGCCGGAATGTCGGCAAGTGTGATCAGACGTTGGCCATTGCCTGGCGAGCGTGTGGCCTCGTCCCACGCATTGTCGCGAAGCCAGACCGCATGAAAGCGGGCGCTGGCCCCGCTGCCATGGTCCGTCAGGGTCAGGCATTGTCCATCATCGCTGAGTGTTGGTTCGAACATGACGGGCCTCCTCAGGCGGTGTTGCGACGACGTGACAGATGACGCTCGCGAAGCATGATGATGATACCAGCCCCGACGATAAACAGAATACCCGGAAACAGATCGTCAAAAGGTGCCTCGGCGAAGAACAGCCATCCAAGGGCGAAAGATACCGGAATGCCGAAATATTCGAATGGCGATACGCTGCTGGGATCGGCCAGCCTGTAGGCAATGGCGAGGCTGAGAACACCGGTGCCGCCAAGCGCGCCCATGATCACGAACAGGCCGGCATCGCCGAGATTGGCAATCGGGACCGGGTCGACGAACAGGATCACCACCAGGGTCGCCAGCGCGCAGGTGGCTGTTTGCTGCCCGAACTGGATCGCCGCCGAGGGAATGTCCGGCGGATAGAACCGCACGAGAATGCTGGAGGTCGCGTAGCAGAAGGCGGCGATCACCGGCAGCACCATATAGTGGGAGAACCCGTCCTGGAATGGCTGCAGAACAGTCACCACACCCGCAAAGCCGAGACAGACCGCGCCCCATCGCCACACGCCTATGCGGTGGCCGAGAAGCGGCACCGACAGCGCGGTGATGAACATCGGGCCGCTGAAGCCGAGCGCGCCGGCGGTGGCGAACTCGATTTTTGTCAAGGCCGTGTAGAAGCAGAGCTGTGCTGTCACAACAGCCGATGAGCGCACAAGATTGATCAGATGAAAGCGGGGGCGGTTGAGCCGCGGCAGGGCCGCGAACTGCCGGCCGTGCCACAGCAGGATCAGCGCCGGAATCACCCCGAAGAAATTGCGAAGCGCCGAAATCTGCATCACCGGATAGCTGCCGCCAAGCATCCGGACAAGAATGCCCATCATGTCAAAGGCCAGGATGCCGACAAAGATGACACCGATGGCAAGAAGCAGGTTTCGCGGCATTGACGGCCTCGCCCGAACTGTGGACCGGCTCAACTATGCCAGCAATGACACCGTCAGTATATCTCGAACAGACCGGCAGCGCCCATGCCGCCGCCGATGCACATCGAAACTACGCCAAGTTTCGCACCGCGACGATGTCCCTCGACAAGAAGATGGCCGGCAAGACGCGCCCCGGTCATGCCATAGGGATGACCGACCGCGATCGACCCGCCGGAGACATTGTATTTCTGCGGGTCAATGCCAAGCCTGTCACGGCAATAGAGAACCTGCGAGGCGAAGGCCTCGTTCAGTTCCCACAGCTCGATGTCGTCAACCGTCAGACCATGCGCGGCAAGAAGTTTCGGCACGGCAAAGACCGGACCGATTCCCATCTCCTCGGGATCGCACCCGGCAACAGCGACACCGCGCAGTGCGCCAAGCGGCGTCAGGCCGCGCCGCTCCGCCTCATCAGCGCCCATCACCACCATGGCCGACGCGCCATCCGACAGTTGCGAGGCGTTGCCGGCGGTGATGAACCGGCCCTCGGCGATCTGCTGGCCATCCTTGAAGACCGGCTGCAGGGCCTGAAGCCCTTCCAGCGTGGTCGAGGGCCGAACCCCTTCATCGGCTTCCAGCGTGACCTCGCGGTCGCTGACCTCGCCGGTGTCGCGGTCCTTGACCTTCATCACCGTGGACAGCGGCGCAATTTCGACATCAAAGCGCCCCTCGGCCTGCGCGGTGGCGGTACGGCGGTGTGACTCGACAGAATATTCATCCTGCGCCTCGCGCGACACGCCATAGCGCGCGGCGACGATCTCGGCGGTCTCGAGCATCGTCATATAAACATCCGGCCGATGCGCCTCGATCCACGGGTCGACAAGCCGGTCGACATTCATCCGCGGGGTCTGCACAAGCGAGACCGATTCGACGCCGCCAGCGACACCGACATCGATTTCGCCAAGCCGCACCTGATTGGCGACAATCGACAGTGCCATCAGGCCCGATGAACATTGCCTGTCCACCGTCATGCCGGGAACCGAGGTTGGCAGGCCGGCCCGGATCGCCGCCTGCCGGGCGACATTCATATGGGTTGATCCCTGCTGAAGCGCCGCACCAAGCACCACATCCTCAATCTCATCCAGCGCAACACCGGCGCGCGCGACAGCCTGCGAGATGGCATGCCCGGCCAGCGTCTGCGCCTGGGTATCGTTGAACGCCCCCCGGTACGCCTTGCCAATCGGGGTGCGGGCGGTTGAAACAATAACGGCATCGCGCATGTCAGGGTCCTTTCGGTCAAGGGCGACGGTTCCAAAGATGGGTGACGCGTCACGCTACAGGCTGTGAGCTGGCACCGCAATCCGCCCAATCATGGCGGCATCACATATCAGGCACGGCAAGGAAGCAGTTGTATGCGGAGGTGGACATCGCCTATATCTGGTGACGAACATACGAACAGACGGGCATTGCCGCGGGCATGTTGCCCCGGCTCCGAAACGGGAACCATGTCAGAACTCGCGTCAAAACCCATGGGACGCCCGGTGTCCTTCGATCATGCCGGCACCGTCAAGGCGGCGATGGATCTCTATTGGCGTTCCGGCGTGGCCAACACCTCGTTCAACGAGGTATCGCGGGCGCTCAATGTCTCGAAGCCGACCCTGTATCGCTATTTCGGTGATGAGGATGGGCTGCTGAGCGCTGCGCTTCAGCATTATGTCAGCCAGCGCACACTTCATGCCGGGCTTCTGCATGCGACCGGCGATATTCGCACCGACCTGAATGCATGGTTCGGCCTGCAGATTGATGAACTGTACGAAAAACATCATGACGGCACCACACCGACTGGATGCCTGCTGATGGAATGCGTCCAGCTTGGCAAGGCGCTTGGAGATAAGACAACCGCAACCGTGAACAGTGCCATTCACGAATTCCTCGAAATGGTTGAGAGCCGGCTCGTGCTGGCCGCAGAGGCCGGACAGTTGCAAGCGGGGATCAACCTCAAGGCGGCTGTGCATCTCATCGCCGGTCAGATGATCGTGGCCAAGAATGTGGTGCTGATCGGCGAGCCAAAGGACAGCCTGAAGAGCATGGTGGCACTCGCGATCGAAGGAATCACCGCCTGATCGGCCGGTAGAGGGCACCACCGGCATATAAATAAATACCGATCGGTATGTTTATCATTGATATAACTACCGACCGGTATATATTACGCGCGGGCTAGCAGCATTTCATGCACAGCTTATAGATAAACAACTAAATTAGTGCCAGGCACGGCTCGCAAAGATCCGGTCAGCGCCATCTGGAGAAACGTAGCTATGGAACGTCTTGCCGCCTTTGTCGTCAGCAACCGGATCAAATGCGCCGTGGCCACATTGGCATTGGCCCTCGCCGTCTTTGCCGGCATTCCCAATCTGAAGCTCGACACGGACGGACGGGTCTTCATGGCGGACACCAACCCTGACAAGATGCGTCTCGACAGGTTCGAGCAGGAATTCGCCAAGGACGACAATCTGGCGATCATCGTCAAGCCGGCTGATGGCGAGGTGTTCACACCGCGGACACTTGGCGCCATCGGGGCGCTGACCGAGGAGTTGTGGAATCTTCCCTATGTGCGGCTGGTGAATTCGATCACGCGTTTTCAGAACACCTATGCCGATGGCGACATGATGGTGGTTGAGGATCTCGTTCCCGACCCGCAGGCCGTGACCGCCGAGGACGCCGCGAGGGCCCGCGCCACCGCCCTTGACCGGATCGAGATCGTCAACAGCCTGATCAGCGCCGATGCCAGCGCCACCGCCATTTCGGTGATCTTCCGTCTTCCCGGCGTCGATCTTGTCTCGGAAATCCCGGACATCAACGCCGAGGCCGCGCCGCTTCTTGCGCGCTACCGCGCCGAATATCCCGATATCGAATTCAAGGCCAGCGGGTCGGTCGCCATCAGCCAGGCCTTCGCCACCGCGAGCCAGAAGGATGGCGAGACGCTGACCCCGGCGATGCTCGTCGCGATGCTGCTGGTGGTCGGAATCCTGCTTCGCACGGTCACCGGATCGCTGCTGATCCTGGTCCTGGCGTCGCTGTCGGCGCTGGCCTCGCTTGGCGCGCTGGGATGGACCCGCATCCCGATCAATTCGGCCACCGCCGTGGCACCGCTGATGGTCATCACGCTGGCGGTGGCAAGCAGCGTTCATGTCCTGTCATCAATCCGCCAGACGATGCAGCAGACGGCCGACCGTACCGAGTGGGCGCGCCGCGCGCTGGCGGATCACGGTCTTGGCATTACCGTTGCCATCTTCACCACGGCGATCGGGTTCCTGTCACTCAATTTCTCGATTTCGCCGCCCTTCCAGCAGCTTGGCAACATGGTGGCCGCCGGCATGATCGGTGTCTGGCTCTTCACCATCTTCCTGTTGCCGGGCCTGATCTGCTGGCTTCCCATCAGGCAGATCAGCAGGGCCGCCTCGGTCGACCGCTTCATGACCTGGCTTGGCGAGTTCGTGATCCGGCACCAGCGCCGTCTGCTGCTTGGCATCCCGGTGATCATCATCGGCTTCGCCGCCGGCATCTCGCAGATCAAGCTGGAGGACGACTTCCTGCGCTATTTCGACGAGCGGTTCGAGACGCGCAAGGCGACCGACCTGTATGAAACCAATCTTGGCGGTCTGAATGTGCTGGAATATTCGGTCGATACCGGCGCTGAAAGCGGCATCAATTCGGTTGCCTATCTTGAAACGCTCGACTCCTTTGCCGACTTCCTTCGGGCGCAGCCAGAAATCAGCCATATCCGCATTCTCAGCGATACCATCAAGCGCCTGAACATGAACATGAATGGTGATGACCCGGCCTTCTACCGCATCCCGCAGACCGACGAGGAAGCCTCGCAATATCTGTTCCTGTACGAGCTGTCGCTTGGCTATGGCATGGATCTGACCGACCAGATCAATGTTGACCGCTCATCAACCCGCGTATCGGCCTTCGTGCCGTTCGCCACGACATCCCAGCTGCTGGCGCTTGATGACCGGATCCAGGGCTGGTTTGCCGCCAACGCGCCGGAGCTGGCAAGCCCGGTCACCGGTCAGACGCATGTCTATACGATGATCTCGGCGCGTGACGTGCCGTCGATGCTGAAGGGAACGACACTGGCGCTTGTCTTCATCTCCTTCGTGATCTTCCTTGTTCTTCGCAACCTGAAACTTGGCCTTGTCTCACTGGTGCCGAACCTTGTGCCGGCGGCGATGGGATTTGGCTTGTGGGGATATATGGTCGGCAACGTGACACTGGCGGTCTCGATCGTCGTTGCGATGACGCTTGGCATCGTCGTTGATGACACGGTGCATTTCATTCTGAAATACGCCAATGCCCGCAAACGCGGGGACAGCGCCGAGGATTCGGTCCGCCATGCCTTCAAGTCGGTTGGCATGGCGCTGACCGTGACATCGCTCGGCCTCGTCATCGGCTTTGCCATCCTCGGCCAGTCCGGCTTTGCCGTGAACCGTGACATGGCGCGACTCACCGCCATCACGCTCAGCTTTGCGCTGTTCGTCGATTTCCTCTTCCTTCCGCCGCTGCTGATCTTTCTCGACAGGATGAAATTCATGAAACCCTCCTCCATAACCACGGCCGCGCTGGCCGTTATCGCGGGTCTTGCCGTGGGGCTGGCCCTGCTGACACCCTCCGGCAGTGCCAACGCCTCGGCGGAAAAGGGACTTGCCATCGCCACCGAAGTCGATAACCGCGACCGCGGCTGGGGCGACGTCACCGTCGAGGGCGAGATGGTGCTGAAGAACAAGGCCGGCAATGAATCCGTCCGCAAATTCCGCAGCACCATCCTCGAGGCGGCGAACACCGCCGAGGGCGACCGCTCGATCATCACCTTCTCGAAGCCGCGTGACGTTCGCGGCACGGCGCTGCTGACGCATTCGAAGATCGAGCCTGAGGATGATTCACAATGGATTTTCCTGCCCGCCGTCAAGCGGGTGAAACGGATCTCATCGTCAAACCGGACCGGCAAGTTCGTGTCCTCGGAATTCTCCTACGAGGATCTGGGCTCAGAGGAGGTTGCCGACAATGATCATATCTGGCTTGAGGACGCCGCCTGCGCGCATGACGCGGCACTGACCTGCGCCGCCGTGGAAAGTCGTCCGAAAAACAAGAAATCCGGCTATTCGAAGCGCGTCTCCTTCATCGACCTGGCGGAATACAGGGTTCAGCGGATCGATTTCTACAACCGCCGCGGCGATCTCGAGAAAACCCTCGAATTCCAGGATTACCGCCAATATGAGGGGGCGTTCTGGCGTGCGCATGTGATGGTGATGCAGAACCACCAGACCGGCAAATCGACACGGCTGTCCTGGGGCGACTACAATTTCCGGCAAGGCCTGACCGAGCGGGACTTCACCCCGCAGGGACTTCCCAAGGCAGGCCGATGACGACAGGCAATCCTGCCGCACGAATCATCGCCGCATCACTGTCAGCGTTCCTTGCCGGGGTGGCATGGCTTCCGGCAAGCGCCGAGACGGGCATCAGCCAGCTTGAGGTCGAACAACGCGGCGAGATCAGCATCGAGGCAAGCTGGTATCCCCGCAAGGCCCAACATGCCGGACAGGCGGACAGCTTCCTGCATCTCGAGGCACGGCCCGAAATCCTTGTCTATGGCGACAATGCCGAAGCGCAGTTCCAGCCCCGCATCAGCGGTGGTACAGGTGGCGGCGGACAGCTTGATGTCCGCGAGGCGCATGTCAGTGGCCGGCTTGGCGAGATCGATTATCTTGTCGGCAGTACCGTTCTGTTCTGGGGCAAGGTTGAAAGCTACAACCCGGTGGATATCGTCAACGCCGTTGATTACAGCCGCGGTCTGTTGCGCAGCGAGAAGCGCGGCGCGCCGATGATCAGGCTGTCATGGCCGGCCGGCCCCGGCCAGGTCGACCTCCTTGCCATCGATTTTGTCGAGAATGTCTATCCCGACCGGGCGCTTCGTGAACGCCCGGCGCCCCGTGTGAACGACAACACCGCCGGTTTCAGCGGCGGTGCCAGCCGTGACGACATCGCCGCCGCGGCGCGCTGGTCGGGCTATTTCGGTGATATCGACCTTGGTGTCAGCTGGTTCCGCGGCACCGGCCATGCCCCGCGCCTGCTGCCACAGGCCGACGGCACCCTGAAGCCGGATTACAGCCGCGTCACGCAGCTTGGCCTTGATATCCAGTCCCTGCATGGCGACACCGCGGTGAAGGCCGAGCTGATCCGGCGTCGCGGCCAGTATGACAGGCTTGGCAGCGCCGACAGCTATGCCGCCGGGGTGGTTGGCATCGAGCATAATCTCTATGATCTTGCCGAAAGCGGGCGCGACCTCGTGCTGCTTGCGGAATATGCGCGGGATGAGCGGCGCGGCCGGTCACATAGCGGATTCCAGAACGATCTGATTCTGGGTGGGCGCTGGCTGTGGAACGATGTCGAGGATACCGAAATCCTGACCCTGCTTGCCCGTGATCTCGACAATGCGGCGCAGACACTCACCATCACGGCGAACCGGCGGATTACCGACGCGTTGAGTTTCGAGGCGACCGCAAGATGGCCGGAGCGTCTGGCGCGAGACCCGAACAGCGCGGCACTTGCCCGTGACGCCGCCATCATCGCCAGCCTCACCTACAGCTTCTGACCAACAGCTTCTGATCTACAACTTCGGACTTTTAGGGGCCATCAGCCCGGCCTCGACAAGGTCGAACATGTCGGGATGCGGAATCCCGTCACCACCCTCTTCGGGGTGGAATTGATGATGGCTGACCCGCCCGGCGAGAAGCCCTGACAGGATCGCCGGCACCTGGCGCGGAATATCTCCCGCCACCAGGCCGGGACCGAATCTGATGCCGGCCTCGGCATGAATCCAGACGGCGGCACAACAGGCCTCGAAGGGCGACATGCGCTGGGCCAGCAGACCGGCGATCAGGCCAGCCAGCACATCGCCGGTGCCGGCTGTCGCCAGATAGGCGCTGCTGCGGCTGTTGAGGACCAGTCTGCCATCGGGCGCCGCGATGATCGTCTCGCGCCCCTTCAGAACGACAAGCGATGCCGTCAG
>JAYQDX010000062.1:0-13154 GCA_038138545.1 Rhodobiaceae bacterium | reverse complement strand
GCGGTGACCAATGAGGCGGGGAAACGCCCAAACCGTCGCACGGCCCTGAAGACACTTGCCGCGACCACGGCGCTTGCCGCTGCCGCCAGCAGCATGCCGCTGTTCGGGCGCTACGGACAGGTGCAGAGCTCGGAGCCGATCAAGATCGGGTTTCAGGTCCACCGCACCGGTATCGGCGCCGCCTATGGCCGCTGGTACGACCGCACCACCAAGGCTGCCGTCAAGAAGATCAATGATGAGGGCGGTATCAACGGCCGCCCGGTCGAGATTGTCGCCGAGGATGACGGCACCGACCCCAAGCGGGGGGCCGAGGTTGTCGAGAAGATGGCGACACAGCATGGATGCGATATCGCCTTCGGCACGCTGTTCAGCCATGTCGTCATCGGGTCCGCGCCGCGTGCCGGCGAGCTGAAAATCCCCTATTTCGTGGTGTCCGAGGGGCACCATGTCGCCAGCGGCATGCTGAATCGCTACACGCTGCAGCCGGGGATCACCGATGTGAAGAGCCAGGTCCAGGCGATGGCCCCGTTCGTCAACAGCACGCTTGGCAAGAAGGTCACGATGATCTACCCGGATTTCGCCTTCGGTCATGATCACCGCGATTATTTCTCGGCCGCGGTCGCGGCGCAGGGCGGCGAGGTGGTCGCCAAGATCGCGATTCCGCCGACCGAGACGTCCTTCACCAAATATTTCCCGAAGATCCCGCGCAACACCGATGTCATCTATCACGTGATGGTCGGGCCGGCGGTGCTGACCTTCGTCAAGGAAATGGGTGAATTCTTCGGCAATTCGCGCCCCGAGATCTTCGGCTTCATCGACTCGCTCGAGGCGGTCGATCTTGCCAGCCCGGGTCTCGAATTCCTCGAGGGTACCTATTTCTGGGAAGGCAATCCGCGCTATGCGCAGGCCAACCAGTCGGATTATGACAAGGCCTATCGCAAGGCTGTCGGCGTCGATGCCAATGGCGCCTCGGTATCCGATCCGAAGGATGTCTCGACCTATGCGCACATGTTCGGCTGCTGGGAGACGCTTCATATCGTCAAGGCCGGCATGGAGGCCTCGGGATATGCCGGCGCCGGTGACCGCGCCAAGCTGATCGAGGCGGTGGAAGCGATGACCTCGATGCCGCATTCCTACGCGCACCCGCAGGGCGCGAAGGAGTTCAACGGCAAGACGCACCAGACCTTCGGCCATCAATATATCACCAGGGTCGAGAATGGCAGGCTGGTCCTCGCGCACACGACCTCGATCGAGGATACCTACTATCCCGATGAGACGGACTACACCAAGCAGTCCTTCTGATTTTCGGGCTGATCTTCGGGCGCGGCGGGCGGTGATGCCGGTCGCGCCCCATTCAATTATTCCGGTCTGTTGAGGGGGAGTGGCGTTCGCCACAACTCATGGAACTTGGTCCCTATCTGATCCTCGGTTTGCTTGAAGGGCTTGTCACGGCGGCGGTGCTGTCGCTGATGGCGCTTGGCCTGTCGCTGGTCTTCGGCGTCATGCGCGTGGTGAATGTCGCGCATGGCGAATTCTTCATGGTCGGCGCGGTGCTTGCCTGGATCATCGCGAACGCCGTCGATTCGCATCCGGCGGTGAATTTTCTGGCTGCCCTGTTGCTGGCACCGCCGGCGACGGCGTTGCTGGCGGCGATCGCCGACAGGCTGGTGCTGAAACGGGTCGCCTATGACCCCGAGCGCACCATCGTCGCGACGATTGGCCTTCTCTATATCATCCAGCAGGTCACGCTGATGACCTATGGCCCCGATGCCCGCCCGGTCGAGGCGCCTTTCAACCACCGCCTGTCGATCCCGTTTGTCGAATGGAGCGAAAGCGGGATGGCGCTCTACTGGCCCTGGGGGCTTGGCACCACCAGCTACAAGCTTGCCGTGATTGGCGCGGCGGTGCTGCTTCTCGGGGCGATCTGGCTGTTGATGACGCGCACGCGGATCGGTCTGGTGATGCGGGCGACACAGCTCGACAGCGAGATGGCCAGGGCCTTCGCCATTCCGGTGGACCGCGTCTATGCCGCGGTGTTCGGCCTTGGTGCCGGCCTCGCGGCGCTGGCGGGCGTTCTGATCGTGCCGATCCAGCAGGCGCATTACCTGATGGGGCATGATCCGCTGCTGCTGTCTTTCATCGTTGTCATCATCGGCGGGCTTGGCAGCCTTCCCGGCACCGTGGTGGCGGCGCTTCTGATCGGCATCAGCGACGGCATGATCTCGGTCTTCTTCACACCGACCCTTGCCAAGATCATCGCCACGCTCGGTGTTGCCTTCGTCCTGATCTTCCGCCCGCAGGGGCTGTTCGGGAGGAAGGGGCTGTGAGCATGTTCCTCGGCAGCAATCTTCGCAAGTCATGGACGCTTCATATCGGCGTGATCATCCTGCTGTTCGCGTTGCAATTCATCCTGCCGGCCTATCATCATGGCAATCTGGCGCGGATCATGGTGCTGGCCTGCTACGCCATGGGCTACAATATCCTGTTCGGCTATACCGGCCTGCTCAGCCTCGGCCACGCGCTGTTTTTCGCGGCCGGCATGTATGGCATGTCGCTGACCGTGCAGCATCTTGGATGGAGCGCCGGTCCGGCGCTGCTGGCCGGGCTGGCGGCAGGCTTTGCGGTGGCGCTTGCCATCGGGCTGCTGGCGCTGCGCACCGCCGGTGTCGCCTTCATGATCGTGACGCTGATGTTCGCCCAGGCAGGCTATCTCGCGGCGCTCTATTTCGGCGAATATACCCGCGGTGACGAGGGGTTCGTGATCCAGCAATCCTTCCGCCAGCTTGCCGGGGTCAATCTTGCCGATCCCACCAATCGCTATTTCGCCGCGCTGGCGCTGTTCGCGATCTGTGTGGTGGTCTCGTTGCGGGTCGTCCAGGCCGGATTTGGCCGGGTGCTTGTCGCCATTCGCGAGAATGAGGAACGCACCCGCATGCTTGGCTACGACATCCACCGGCACAAGCTTGCCGCCGTTGTCCTGTCGGGAACAATGTCGGCCGCCGCCGGCGCCGCCTACGGGTTGCTGTTCGGCTATGCCGGGGCGACCTTCGCCTCGGTCCAGTATTCGATCTTTCCGCTTCTCTGGGTGCTGCTTGGCGGGGCCGGCACGATCCTCGGGCCGTTTGTCGGCACCCTGTTCATGTTCTATCTGATCGACCTGTCGAGCGAGCTGACCACCGCCTACATGCTGATCGCCGGCTTCGCGCTGGTCATGCTGACGCTGTTTGCGCCGCAGGGCCTTGTTGGCGAGTTGCGCCGCCGCGCGCTGAGGTGGCTGCCATGACGCTGCTGTCAACACGCGGCCTGAGTCGCAATTTCGGCGGCCTGAAGGCGGTCGACAATGTCGATTTCGATCTTCCTGCCGGCGAGGTGCGCGCCCTGATCGGCCCGAATGGCGCCGGCAAGACAACCTTTGTCGGCATGCTGTCGGGCCGAATTCCGGCAAGCGCCGGCACTGTACGCTTCGACGGCCGGGACGTCACCACGATGCCGGCGCACCGGCGGATCCGGGCCGGCATGGCCTATACCTTCCAGATCACCTCGGTGTTCAGCCGGCTGCCGGTGGCGGAAAATGTCGCGCTGGCGCTGCGCTGGCGGACCGGGGACGACTCGGTGGCCACCGACCGCCAGGTTGCCGAGGCGCTGGATCGGGTCGGAATCGCCGACCGTGCCGACCAGCTTGCCGGTGACCTCAGCTACGGGCATCAGCGTCTTCTGGAAATCGCCATGGGGCTGAGCCAGCAGCCGCGCCTGCTGATCCTCGACGAGCCGACGCAGGGTCTCGCCGACAGCGAGATTGCCGATTTCGTGGCGCTGATCCGCGGTCTGGCCGGCGACATGACGATCCTGCTGATCGAGCATAATATCAATGTTGTGATGCAGACGGCCGACGCCATCACCGTTCTGAATTTCGGATCGGTCCTTGCCAGCGGCACGCCGTCCGAAATCAGGAACAACGCGGCGGTGCAGGCCGCCTATCTGGGGACAGGCTGATGCTGAATGTCGAAAACCTGTCCTCGGGATATGGCGATATCAGGGTGCTTCATGACGTGTCCTTCACTGTCGAGGGTGGCGAGATCGTCTGCCTTCTGGGGCGCAATGGGGCCGGCAAGACCACCTGTCTGAAGACAATCATGGGATTATTGCGGGCGCGGTCCGGCAGCGTGACATGCGACGGGGTCGAGGTATCGCGCCTGCCGGCGAACGAGGTGCCGCGCCATGGCATCGGTTATATCCCGCAGGGGCGGCGCCTGTTCGCCGAACTGACGGTGGCCGAGAATCTCGAGATCGGGCTGATGGTGCGCGGCAAGGGACGTGAGACGCGTGATCGTGTGCTGGAGATGTTCCCGCGCCTTGGCGAAAGACTGAATCAGCGTGCCGATACCCTGTCTGGCGGTGAGCAGCAGATGCTGGCCACCGGCCGGGCGCTGTGTATCGAGCCGTCGGTGCTGTTGCTGGATGAGCCGACCGAGGGGCTGCAGCCCTCGATGATCGAACAGATCAGACAGGCGGTCACGGCACTTCGGGACCGCGGGGTGGCCATCCTTCTGGTTGAACAGCGGGTCGATGCGGTGCTGTCGATCGCCAACCGTGTGGTGTTTCTCGAGAATGGCCGCAGCCACCCGGCCATCGACGCCGGGGAGCTGAAGACAAACCCCGATCTTCTGCATCGTTTTATCGGGGTGTAAGCCGCTGCGACGTCCGGTCAGACGAGCCGGTCAGACAAGCCGGTCCAGAAGCTTGATCAGCCGGTCCTGTTCCTGTTTGTCGAGCGGTGCCAGTGTCCGGCGGGTCACCTCGGACGCCTTGGCGACAAGCTCATCATGCAGATCGCGTCCCGCCTCGGTCGGAGTCAGCATCAGCCGCCGGCGGTCGCCGACAAGCGGCGATGCCTCGACAAGGCCGCGGGCGCGCAGCCGGTCGACAACACCCTTGATTGTTGCGACATCCATCGAGGTCAGACGCCCGAGCTCGTTCTGCGAGGCCTGGCCAAGCTCGCACAGCTTTGCCAGGGCGGCGAACTGCGTTGGGGTCATTTCGGGGATCAGTGACGAGAAAATCGCGATATGGCGCTGCATCACGCGGCGCATGATGAAGCCGACCTGCCGTTCCAGAAGATATGTGTTGCGAGCTGTCACGCTGCGTCCTCCGGGCATGCGACGACATGGCGTCGACTGCGTGCCTTTGTCAGTTGACACTATCAGGACCCCCATGCACAGTCTATTTGTATACAAACGAAATTGGCAATGAATTCAACCGCGAAACCATGAATTATCTGCGACCTCATCTTCTCGAAGACGCGTTGCAATGGCTGGCGACGAGGCAGCCGCTTGTCATGGCCGGCTGTACCGATATCTACCCGACCACACAGGCACCGTCGCTTGACGGGCCGCTTCTCGACATCACCGCCCTTGAGGGCCTGCGCGGCATCACGGTGGCGGACGGGTGGCGGCGCTTTGGCGCGGCGACAACATGGGACGATGTCCTGCAGGCCGATTTGCCGCCGTCCTATCGCATGCTGAAGCAGGCGGCACGCGAGATCGGCGCGGTGCAGATACAGGTCAGCGGCACCATTGGCGGCAATCTTTGTACCGCCTCGCCAGCGGCCGACAGCGTGCCATGCCTGATGGCACTTGATGCCGAGGTTGAACTTGCCTCGGTCGGCGGCAGTCGACGCCTGCCGCTTGCCGACTTCCTGACCGGGCCGCGCCAGACGGCGTTGCGGCCAGATGAACTTCTTGTCGCCATTCATGTGCCGCCGCATGCCGAGGCCGGCCTGTCAGGCTTTGCCAAGCTTGGCGCGCGCCGTTATCTGGTGATTTCGATCGCCATGGCCGCCGTGCGTCTGGAGGTCGAGGATGGGCGCATTAAAGACGCGGCGGTGTCGGTTGGTGCCTGTGCGCCGGTCGCGTCCCGCCAGACCGGCCTGGAATCTCGCCTTGTCGGTCGCCGGCGTGACGACATTGACGCGCTGGCCACCGAGGCGATGCCGATGATCGCCGACAGCCTGTCGCCGATTGATGATGTGCGGGCCTCGGCCGGCTATCGGCGGCAGGCGGCGGCCGAACTTGCCTGGCGGAGCATCCGGTCACTTTGCAGGGAGGCGGCGTGATGGACGGCGTTTCGGACTCCGGCACACAGCTTGATTTCATGGTGAATGGCGAGGCGGCGCGGCTTCGCTGCGCCCCGTCAACGCGGCTCAGCGATCTGCTTCGTGAACAGCTTGGCCTTCGTGGGACAAAGGTCGGGTGCAATGCCGGCGATTGCGGCGCCTGCACCGTACTCCTTGATGGCCGCCCGGTCTGCGCCTGCCTGGTGCCCGCCGGTCAAGTCGGGGGGCGGCATGTTGAAACCGCGGAATCGCTTGCCGGCCCGGACAGTGTGCTGTCGAACCTTCAGGAAGCCTTTTTGCGGCATGGCGCCGCGCAGTGCGGGATCTGCACCCCCGGCATGATGATGGCGGCGACGGCGCTGCTTCGCGGCACCCCGTCACCGGATCGCGGTCAGGTCGAGGATGCCATCGGCGGCGTGCTGTGCCGCTGTACCGGCTACGCCAAGATTATCGACGCGATCATGGATGTGGGCGGTGCTGCGCGTGAGGCCCTATCGCCCGATGCCGGCGCTGCGGTCGGTGCCGCGGTGCAGCGTCTTGATGGCCACGCCAAGGTCAACGCCACCGAGACATTCGGCGCCGATTCCTGGCCGCAGGACGCGCTTCTGGTGCGGGCCGTCCGCTCACCGCATTTTCTGGCCGATTTCAGCTTTGGCGATCTTGCCGGGTGGCAGCGGGGCCGGCCTTTCATCACCGCCATCGTGACGGCGGCGGACATCCGGGGCGTCAATGCCTTCGGCGTGATCCCGCCCTTCGCGGACCAGCCGGCGCTTGCCGAGACGACCGCGCGGTTCCGCGGCGAGGCGGTGGCGCTGGTGATCGGCACGGCCGAGGAGCTTGCCGCCGCCGATCTGTCGGATTTTCCGGTTGCCTGGCAGGAACGCGATCCGGCGCTGACGGTCGAGGCGGCGCGCCGGCCGGGTGTGGCGCAGCTTCATGAGACGCGACCCGACAATCTGCTGATCACGGGCAAGGTGAAAAGTGGCGACGGCGCGGCCGGGCTGTCGAGTGGCGATGTGCGAGTCAGCGCCGCCATCGAGACGGCCTATGTCGAGCATGCGCCGATCGAGCCCGAGGCCGGCTGTGCCTGGATGGAGGGTGATGTTCTGGTCATCTCGGCCTGCACGCAGGCTCCGGTGATGGACCAGGAGGACACGGCCAAGATCCTGGGATTGCCGCTCGACCGGGTGCGGATCATTCCGGCCACCGCGGGCGGCGGGTTCGGCACCAAGCTGGATGTCTCGCTGCAGCCGCTTCTGGGGCTGGCGGTGCTGAAGACGGGCCGCCCGTGCCGGATGGTCTATTCGCGTCAGGAATCGATGATCTCGACAACCAAACGCCACCCGGCGGCGATGCGCGGACAGCTTGCCGCAACAAAGGACGGCCGCATTGCCGGCATGGTGTTCGAGGGTGAGTTCAACACCGGTGCCTATGCCAGCTGGGGGCCGACAGTGGCGACGCGGGTGCCGATCCATGCCTCCGGTCCGTACAATGTTCCGCATTACCTTGCCGAGGCGCATGCCATCCATACCAACGGGCCGGTGTCCGGCGCCTTTCGCGGCTTTGGCGTGCCGCAGGCGACGATCCTGCAGGAAATGCTGATGGACAGGCTGGCAGGCGAGCTGGACATCGACCGGCTGGACTTCCGGCGCCGGAACGCGCTTGTCGATGGTGACCGCACCGTTTGCGGCCAGCAGGTGCATGGTGTGGGGATCGCCGAATGTCTGGATGCGCTGGTGCCGGCCTGGCAGGCGGCGCAGGCGCGCGCGGCGACGTTCAATGCCAATGGCGGAACGATGCGCCGCGGTATCGGTGTCGCGTCATGCTGGTATGGGTGCGGCAACACCGCGTTGCCGAACCCGTCGACCATTCGCCTCGGCATTACCGCCGATGGCCGGCTGCGGCTGCATCAGGGGGCGACCGATATCGGCCAGGGGTCGAACACCGTGATCACGCAGATCTGTGCCGATGCGCTTGGCATGCCGCTTGCCGATTTCGAGCTTGTCGGCCCGGATACCGCGATCACGCCTGATTGTGGCAAGACCTCGGCCTCGCGGCAGACCTTCATCACCGGCAAGGCGGCCGAACTGTCCGGACGCCGCCTTCGTGCCGACATCCTGCGCCTCTCCAACATGGAGGATGAGTCCGAAATCCGGATCGAGGATACATGCATCGTCATCACCGGCGCGGCGGACCGGCAGCGGATCGACCTTGCGACGATGCCGGTCGATGAATTCGGCTATGTGATGCGCGCCGAGGAAACCTACGACCCGCCGACGGTGCCGCTTGATGCCGACGGCCAGGGCGAGCCCTATGCCGTCTATGGCTATGGGGCGCAGGTGGTTGAGCTGGAGGTTGATCTGAAACTTGGCACGGTCAGGGTCCTGCATATCACCGCGGCGCATGATCTGGGACGGGTGATCAACCCGCTACTGGCCACCGGCCAGATCGAGGGTGGCATCGCGCAGGGGCTCGGCATGGCGCTGATGGAGGAATATATTCCCGGCCGCACCGAGAATTTGCATGATTATCTGATCCCGTCATGCGGCGACATGCCGGAAATCGAGACCATTTTCATCGAGAAGCCCGATCCGGTCGGCCCGATGGGGGCAAAGGGGCTTGGCGAGCATGTGCTGATCCCGACGGCACCGGCGATCCTGAACGCCATTCACGACGCGACCGGCGCCTGGATTGACCAATTGCCGGCGCTGCCGCATCGCGTGCTGGCGGCCATCCACGCCGCTGATCAGGGCCATTAGGGGAGAGTGAGCATGGCCAAGGAGGTCGTCGAGAAGATCCGCTGCGATGCCTGCCCGGTGATGTGCTATATCGCCGATGGCAACAGCGGCGCCTGTGACCGCTACGCCAATCATGACGGCCAGATCGTCCGTCTTGACCCGCTGACGATCTTTGACCGGCGGCTGTCGGCCGGCGATACGGTAAAACCGTTTCTTGGCGCCGGTTGGGATGGCGGCCTCGGGTCCGAGACAGACCTGTTCGTGACCGCCATCGGTGCCGGCACGACCTATCCCGATTACAAGCCGGCCCCCTTTGTCGTAAGCCGCGATATCGAGGGGGTCGATTTCGTGACGGTGGTGACCGAGGCCATCTTCTCCTATTGCGGGGTGAAGGTGAAAATCGACACCGACCGGCATCTTGGCAGGGAAGGCGCCGTGGTGCGCTGCGATGGTGAGGCTGTCGGGCTGGTGATCACCTCGGAATATGGCTCGCAGATGTTGTCGCTTGGCGGCGTCGATCATCTGACCGGCGGGTCGAAGAAAGAAGGCCGGGTCACCTGCGACACGCTCATGCGGCTGTGCAACAAGCAGGCTGTCGAACTGACGATCGATGACGGCGCGACGGTAACCGTCGAGGCCGGCAAGCCACCGATTGTCGATGGCATCGTCGAGAGTCGCATGCGGGTCGGCTGCGGGTCGGCGACGATCGGCATGTTCGCCTCGCAATGGAAGGGGCTTGTCGACGAGGTGGTTGTCGTTGATGACCACATCACCGGCGTGGTGTCCGAACATCAGGCCGGCAAGGTCATCGACTGGCAGGAAACCGGCATCAGGATCAAGGGACGCCGTTCGACCCCGGGGCGCTATTTTCAGGTGGCCGAACCCGGTCTTGGATGGGGCGGCACCGATATCGAGGACCCGCTGACCATTCTTGGCGACTGGGATGTAAAGAAGGGCGCGCGCCCGGGGCTGACATTGCTGATGGTGTCGACGACCGGCGAGCAGTCTGGCTATTTCATCCTGGATGATGATCTGGTGCCACAGCCGGCGCCGCTTCCGGATTCGCTGCGCCCGACCGTCGACCTCATCACCGAGAATTGCGAGCCGGCCCTGTGCACGGTGCTGTTCATGGGCGGGGCTGGAGGATCACTTCGCGCCGGTGCGACGAAGAACCCGGTAAAGCTGACCCGTTCGGTGCAGAAACGGCACACCACCGTGTCCTGCGGCGGTGTCGAGGCGTTCGTCTGGCCCGGCGGCGGGATCACGATCATGGTCGATGTGCTGAACCTTCCCGACAATGCCTTTGGCTATGTGCCGACGCCGGCGCTGGTCGCGCCGCTGGAATTCACCGTTCGCCGTGACGACTATGTGGAGCTTGGCGGACATGGTGACGCGGTGCGAAGCATCGCCGAGGCGATCGAGCAGGGAAGCGAATATGGTGCCAATGCCCAGATCATGGGCCCCGGGGCAAAGACGGTGCTGACCGACAATGATGGCGAGTCCTGACATATCCGGTGATCGTCGGCCATCCGCCATGGCGGGGTTTCAGGCGGCGCTGATCGGCCAGCACCGGCGGCTTCATATCCAGCATGGCCCCATTGATCTGGTGATCGACGCTGACGGGTCGGGGCGCAACGCGCTGTTCGAACGCGCTGTTGACGCGGCGATGCCGGTTCTCTCGATCCTTGCGGACGAGCTGGACGGGCTACGCGCGCCCTATGCGGCAGGACGACGGTTTGGCGGGCCGGTGGCGCGGCGCATGCAGGGCGTCTGCCGGGTGGCCGGTGACAGGTTTGTCACCCCCATGGCCGCGGTGGCGGGGTCGGTGGCCGATCACGTTCTGGCGGCGATGCTGGATGATGAGGCGGCACGGGACAGCAGCCGGATCAGCGTGAATAACGGTGGTGATATCGCCTTCTGGACCGCGGAGGGCGCCACGACGCGCGCCCTGATCGCCGGTCTGCCGGCAGGCATGCTGACGCTCACCGGACCGACATGCTGGCGCGGTATGGCCAGTTCGGGATGGGGCGGGCGCAGTCACTCGCTTGGCATTGCCGACAGCGTGACGGTGCTTGCCGAAAGTGCCGCGCTGGCCGATATCGCGGCAACTCTGATCGCCAATGATGTCGATCTGCCGGACCATCCGATGATCACGCGGCAGCCGGCGCATGACCTTGACCCGGCAAGCGACCTTGCCGGCAGGATGGTGACGACCGGCGTGCCGTCCCTTGCCGATGGCGAGATTGCGGCCGCGCTGGCCGCCGGGCGCGTGACAGCCACAAGGGTTATGCAGCAGGGCGGTATTGCCGGCGCGGTGCTGGTCCTGCAGGATCGGATCGAGACGGTGGGCCTTGCCGACAGCCTGCTTGCCGGACAGCCGGCTGATGCCGACAGGCCAGATGACATCAAGGCAGATCAAATCGGGGAGGATTGCCATGCCTGACTTCACGCTTCGCAAGACGATGAGTTTTGTCGAGACAATCCATCATGAAAACGGCCCGCCGCCGGAGACGCCGCGCCGCCGCGCCGCCATTGTCGCCGTCGTCGCCAACCCGTTCGCCGGCACCTGGCAGGAGGATCTGCAATCGGCGATGGATGATCTGAAACCGCTTGGCCTTGCCATGACCGACGAGTTGATCGGGCTTCTTGGCGGGACCGAGGGGATTGACGGTTATGGCAAGGCGGCGCTTGCCGGCGAGGGGGGCGAGCTGGAACATACCGCGCTGTGGCATGTCCCCGGCGGCTATTCGATGCGCGAGCGTCTTGGCGAGGCGAAGGCCATCGTGCCATCGGCGATGAAGGTCGGCGGTCCCGGCACACCGATCGATATTCCGCTTGGCCATATCAACGCCGCCTATGTGCGGAGCCATTTCGATGCCATGGAGGTGCGGCTTGCCGATGCGCCGCGTGCCGGCGAGATCATGTTCGCGCTTGCGATGTCGCGCGGGCCGCGAATCCATAACCGCATGGGCGGGCTGACCGTCGATGAGGTCACCGGCAAGGACGGGCTGCGTTAGACCGGTATGTTGCGCCATCATATTGCCTGGGCGACCGCTGCATCCTACAATCGGCAGCATGATTGGGCTGTTCTGACGGGAGGTAGGGATAGATGAAGGCGCTTGTGGTAATCGACCCGCAGATTGATTTCTGCCCGGGCGGCGCGCTTGCCGTCGCCGACGGTGACAGCATCATGCAGCCCATCAACGCGATGATGGGCGCGTTCGACATGGTGATCCTGACCCAGGACTGGCACCCGCAAGGCCATTCCAGCTTTGCCTCGTCGCATGAGGGCGCGGCACCCTTCACCCTGACCGAGATGCCCTATGGCCCGCAGGTGCTGTGGCCCGACCATTGTATTCAAGGAAGCGAGGGGGCGGCGTTCCATCCGGCGCTTGACACCGATCGCGCCGACGCGGTGATCCGCAAGGGCACCAATCCGGCGGTCGATTCCTATTCGGCCTTTTTCGAGAATGACAGGGCGACCGTGACCGGGCTTGCCGGGTTGCTGCGCGATCGCGGCTGCGAGGACCTGACGATGGTCGGGCTGGCGACCGATTACTGCGTCGCCTGGTCGGCGCTGGACGGGGTGGCGAACGGCTTTCGGGTCGAGGTCAGGCTGCCGGCCTGCCGGGCGATCGACCTTGACGGGTCGCTCGAAAAGGCGCTTGCCGACATGCGCGCGGCCGGTGTGACATTGGTGGAATAGACCTGATTCAAACGGGGGTGACATGACCGAAAACACTGAAACGGGAAGCGTGCCCGATGCCGGCGAGGCGCGATCGCCGGTGGCCAGCCTTGTCATCACCTTTTTTGGCGGCGCGCTGATCGGTGCCGGCCTTTACTGGGCGGCCGGTGATCTATGGTCCGAGACCCTGCGCGGTGGCATGGATCACGGCAGCATGGCGGGTGGCGACATGATGATGGACGGCACGCCGCATGAGCACGGGATGCTGATGGTTGATGACTGGGCGAACCCGCCAACCATCGACGCCGAAATCTTCAAGGACCCCGAGAGCGGCTGGAACCTGCATGTGATAACGACGAATTTCGCCTTCAACGCGGCCAAGGCCGGCTTTGACAATGTCGAGGGCGAGGGGCATGCCCACATCTATGTGAATGGTGACAAGCTTGGGCGTCTCTATGGTGACTGGTACCATATTGGCGGCCTGTCCGCGGGAACGCATGATGTGAAGATATCGCTGAACGCGAATGACCACAGCGCGCTGCATCGCGACGGCGAGGAGCTTGCCGCGCATGTGACGATCATCGTCGAGTGATTTCCGGGCGATATGTTTCCGGGCGAT
>JAYQDX010000061.1:2608-13184 GCA_038138545.1 Rhodobiaceae bacterium | reverse complement strand
ACCTGGCCCGGCTTTGTCGACGCGCTGGCGACCTTGCTGATGGTCATCATGTTCGTGCTGCTGGTGTTCGTGCTGATTCAGGTCAACCTTGCCTATCGGGTGGCCGGCCAGGACGCGACGATGAATGACATGCGCGCGCAGATCGCCAGCCTTGGTGAATTGCTGAACCTCGAGCGCAAGGCGAATGATGATCTGGCGTCGGAACTTGCCCGCATTTCGCGCAATCTTGCCGATGCCACGCGCGAGCGTGACGCGCTGGAGGCGCAGCTTGCCGATACCAGCACCACCCTTGAGGAGCGCGAATCCGAGGTTGCGCGCCTGACCGCTCTGCAGGTGGACAGCCAGGCGGCGCTGGCGGCGGCCGAAGCCACGCTTGCCGATCGTCTCGCCGCGCTGGAAAGCGCCAAGGCGGCACTGGCGGAGTCGCAAGAACGGATCGCGGCGCTTGAACTGACACTCGAGGAACGGGTCGCCGCTCTCGAAGCCAGCGAGATACAGCGTCAGAAGGCTGAAAGTGACCTTGCCGACGCCGCCGACAAGAACACGCTGTCACTGGCGAGGATTGGCGCGCTTGAGGAGGAAAATGCCGCCTCGAAGGCCGAAATAATCCAGATGACGAACGCCCTCACCGCGCTGCGGCGGCGGATCGAGGAGCTGACCACCCTGCTGGCCGAAAAAGAGGCCCAGGCCGCGCGCGACAAGATCGCCATCGCCAGCCTTGGCAAATCGTTGAACAACGCGCTGGCTTCGCGCGTACAGGAGTTGCAACGCTTCCGCTCGGAATTCTTCGGCCGACTGCGCGACATCCTCCGCGGTCGCGACGATGTCCGGATCGTCGGTGACAGGTTTGTCTTCCAGTCCGAGGTCCTGTTCGCACAGGGGCAGGCCAGCATCGCCGCCGCGGGTGAGCAGCAGCTTGCCAAACTCGCCATTGCGCTGAACCAGATCGCCGCCGAGATTCCCGAGGATATCGACTGGGTTCTGCAGGTTGAGGGCCATACTGACGATATCCCGGTGCGGGCCGGCCGTTTTGCCGACAACTGGGACCTGTCGACCGAGCGGGCGCTGTCGGTGGTTCGCTTCCTGGCCACGCAGGGCCTGCCGCCAAACCGGCTCGCCGCCGCCGGCTATGGCGAGTTTCAGCCGCTTGACAGTGCCGGAAGCGATGAGGCGCGGCGCCGTAACAGGCGTATCGAAATGAAGCTGACACAGCGTATTTCCGGCAATTGACCACAACCTTCACCTTAAAGTGAGGTGACGCCCGGCTTTCCTTAACCGCGGCGTGACTTACCTGAAAGCATGAACCTTTCAGGTAAGTCACGCATCGGACCGGGCAAGGTGACCGTCCTGGCGGTTGGGCTGCTATGCGCCACGACAAAAGTCCTTCCGGCATTTTCATGCAGCCCCGACAGCTCGTGCGCAGCGTCGGCCATTGACGGATTCTTCCTGCCCTTGATCACCTCAAGCCTCGGTGACTCCCACAGTGTCCCGCTGGCCCCGCCATCGCCGGCATCCGCGCGGCGCGTTACCATCATACCGGAGGCACTACCGGACAAGCCGCCGCCGGTATCGCCCATAAATGAACCGATGCAGAGACTGGCGGTTACGCAGACACTTGTCGCCGGGTCAGTTCCGCATGGCGGGGAGGCGGATATGTTCTTTGAATTATTGCCGGGTGCCGACCCGGAGCGGGGTATCCTGCCGGCGCAGGCCACGCTGCCGGGCCTTACGCTGATGACAGAAGGGGGTGACCCCGGCATCCTTGTGATGACGCGAATTGCAGTCCTGCCGACAGACAATGCCTGGCCTTTGCAATCGCTGTCGCAACCGGTGACCATGCAGATTACATGCGGCGCCTGTGGACCGAACGACTCCTTTCTGCGGTTTGATGGCACCGGCAGGTTGGAGATGCAGATCAAACCCCTTGGCGAGGGGCGGATCACCGATATCGATCTGCGCGGCGCCGGCGGGCAGACGGCCCATGGCGAGATGGAATTCACGCTCCATGATTCGAACGGAAATGTCCTCACCGCCGATTTGGCGATGCTGCGGCTTGCGATCGATCAGGACAGGATGGATCTGGCGACCCGCCTTCTGCTATGGCGCGGCGCGCGACAGATGATGGAGGGCGCCTTTATCGGGACTCCAACCGGGGATTCGCTCGACAAGGGCGCTTTCGCCGGTCAGTTCAGCGGCGCCGGATGCGTACCTGTCTGCGGCGTCGAGAACTGAAGATCGGCCAGATGGCGGTAGAGCGGTGATTCAGTGATCAGCTGTTCGTGCGTGCCTGTGGCGACAATCTGACCACCATCAAGAAGAAAGATACGGTCCGCCCGGATCACCGTTGCAAGACGATGCGCGATGACGATCGAGGTGCGGTCCTTCATCAGCGCCTCCAACGCCGCCTGCACAGCCGCTTCCGAGCGCGCGTCAAGCGCGCTCGTCGCCTCATCGAGAAGCAGCAGTCCCGGATCGCGCAGGATGGCACGCGCGATGGCGATACGCTGGCGCTGGCCACCTGACAGGCGAACGCCTTTTTCACCAACAGGCGTGTCATAACCCTGATCAAGCGCCATGATGAAGTCATGCGCCTCGGCCTGGCGGGCGGCGGCGACAATCTCCGCCTCGGCCGCGTCCGGGCGTCCAAAGGCGATGTTGTCACGAATGCTTGTCGAGAACAGCGCCGGATCCTGCGGCACCAGCCCGATGAAGTCGCGGATGGCGGCAAGGTCGAGATCACGAAGATCCTGTCCGCCAAGCCGCACCCGGCCGGCGCCCGGATCGTAGAAGCGCAACAAAAGATGGAACAGTGTGGATTTGCCGGCCCCGCTAGGGCCGACGAGCGCCACCCGCTCACCGCGCCTGACGGCAAGGTCGACACCGCTCACCGCCGGGCGGGACGCGCCGGCAGGATAGGCGAAATCGACATTCTCGAATTCACAGGCGGTTTCATGATCGCGTGGCAGTGCCACCGGTTGCGCGGGCAGTGGCAGGCTTGCCGATGCCAGCAGCGCCTGCGCGATTCGCTCAGCGGCGCCGGCGGCACGCTGCAGTTCACCGGCCAGCTCCGACAGAAAGCCGGTCGAGGCAGCCACAAGGAAGGCATAGAACACAAAGGATGACAGATCACCGGGGCTGATCCTTCCAGCCAGCAGATCCTGCCCACCGATCCAGAGAATGGCCGCGATGCCGCTGAAAACGAGAAAGATGATAATGCCGCTCATCCAGCCCCGCAGCCTGACCCGTGCCAGCGCCGCTTCAAGACTGGAATCCACCGCCTCGTCGAACCGCTCACGCATCAGCCGCTGGCGTCCAAAGGCCTGCACGGTGCGGATGGCAGTGACGGTTTCCTCGGCCTGAACAGCGACATCGGCAAGCCGGTCCTGGGCCAGCCGCGAGGCCCGCCGAAGCCGCCGCCCAAGGAAAATCAATGGCACCACGACCATTGGCACCACAACCAGCACGACAAGCGACATTTTCGGACTGGACAGCACCACCATCACCAACCCGCCAAACAGCAGGATGACATTGCGCGCCGCCATCGAGATGGTGGAGGTCATGACCGTCTGCACAATCGCGGTGTCGGTGGTGATCCGCGCCAGCACATCGCCGGTACGAGCCGTCTCATACCAGGCCGGCGACAAACTCAGCAGATGGCCGAACAGCGCCTGCCTGATATCGGCAAGAACGCTCTCGCCGATCTGGTTGACAAGGGTGGTGCGAAGATAACTTCCGGCGGCGAGGACCAGCGCGATCACGGCGGTGCCGATTACCGCCCGGTCAAGCAGCGCCGGATCCTGGCGGCCAAGCCCCTCATCAACAAGATAGGCAAGTCCCCGGCCCATCGTCAGCAATGCGCCGGCAACCATCAACAGCGAAATCACCGCACCGACAATGCGATGCCGGTGCGGGCGCAGATAAGGCCAGAAGACCCGCCACAAAGCCGCCGTTGTAAAGTTTCTGTCGGCTGGCCGAGGAGAAGGAGAAGAGGTCACGCTGCGTTGCCTGTCTGTCATATGGTATGATGTGGCCACGCCAAGCAGTACGGGCCAATTCGGGCTTGCCTTGCGGGGTGGTTGACGATATACCACCGCATCCGAATATTGACCAGCGCCGCCGGCAGGCGCGCGCGGAACAGGGCGGTCCGGCAGAGCGGCCGGACAAGACAGTCTGACAGGCAGGAGCATGTTATGAAGAAGGATATCCATCCCGAATATCACGAAATCACCATCGTGATGACCGATGGCAGCGAGCGCAAGACGCGCTCGACATGGGGCAAGCCAGGCGATGTGCTGAAGCTTGATATCGACCCGAAGACACATCCCGCCTGGACCGGCCAGCACCGGATCGTCGATTCGGGCGGTCAGGTGGCACGCTTCAACAAGCGTTTCTCGAATCTCGGCATCAAGTAAACCGCCGCGATCTCGTCCGCGACCGGCAAGCCAATGCCGGGCGCATGAAAAAAGGCCGGGACATCCCGGCCTTTTTGTTTGTCCGCCTTTTTGTTCAGAGACATGCGTCAGCTGCGGTGGCGGATCGCCGCCTGCGCGGCCGCCAGCCGTGCCGCCGGTACCCGGTAGGGCGAACAGGACACATAATCCAGCCCGACCTCCTCGAAGAAGGCGATTGATGCCGGATCGCCGCCATGTTCGCCGCAGACGCCAAGCTTCAACCCGTCGCGTGTCGCGCGGCCCTTTTCGGCCCCCATGCGCACCAGCGCGCCGACACCCTCGCGGTCGATCGAGACGAACGGGTCGGTCGGATAGATTTCCGCATCGGTATAGGCATGCATGAAGGCACCGGCATCGTCGCGGCTGATGCCAAGCGCGGTCTGCGTCAGATCATTGGTGCCGAAGGAAAAGAATTCCGCCTGGCTTGCCAGATCATCAGCACAGACGGCGGCGCGCGGCAACTCGACCATCGTGCCGACAAGATAGTCGATCCTGGTGCCGGTCTCGGCCATCACCGCTTCGGCCTCGGAATCAATCACCGCCTTGCACAGTTCCAGCTCCTTCGCCGTCGCGGCCAGTGGGATCATCACCTCGGGAACCGGTGCCTCGCCGCCGCGGCCGGCTATGGCGGTGGCGGCCTCGAAGATGGCGCGGGCCTGCATCCGGCAGATTTCCGGATAGGTCACGGCAAGACGGCAGCCACGATGCCCCAGCATCGGGTTCGATTCGGACAGCTTCAGTGAACGTTGGCGCGCCGTTTCCGGCGAGATGCCGGCCGCGGCGGCCACATCGGCAAGCTCTTCGGCGGAATGCGGCAGAAACTCGTGAAGTGGCGGGTCCAGAAGACGGATCGTCACTGGCAGCCCGGCCATGATGGTGAACAGTTCCTCGAAATCCTGGCGCTGCATCGGCAGCAATTTGGCAAGCGCCGCCTCACGGCCTTCGCTGTCGACCGCCATGATCATCTCGCGCATCGCGATAATCCGGTCGACATCAAAGAACATGTGCTCGGTACGGCACAGGCCGATCCCCTCGGCGCCAAAACCGACAGCGGTGCGCGCATCAGCCGGTGTTTCGGCGTTCGTGCGCACAGCCATGCGGCGGATATCATCGGCCCATTCCATGATGGTCGCGAAGCCGCCCGACATTTCCGGCTGGATGGTATCGACACGGCCAAGAAACACCTCGCCCGTACCCCCGTCGATGGTGATTGTGTCACCTTCGGAAAGTTCATGGTCGCGAACAATAACCTTGTTGTTCACCTCGTCGAACCTGACCTCGCCGGCACCGGACACACAGGCCCTCCCCATGCCGCGGGCGACAACGGCGGCGTGGCTTGTCATGCCGCCACGCGCCGTCAGAATGCCGGCGGCGGCATGCATGCCATGAATGTCCTCGGGGCTTGTCTCGAGCCTGACGAGAATCACCTGGTGGCCATTCGCGGCCATTTCCTCGGCCTTGTCGGCGGTCAGGACGATCTCGCCGGCGGCGGCACCCGGCGAGGCCGGAAGCCCCTGGGTGATCACCGTCTTCGGCGCGTCGGGGTCAAGCGTCGGATGCAGAAGCTGGTCGAGGGCAATCGGGTCAATCCGCAGCAACGCCTCATCGCGGCTGATCAGCCCCTCCTCGGCCATTTCCACCGCCATGCGAAGCGCCGCCGCGGCGGTCCGCTTGCCGCTGCGCGTCTGCAGCATGTAGAGCTTGCCCTTCTGGACGGTGAATTCGAGATCCTGCATGTCGGTGTAATGCGTCTCGAGTTGCGCGCGCACCCTGTCAAGCTGGCCGAACACATCCGGCATCGCCTCTTCCATCGACAGCTCATCACCACCACCGGCGGCGCGCGCCGCCGCCGTCAATGGCAGCGGCGTGCGAATGCCGGCCACGACATCCTCGCCCTGGGCGTTGATCAGATACTCGCCATAGAAGCTGTTCTCGCCGGTCGACGGGTCACGGGTGAAGGCAACGCCGGTGGCGCAGTCATCGCCCATATTGCCGAACACCATGGCCTGGACATTGACCGCCGTGCCCCAGCTTGCCGGAATGTTGTTGAGCCGGCGATAGGTGGTGGCGCGGGCGTTCATCCAGCTGTTGAACACGGCGCCGATGGCGCCCCACAGCTGGTCATGCGGGTCCTGCGGAAACGGCCGGCCGGCCTCCTCCTCGACAATCGTCTTGTAGGTGGCGACCAGCGATTCCAGGTGATCACCGGTCAGCCCGGTGTCATCAAAGACGCCGTGGCGAAGCTTCAATTCCTCGAGTTCATCCTCGAACAGCCCATGATCGACCTCCATCACCACATCGGCATACATCTGGATGAACCGGCGATAGCTGTCATAGGCAAAGCGGCTGTCATCGGCGCGGCGCGCCAGACCTTCGACGGTGTCGTCATTCAGCCCGAGATTGAGCACCGTATCCATCATCCCGGGCATCGAGGCGCGGGCGCCCGAGCGCACCGAGACCAGAAGCGGGTTGTCCGGGTCGGCGAAGCGGGCGCCGGTCTCCGCCTCGATCCGCGCCACCGCGTCGGCGACCTGGCCACCAAGCGTTTCGGGATAGGTGCGGCCATTGTCGTAATAGCGGGTACACACCTCGGTCGAGATGGTGAAGCCCGGTGGCACCGGCAGGCCAATCCCGCTCATTTCCGCCAGATTGGCGCCCTTGCCGCCAAGCAGGTTGCGCATGCTGCTGTCGCCGTCGCTGCCCCTGGCCCCAAAGCTGTAGACCCACTGAATCGAACTGTCGTTCATCGACCGTTACCCCTCTAGTCTGGAGAAATCCGCGACCCGTTGCATGGCCTGCCTGACCATGGCCAGAAGACCGAGGCGGTTCAGCCTGATCGCCGCGTCTTCATGATTGACCACGACGCTGTCAAAGAAGCTGTCGATAGGCTGGCGCAGGCCGCCAAGCGACTGCATCACGGCAAGAAGCCCGTCAGGTCCCTGCATCTGCGTTCCGGGGTCCGGCAGCGCGGCAAGCGCCGCATGAAGCCCGGTTTCGGCATCCTCGACAAACAGGTGCGGGTCGGAAGCGGGGGAGAACACCTGCTTGGCCTTGCTTTCCTCGGCCTCGAGAATACTTGCCGCACGACGCCAGCCGGCCACAAGGCCCGCCCCGTCATCACCGGCAAGGAAAGTTGACAGTGCCGCCGCCCGGTCGGCAAGCCCCAGAATGTCGTCATGGCCCGGCCCGGTGCCGTCACCAAGCGCCGCCGCGACAATGTCATGCGCCAGACCGGCATCACGCAGGCTGACGCGCAGCCTTTCCCGGATAAACGGCTCCAGATCGGGATCAGGCGCGGCAAAGCCATGCGCGCTGGCGGCTTCGGTCAGGATTGGCAGAAGCGGCATTCTGATACGTGTTTCCAGAATGATCCTAATGATGCCAAGCGCCGCGCGGCGCAGCGCGAACGGGTCCTTCGAGCCGGTCGGTTTGGCGCCGACGCCGAAGAAGCCGACAAGACTGTCGATCTTGTCGGCAAGCGACACAACGCATCCCTCGGCGCTGGTCGGCAGGGCATCAGATGGCCCCTGCGGGCGGTAATGCGCCGCGATGGCGGTGGCGACGGCTTCCGCCTCGCCATCATGACGGGCGTAATAGCCGCCCATGATCCCCTGCAGTTCGGGAAATTCGCCAACCATGCCGGTGACCAGATCGGCCTTGGCAAGACGCGCCGCCCGCACCGCCATGTCACCATCGCACCCGTCCACCGACGGCGCCATCGCAGCGGCAAGGTTTTCGAGGCGCGCCACCTTGTCGCCAACGCTGCCAAGACCCTCATAGAAGGCGATGTCGGCAAGCTGTGGCAGCTGCGCGTCAAGCGTCGCCTGCCGGTCCTCGTTCCAGAAGAATTCGGCGTCGGCAAGGCGGGCCCGCAACACCCGCTGATTGCCGGCCAGAATGACCGCGTCGCGTTCGGTGTCCGGCAGCCGGTTGCTGATGACCACAAAGCCGGGGTGCAGCGCGCCATCGGCGCTGCCGGTTGTGAGATATTTCTGATGTGTGCGGATCGACGCCTCAAGAACCTCGTCAGGCAGGCCCATGAAGCGGTCCTCGATGGCACCCAGCAGCGGCGTCGGCCATTCGACAAGGCCGCAGATCTCGTCGATCAGACCCTCATTGGGGCGCAGTGACGAGCCGGCATCCGCCGCAAGAGCGGCGGCGCCATCGACGATGGCCTGCCGGCGTTCGGCGCGGTCGACCATGACATGGCCGGCGCGAAGACGCGCCACATAATCCGTGGCAGCGCCGATGCCGGCAAGGTCGATATCCTGCGGGCTCTCGAAATAATGGCCGCGGCTTGCCGATGTGAAAGGCAGGCTGGCCCCGCCAAGATCGAGCTCGCCGGCAAGCGGCGCGCCGCCAAACAGCAGATTGACGCGGTGAAGCGGGCGCACCCAGCGGAACCGCGTACCGCCCCAGCGCTGGCTCTTCGGCCACGGGAATTCGGTCAGCACGCCGTTCAGCATGTCAGGGAGCAGGGCGGCGGCATCAACCCCCTGTTTCTCGATTCTGGCGAACAGGAAAGTGCCCTTCGGCGTATCCTGCTTGACAAGCTTGTCGCGTGTCAGGCCGGTTGATTTCAGGAACCCGTCGATGGCCTTTTCTGGGGCGTCGGCGCGGGGGCCACGGCGTTCCTCGCTGATATCAGGCTGACGCTCTGCCACATCCTCGACATAGAGCGCCAGATGACGCGGCGCGACGAAGCCGTGCGCGGCACCATGCGCAAGACCGGCATCAGCAAGCCGCGCCAGAATCATACGTTCCAGATCGGCCATCGCACGCGGTTGCATGCGGGCCGGAATTTCCTCGCAGATGATCTCGATCAGCAGGTCAGCCATTCCCGCCTCCCGGCGCGTCGACCGGCCCGCCCTGCCCAATCCACGCCTCGCAGCAGCCGCGCGCCAGCGCCCGCACACGGCCGATATAGGCGGCGCGCTCGGTCACTGAAATCACCCCGCGGGCATCCAGAAGATTGAACAGATGGCTTGCCTTCATGCACTGGTCATAGGCCGGAAGCGCCAGCGGCGGTGTCGCTGCCAGCAGCCTGTTGCATTCATTCTCGGCGTCGCGGAAATGCCGCAACAGCATATCGGTTTCGGCATGATTGAAGTTCCAGTCCGAGAATTCCACCTCGGCGCGGTGGAAGATATCGCCATAGCGTTTGCCGCCCTGTTCGGCCGGCACCCCGTCCCAGTCGAGATCATAGACATTCTCGACACCCTGGATGAACATCGCCAGCCGTTCCAGACCATAGGTCAGTTCAAGCGGCACCGGGTCACATTCCAGACCGCCAACCTGCTGGAAATAGGTGAATTGCGAGACTTCCATGCCATCGCACCAGACCTCCCAGCCAAGTCCCCAGGCGCCGAGCGTCGGCGATTCCCAGTCATCCTCGACAAAGCGGATGTCATGCGCGGCCGGATCAAGGCCGATGGCGGCCAGGCTGCCGATATAGAGCGCTTGCGAATCCGGCGGTGACGGCTTGAAGATCGTCTGGAACTGATAATAATGCTGCAACCGGTTCGGGTTCTCGCCGAAACGCCCGTCGGTCGGGCGCCGCGAGGGCTGCACATAGGCCGCGCGCCAATGGTAATCCGGGCCAAGCGAACGCAGCGTCGTCGCCGGATGAAAGGTGCCGGCGCCGACCTCCATATCATAGGGCTGCAGGATCACTGCGCCCTTCTCGGCCCAGTATGCCTGAAGCTTGAGGATGATGGACTGGAAGTCCAACCCGGGCTGGGTCGTAAAGGTTTTGGCCATCCGCCGATTTTCCGATGAACAGATGCCCGCAAACTAGCCGCAAACCGGGCCGCAATGCAACCCGTTGAATCGCAACTCACGACCGGTAGGGACAGCTCTCGCGCTCGCATGGCTCACCGGCCACCCAGGCCCGGCAGACCGCGCATTCCTCGAGGTCGAGCGCGCCGTTACCGGTACGGTCCCCGGAGGTGTCGGGCGGGGTGCCTTTCGAGTTGCCGCCGCGACGCTCCAGCAGGCGGAAACCCATCCAGACAGCCCACAACACCGCGGCGAGGGCAAGAAGCTTGGGAAGCGAGGGTATCATCGTCAGCGATCTCCGGTTATCGGGCCATCAATTTGGCAGGTCGGCAGGTCACAGGTCGGCA
>JAYQDX010000061.1:0-2508 GCA_038138545.1 Rhodobiaceae bacterium | reverse complement strand
CAGGTCGGCAGGTCACAGGTCGGCAAGTCACAGACCGTATCGCGAGAGGTGCGCGCGCTCAACCGCCAGTTCAACAGCCTCCTCGACGGCATGCGCCGCCGCCGCGCTGCCGATGGCGTGGCCGAACGCGCCCGGACCGAACGCGCCCGGACCGAACGCGCCCGGCAGGCCGCCGACACCGCCGAACAGGCGCTTTTTCGGCTGGATGGTGATCAGGTCAACCGTCTCGCCAAACCTGTCCGTCACGAAACGTCGGCATTCACCGATGCCATCGATCAGGCCAAGCGCCGCCGCCTGCTGGCCGGTCCAGAAGGCGCCACTGAACAGATCGTCATGGTCGCCCGCCAGTTTGGCGCCACGCCGGTCGATGATATGATCGATGAATTGCCGGTGGATTTCCTGCTGCAGCGATTTCAGCCGTTCGACATCGCGTTCGGATTCCGGCTGGAACGGATCGAGGATCATCTTGTTGTCGCCGGCCGTATAGACCCGCCGGTCGACGCCGATGCGATCGATCGCGCGGTCAAACCCGAACCCTGCCGAGACGACACCGATCGAGCCGATGATCGAGGCCGGGTTGGCGTAGATTTCATCGGCGCTGGCGGCAAGCCAGTAGCCGCCGCTGGCCGCCACATCCTCGCAGAAGGCGAGAACCGGCACATTGGCCTTGCCGGCGAGGTCGCGAATGCGTTGCCCGATCAGCGAGGACTGCACGGGCGAGCCGCCCGGGGAATTGATGATCAGCGCCACCGCCCTGGCATTCCTGATCGAGAACGCCTTTTTCAGCTGCGGCTCCACCGCTTCCAGCGAAATGCCGCGCCTGAATCCGCCGCCGCTGGCGATCACGCCTGACAGGCGCACCACCGGCACCACCGGGCGCCGACGACGCCAGAAAAACAGCCGCGACAACACCGGTCAGGCCTCGCTGCCGTCGGCACCGCCGCGGCGGCGCGTTCCGGATAGCGGGCGCGCCGGGTGAATGACCGACAGGGGGGTGCCGCCCATCACCTGTTCGGCGGCATCGGTGAATCCGCCATCGTCGCGGTGCAGAACCAGCCCCGGAAGGACCGCGCCCGGGCCGGCGACATCACGGCGGACCTGCACGATGACCCGGCCTGCCGGGCTGGAATGGCGCGGCCAGAGCGGAAACAGCACCGCCTCGCCGGCACCGTTGGCATCAAACAGGCTGATCAATTCCGGCACCCGGTCGGCGCGGCAGATGAAGGTGATCTTGGCCCGCGGCTTGGCCGCCCAGACAGCCGCCCTCACCCAGTCGGCCATTTCGGTGTTGTCGCCCATATGCGCCATCGCGCGGGATTCGTTCTGTGGTTTCGTGCCATGCGAATTGTGATAGGGCGGGTTGCTGACGACATGGTCGAAACTGCCGGCCAGCACCGGCGGCAGCTCGCGAATGTCGGTTGTCAGGACACGCACCCGATTGGCGACCCCGTTGGTGGCGGCGTTTTCAGCGGCGATCGCGGCAAGATCAGCCTGTTTTTCAACCGCCGTCACCTGAATCTCGCGAAGTCGGTGCGCCAGGCACAGACAAACCCCGCCGACACCGGCCCCCAGATCGAGGATTCGTCCGCTGTCGGTGGCCACCGAGGCGGCCAGCAGCACGGCATCGGTGCCGACACGGTAGCCGTCGGCGGGCTGCGTGATCTTGACCGCCTCGTTCAGCAGATGGTCATGCGTGACCTGCATCATCTGCATCTCGCCATCGGCGACGCCGCTTTTGACCTTCTTCGTCATGATCGAACCCGGCCTTCACACCGTTCAGTCATCGTAATATTCCTCTGCATCACGCAGAATTGTTTCCGCCGCCAGCCTTTGGCCCGGCGACACGGCAAGCCGCCGGGGAAACACCCCGATCCCGGCCTCCAGCGCCGAGATGTTGCCATCGAACACCTCGGTGCGGATTCCCGACTCCGCCAGAAGCGCCTGCAGGAAGGACAGCCGCACGGGATTGGTTGTCCGGACCAGCGTCACCATGCCACAGATATGCGCCAAAAGCCGACATTAGCCAAGACCTGTCGCAAAAAAACCGCCATCCGGGCATCCCTGCGGCGAATCGCCTGAGCGTCGGGTCGGGGATTGTTTTCGCTTGCCCCGGGCCGCGTCGGGGGGATAGTAGAGGACACTCTCGAAACTTGGATGTCCGCCTGCCATGAAGCCTTCCCCCGCCATGCCTGTGCGCGACGACACACCGTCGCTGGCGCCGCTTGTCTCGATGCTGGCGGCCGACATGGACCGGGTCAACGCGACGATTCTGGCGCGGATGGACAGCAAAATTCCCCTTATTCCGCAGCTTGCCGGCCATCTCATCGCCGCCGGCGGCAAGCGCATGCGCCCGATGATGACGGTGGCCGGCGCGATGATGGGAAGCCGTGATGCCGCCACCCGCGAGCCGGCGATCAAGCTGGCGACGGCGGTGGAATTCATCCATTCGGCGACCTTGCTTCATGATGATGTCATTGATGAATCGGCGCTTCGCCGCGGCCGCGACAC
>JAYQDX010000060.1:10620-13590 GCA_038138545.1 Rhodobiaceae bacterium | reverse complement strand
ACCCGCACCGGCGATGATGGCGAGACCAGCCTTGTCAACGGGCGCCGCGTCGCCAAATCATCACGCCGGCCAAGCGCGTTCGGCGAGGTTGACGAGGCCAATTCGGTGATCGGGCTGGCGCGGCTTCATTGCGCGGATGACAGCGACGCCGACGCCATGCTTGGCCGCATCCAGAATGACCTGTTCGATCTCGGGGCCGACCTCGCCACGCCGGAAAGCGACACACCGGCACTGCGGATCACCGCCGAGCAGGTGGTGCGCCTCGAAACCGAAATCGACCGGATGAACACATCACTGAAACCGCTGACATCCTTCATCCTGCCGGGCGGGTCGCCGGCGGCGGCATGGCTTCACCTTGGCCGCACGGTGGTGCGCCGGGCCGAACGCCGGATGACCGAACTGGCGTCCGAGGAAGTGGTCAATGAAGCGGCGATGCGTTACATCAACCGCCTGTCGGATCATCTGTTCGTTTTGGCCCGAACCCTCAACAATGGCGGTGAAACCGACGTGTTGTGGCGTCCCGGACAAAATTCTGGCCAGAAATGAGCAAGTTTTTCCCTGTTCGGGGTATTATTCCAGACAGGTGCAGATTTCGAACACAGGCTGTGTAATCTCACAAAATCTCTCTTGGTAAGGAGTGACAGATGAAGGTGCTAGTCCCGGTCAAGCGGGTGATCGACTACAATGTCAAGGTGCGGGTGAAGGCCGACAACACCGGCGTTGAGCTGGCGAATGTGAAAATGGCGATGAACCCATTTGACGAGATCGCCGTTGAAGAGGCCCTGCGGCTGAAGGAAGCCGGCGGCGCGGACGAAGTCGTCGCCGTGTCGATCGGCCCGACCCAGAACCAGGAAACCATCCGTACCGCGCTGGCGATGGGCGCGGATCGCGGTATCCATATCGAGGCGCCGCACGAGATTGAGCCGCTGGCCGTCGCCAAGCTGCTGAAGGAGGTGGTGACGCGCGAGGAGCCCGGACTGGTCTTTGTCGGCAAGCAGGCCATCGATGATGACTGCAACCAGACCGGCCAGATGCTGGCCGCGCTTCTTGGATGGGCGCAGGGAACCTTTGTCTCGGGAATCGAGATCAAGGGTGACAGCGCCGGCGTCATCCGCGAGGTTGATGGCGGTCTGGAACATCTCGAGATCAGGATGCCGGCCGTGGTCACCGTCGATCTGCGTCTGAATGAACCGCGCTATGCGTCGCTGCCGAATATCATGAAGGCGAAGAAGAAGCCGCTTGATTCGATGAGTGCCGCCGATCTTGGCGTCGATATCGCACCCCGGCTGACCATTACCCGCGTCGAAGAGCCACCTGCCCGCGAGGCCGGAATCAAGGTATCCGATGTGGCCGAGCTGGTAGACAAACTGAAAAACGAAGCAAAGGTGATCTGATCATGAGCATTCTCATCCTTGCAGACCATGATGACGGCCAGCTGGCCCCGGCCACGCTGAACACCGTCACCGCCGCCACCCAGATCGGTGGCGACATCCATATCCTCGTTGCCGGAGATCCCGGCGGCGAGGTCGCGAAATCCGCAGCCGCCATCGCCGGCGTGTCAAAGGTGCTGACAGCCGATGACGCCGCGCTTGCGCATGGCATCGCGGAAAATGTGGCACCGCTGATACAGTCGATGGCGTCGGGTTACACGCATCTGATGGCGCCGGCCACCACCACCGGCAAGAACATCATGCCGCGCGTCGCCGCGTTGCTCGATGTGATGCAGGTCTCCGACATCATCAAGGTCGAGAGCGCGGACAGCTTCCAGCGTCCGATCTATGCCGGTAACGCCATCGCCACCGTCACATCGAATGAGTCGATCAAGGTGGTGACGGTTCGCAGCACCGCCTTCGAGGCCGCCGCCGCCGAGGGTGGCAGCGCCGCCATCGAAGCCGCATCCGGATCGGCAGACGCCGGCCTGTCGAGCTATGTCAAATCCGAACTCTCCAGCTCCGAGCGTCCGGAACTGACCTCGGCGCCGATTGTCATCTCGGGTGGTCGCGGCATGCAGGATGGCGCGAATTTCGCGATGCTGGAAAAGGTCGCCGACAAGCTTGGCGCCGCGGTTGGTGCCTCGCGCGCGGCGGTCGATGCCGGTTTCGTGCCAAACGACTATCAGGTTGGTCAGACCGGAAAGGTGGTCGCGCCGGACCTGTATGTGGCTGTCGGCATCTCGGGAGCGATCCAGCATCTCGCCGGCATGAAAGACAGCAAGGTGATTGTCGCCATCAACAAGGATGAAGAGGCACCGATCTTTCAGGTCGCCGATTTCGGCCTTGTGGCGGATCTGTTCGACGCCGTTCCGGAGCTGGAATCGACGCTTGACTGATCCGGCACGGCCCACATCCCTGACAGGGGCGGCTGCGGCCGCCCTTTTTCATGGCTGAACCTGATCCATGGTCATTCGGCCAGAAGCCCGCGCACCAGTGCCAGCATCGCCGGATCATCCCATTCGAAAGGGCCGACAAAACGCCAGGCCGCATCCTGCCCGGCCGGCAGCAGAATGGTCGTCGGCAGGCCGCGGACCTGCATCCCGCGTGACAGCCGTGCCTTTGGATCGAACCCCAGCCGCACGCCGGTGACCCCATGTTTTTCCAGAAACGGCATCGCCTTTGCCGCCCCGCCGCGGTCAATCGAGACCAGCAGCACCGTGACCTCGTCACCGGCAAGCGCGGCGGCGGCGCGCGACAATGCCGGAAGCTCGGCAATGCAGGGGGCACACCATGTGGCCCAGACATTGATCAGCAGCGGCCGGCCGCCAAAATCCGCGATCCTCATTTCGGCGCCGGTCTCATCGGTGATCGGGCTGGTCAGATCAGGCGCGGCTTCGCGTGGCGGTGCCTCGGGCGCGCCTGATGCGCCCGTCAGGGACGGCGCAGCGGTAGCCAGCACCAGGAACAGCAACAGGACCAGGGCCGGGACCGGCGACGGTGGCACCGACACCGGTGTTTTTGGCTGTAAAATCGATAA
>JAYQDX010000060.1:6769-10520 GCA_038138545.1 Rhodobiaceae bacterium | reverse complement strand
CCGGGACCGGCGACGGTGGCACCGACACCGGTGTTTTTGGCTGTAAAATCGATAAAAGCCGTCTATAACTCATGCAATTTTCCGGATTATGAGGACGCCATAACGCTGGCGCGCGGACAGATCAGGCCATGACCGACAGGGACACATCGCCGGATAAAAGACCAACGAAGTCTAGCATCTGGGGCGGCCGCTTCTCAAGCGGGCCGTCGCAACTGATGCAGGATATCAATGCGTCGATCGATTATGACCGGCGGCTCTATCGTCAGGATATTGCCGGCTCGAAGGCGCATGCCACGATGCTGGCGGCCTGCGGCATCATCACCGACGCCGACCGCGACGCAATCCATCAGGGGCTGGACAGTATCCTTGATGAAATCACGCGCGGTGATTTCGCGTTTTCAGCCGCCCTCGAAGATATCCATATGAATATCGAATCACGGCTTGCCGAACTGATCGGTGAGCCGGCGCGCCGGCTCCATACCGCGCGCTCGCGCAATGACCAGGTGGCGACCGACTTCAGGCTGTGGGTACGAGAGCTCATTGATTCGGTCGATGCCGCGCTGGCCGAACTGCAGCGGATATTGCTGCGGCGCGCCGAGGAGCATGCCGACACGCTGATGCCGGGTTTCACCCATCTGCAGACGGCGCAGCCTGTCACCTTCGGCTTTCATCTGATGGCCTATGTCGAAATGTTCGGGCGCGATCGCGGGCGCTTTGCCGATGCGCGCCGCCGGCTCAATGAGTCACCGCTTGGCGCCGCCGCGCTGGCCGGCACCTCTTTTCCGACCGACCGCCACATGACGGCCGAATTGCTGGGCTTCGACCGGCCGGCGGCGAATGCCATGGATGCGGTCTCCGACCGCGATTTCGCCGTGGAGTTCCTCGCCGCTGCCGCGCTGTGCGCCGTCCATATGTCGCGGCTTGCCGAGGAGATGGTGATCTGGTGTTCGGACAGGTTCGGTTTTATCACCCTGTCCGATGCCTTCACCACCGGATCCTCGATCATGCCGCAGAAGCGCAACCCCGACGCGGCCGAGCTTGTGCGTGCGAAGCCGGGCCGGATCATCGGGTCGCTGAACGGACTCCTGATTGTGCTGAAGGGGCTGCCGCTGGCCTATGGCAAGGACATGCAGGAGGACAAGGAAGGTGTCTTTGATGCCGCCGACGCGCTTGGCATCGCCATCGCCGCGACGAGCGGCATGGTTGCCGACATGACCGCCAGGCCCGAAGCCATGCGCGCCGCGCTGACCCAGGGTTTTCCGACCGCCACCGACCTTGCGGACTATCTTGTGCGCGAGCTTGGGCTGCCCTTTCGCGAGGCGCATCATGTCAGTGGCAGCATCGTCGCCATCGCCGCCGAGCGGGGATGCGATCTTGACGCGCTGGCCCTTGCCGACATGCAGGCTGTAGAGCCCCGCATCACCGCCGATGTGCTGGCGGTTCTGTCCTGCGAGGCGGCGGTCGCGATGCGGCGCAGTTTCGGTGGCACCGCGCCTGAAGAGGTGCGCGCGCGGATTGCCGAGGCGCGGACGCGTTATGCGCTGGATGAAGGCTGAGCGGGAAGGAAGATGACAATGAAGCGTTTCGGGTTTGCAATGCTGGTGCTGGCTCTTGTCGCCGGCGGACTGACCGCCTGCGGCAAGCGGGGCGATCCCTATCGCCCGTCCGAGGTCCCGGCGCAGTCCGCCGACAGCGCCTCCTGACACCAGCGAGGATCACAGGGCATGACAAGCAGCTTTACGCGTGATGACAGCGGGCGCCTGACCGTCGGCGGCCTCGTGCTGGAGGATATCGCGGCGGCGCACGGCACCCCGCTCTATGTCTATTCAGGCGACGGCATTCGCGCCGATTATCGCAATTTCGCCGCCGCCGTGGCACCGGTCGGTGGCAAGGTGCATTTCGCGCTGAAGGCCAATTCGGCGCTTGGTGTGATGGCACTGCTGGCCGCCGAGGGTGCCGGCGCCGACATTGTCTCGGGCGGTGAGCTGCACCGCGCGCGTGCCGCCGGCGTGCCGGCTGACATGATCGTCTTTTCGGGTGTTGGCAAAACCGCCGAGGAGATCGGCGCGGCGCTGGATGCCGGTATCGGCCAGATCAACGCCGAAAGCGCCGCCGAGGTCGAGGCGATCAGCCGCGTGGCAGCGGCCCGCAATGTCGTGGCGCCCGTGGCGCTGCGGGTCAATGTCGACGTTGCCCCCGACACGCACGCCAAGATTTCCACCGGTCAGCGTTCCACCAAATTCGGTGTCTCCACGGCGCAGAACGAGGCCGCCAGCCTCTATCGCCGGCTTGCCGGCGACCCGCATATCCGGCCGGCCGGCCTGGCGGTTCATATCGGCTCGCAGATCCTCGATCTCGATCCGTTCGCGCGCGCCTATTCCGCCCTTCTTGATTTTGGCAGCGCCCTGCGCGACGAAGGGCTGCCGGTGCCGACACTCGACCTTGGCGGTGGCATTGGCGTCGATTACGAGGCCGGCACAGCCACTGATTTCACCGCCTATGGCGCGTTGGTCAGCCGCATCTTCGCCGATAGCGGGTTCCAGCTCGGATTCGAGCCGGGACGGTCGATTGTCGCCAATAATGGCGCGCTTCTGACCCGCGTGATCTACCTGAAAGACGGTGACAACAAGCGTTTCGTCATCGTCGATGCGGCGATGAACGATCTGCTGCGCCCGACCCTGTATGAGGCGTATCATGCCGTGCTGCCGCTTGGGCCGGCCAAGACAGCAAAAGGTCCGGCAGCGGAAGGTCCGGCGGATATTGTCGGCCCGGTCTGCGAGACCGGCGATTATCTGGCGCAGGACCGGATGATGCCGGCGCTTGCCGAAGGTGACGGGCTGGCGGTGATGTCGGCCGGCGCCTATGGCGCGGTGATGGCCTCAAGCTACAATTCGCGCCCCCCCGCCGGCGAGGTGATGGTTCTTGACGGCACATGCCATGTATTGCGGCGGCAGCGTGACATTGCGGAACTTCTGGCCGAAGAAACCATTCCCGTCCTGTCCTGACCGGCCAGACCGCGTCTGCGAATGGCCATGCCCTGATTACTGTCTGACCACCGGATCATCGCGCATGGTCACGGTGACCGTCGGCTCGTTGCTGGCCTCGAAGACAAGCTGCGTGAAGAACCCGCTTGTCATCGCCGGCCGGATCACGGCGTCGTCCGCGCGAATGATCCGGCTGGCCAGCGACTCGCCGGACGCGGACACCACCCTGACCTCGAGAAGCGGGGCATGCGCGAAAAAGGCGGCGTTATTCTGTAACTGGCCGCTCAACCGCATGGTGTCACCGGCATAATCGGCCCTCAGATCAACAATGCGAAGATGTTCGGTGTCCGGCCGGACCGAAAGGCCGATCTGCTGGAAAACACCGATCAGGCCCGGCGCGTAGGCGGTGATGGTCGCCCGCTCGAACACCACGCCGACGATGCCGCCAAGCAGCAACAGCATGACAAGAAACGATCCGAGAACCGTGCGCAGGGCGCTGGCCATCTCTCCCGGTTCGGCTTCCTCGACCAGCATCGGCGGGGCGGCCTGCCAGACATGCGCACAGACCGAACAGCGGACAGCCTGTCCGGCCGCGCCAATCTTCTCGCCATCGACCCGGAACACCGTGTCACAGTTCGGGCAGGTCAGCAGCATTGACCCGTCTCTCCTCCTCTTGCCTTCATTCTCGATACACCAAAGCCGGCCTTTCGGAAAGCCCGGCTTCGGCACATGTCCGGTCATCAGGCTGATTATGCCAGCCAATCATT
>JAYQDX010000060.1:0-6669 GCA_038138545.1 Rhodobiaceae bacterium | reverse complement strand
GCCAATCATTCGGGCCAATCATTCGGGCCAATTATTTCGCTCCGGCGGCCGCCGCGGAATGTGCTAGACTATTATGATCGTGCCGCAAGGCTGGCATGTCACGGCCTGTCGAAACGGAACCGGAATGGCGAGGGCAACACCCTTGATGACGGCAATTGACCACGCGATATCCCGGCGGACAGTGAAGTATCTTGCCGTCTATCTGGTGCTGGCCGTTGCATCCTTCATCGCCGGCCTGCAGCATTTCGTGCTGACACTTCCCCACGCGCCGCAGGGCAAGCTGCACTTCACCGACGGGATCGTCGTGATGACCGGCGGGCAGCAGCGTCTTGATGACGGGCTGCGTCTTCTGACCGCCCAGAAACGCGGAAAAATGCTGATTTCCGGCGTTGGTGAGGGCGTCAACCGCGCCGTGCTGGTGCAGGAACTCGGGCTTGATGACCACAAGGCGGAATTGCTGTTCTGCTGCGTCGAGCTGGATTTCGAGGCCGGCAACACGCGCGGCAACGCCATTGCGGCGCGCGCCTGGGCACTGCGTCACAGCATGTACTCGCTACGACTTGTGACAGCCAGCTATCATATGCCAAGGGCGCTGTTGGTCTTCGCCCGCGAAATGCCCGAATTCGATCTGTATCAATGGCCGGTCACGCCGGTTGATCTGAACATCGCCGGCTGGTGGCGGGACCGCGCCATGATACGGTTGCTGACCCGCGAATATGCGAAATATCTGGCGGAAACAATCCGGATCTGAAAACAACCGACGGTAGCCAATTTCACCTGTGGGGCCAGCTTCCAGCCCTAGCTCTGACCGGCATCGATGATCGAGCGACGGATCTCGCGGGTGCGATGGAACAGGCTCTCGAGCTTCTCCGTCTCGCCCCACCGGATGGCCCGCTGCAGATCCGACAGATCCTCGGAAAAGCGCTGCAGCATCTCCAGCACCGCCTCGTCATTATTGATGAAGACATCGCGCCACATCACCGGATCGGAGGCGGCAAGCCGCGTGAAGTCACGAAAGCCGGACGCCGAGAACCTGATCACGTCATTCTTCAGCTGGCTTTCCAGATTGACCGCCGTGCTGACGATTGTATAGGCGATCAGATGCGGCAGGTGCGATGTCAGCGCCAGCACCTTGTCGTGATAATCGGCATCCATGCGCTCGGCGACCGCGCCGATGGCGGTGACAAAGCTCTCGAACCGCGCCACCTCCGCCTCCGGCGCGTCACCGGGCAGAATCAGCCAGTACCGCCCGTTGAAAAGGTCGGGAAACCCGGCCGCCGGACCGGAATGTTCGGTACCGGCAAGCGGGTGCGAGGGAATCCAGTGAATGTCATCTCTGACATGCGGTGTCACATCACGGACGACCGACCGCTTGGTCGATCCGGTATCCGTCAGCACGGCGCCGGGTTTCATCGCCGGAATAATCCGCCGCGCCAACGCGCCAATGGCACCGACCGGCACCGACATCACCACCAGATCGGCGTCGGCGACAGCCGCCTCAGCGTCGGTGGTAACACTGTCGGCAAGCCCGAGGCGTTTCACCTCCGGCGCCACATCGTCATCGCTGTCGCAACCGACGATATGTCCGACAACACCGGCGCGGCGCGCGGCCAGCGCCACCGACGATCCGATAAGACCGATCCCGATGATCGCGACCCTGCTGTAAATCTCCGTCATGACTGTTCCTGGTCCGGGGGCGCGGCGATCACGCCGACGACCCGATGTTCACCCGTGATGCCGGCAACCGGTGCCTCGATGCGTCCCGGCATTCTGTCAAGGACCGCGCCATCATCGCCGTGACGGGCAACAATTGTCATTTCGCTCTCGACCGGGTCCGCCGGGTCACGACCGATCATCCAGGTCTGGGGTAACGAGTCCGACCGGTAGGGCGGCGTGCTGGCAATCAGGTGATAGCCTGTATCCGCCAGCAGCCAGGACGCCAGGTCCGCCTCGCAGCTCTCCGGCACCAGCGCAAGGCCGACCCCGGCGTCAAGCCGCGATCTGACAGCGTCGAGGTCGGCGCATTCACGGATCGTGACCAGACCTCCGAAATGCCAACCCGCCACCGCCATCGCCTGCACATGAACCGCCACCTCGAGCGCATTGTCCTGCCATGCCGTGCTTGCCGTCATCAGCTGACGCCAGACATTCGCCACAAGCTGGCGCGGCAAATCGGGCGCGGCGGCCGCAAGCCGATCGATCACCGCCGCCTCACGTCCCGGTCGATAGGCCGCACCGCCCCGCTTTGCCGCAATGATGTCGCCGGCAAGCGTCATGCGGCGGCGCACCAGCGCGAGGATGTCGTCATCCAGCCGGTTGATGGTCGCTCGCAGATCGTTCAGATGGTCAGTCATGTGTGGTCGGTCATGGATCAGGCGATAACTTGGTACAGGACAGCGTGACAAGCCACATCACCGGCCAGCCTCGTCCCCGGTTCAGTTGCGCTTCAGCCTCTATAGCAGACAGTCTGCCGCCGGTACCAGACAATCATGAAGACATGCGTGAATGCGTGGCGAGCCGCGGAACCGGATCTCGGCAGCATGTCGGGTGCCGGTCATTCCGTCCCCTCGCGGATCGCGCCGGTTGGACGTGGCGCAAGTTTGCGCGCTATCGCCGATTTCGCGGCGCGCTGGCGGCCGGTCTGTCCGGCCGGCGCATACAAATTCTTCTCGGCCTCGATCACCAGAACGCCGCCAATGCCGGGCGACCAGTTCCGACCAAGCCGTTCGATCTGCGGGCCCATTCTGAGAAACAGGCCGGGCGCGGCGGGCGGGGTGAACAGGATTGTCCGCGCCTCGACCGGGGTAAAGCCGTGTTCCTGGAGCAGGTGCCGCAACTGGCCCCGCGAATAGGGCCGGCCATGGCCGAATGGTGTCTTCTCGGCGCGCGCCCAAAGCCCGTTGCGGTTCGGCACCATCACCATCAGCCGCCCGGACCCGTCAAGAACACGCCAGCATTCATCGAGGAGGCGGCTGGGGTTTGGATCGAATTCCAGCGCGTGAAGCAACAGCAGCCGGTCGAGCTGCACGTTCTGGACCGGTAGCGCGCGGCTGTCGACAAGCGCGGCCCGAACAGGTCCCTTTTTTGGCCATCGCCGCGGGCCGAGCCGCATCGGCAGCAGCGCCAGCGCACGAAGCTGATCCTCGGACCTGAAGACAGGCGGCGCGTAACCGAGCGCCGCGTTACAGGCATTCGGTGCCCGGTTCCAGAAATCGGCAAGGGCATGGCGCAGCCGCATCGCAACGTGACGGCCCTGACGGGTCCGGTAATAGTCGCGAAGCAGGTCGGCATCCTCGAACATCGCTCAGCCCATGTTCGACAGTTCATAGGCAATCTGTCGGCAATCCTCATACGCCTCCGGCTTGGCGGTTCGAACCCGCACCGCCGTCACGCCGGCAAGCGCCGCCAGCGAGTCGAAGATCCGGCGGGCCAGCGTTTCCTGGAGATCGAAATGCCGTGACGTCGCGATATCGAGAATTGTGCTGCGGATCACATCGTAATTCAGCGCATCCTCCAGCCGGTCGGTTGTCGGCTCGCTTTCATCCACCAGCAGGATCTCGGCGTCGATCACCACCCGCTGTGGTGCCAGCCTTTCATGGTCATAGGCGCCGATTCGGCAGGCGCATTCAAGCCCCTCGAGAAGAAAGCGGCGATGCAGCATGATCGGTTGTTCCTTCTGCCTCACTAAAGTGTTGCGGCAATCCAGTCCGGCACGATTCCGCAAGCCTCGATCATATCATGTGCGCCGCCATTGCAGAACAGCCCATAACCCGTCAGCAGCACCGCCTGCAGGCCAGCCGCCCGCGCGCCCAGAATATCGGTGTGGAGCGAATCACCGACCATCGCGACGCGGCCGCGCTCGAATTGACGGCCATGAACCTGTTCCAGCCGGCCAAGGACAAGATCGAAGGCGGCGGCGTGCGGCTTGCCATACCAGCGCGGCACAATGCCGGTGGCCTGCATCGCCCGCACCGCCCAATAGCCGGGCTCGGCCGAGAAGGCGCCCCCAAGCGGGGCGCTGATATCAGGATTGCCGACAAGAAGATCGCACCCGCCCCGCGCCAGCGCGCCCTCAAGCGCGCTCTGCAGCGTGTCGTCCCAACCCGCCGCCCCGAGAAAGGCAAAACACTGCGCACGTTCGAACAGGTCCGGATCACCGGCAAGGGTGAGTTCGCTCCCTATATCAAGCGGCCGCGCCGCCGGGCCCAACGGGGCGACAATCCGCCCCGCCGCCGCCGCCGGCAACGCCGCCTCCAGCGCATCGCGGCTCGACACCACCTGCTGGCGCGTGATCTCCAGCCCCCAGTCACGATATTTGGCCCAGCTCGCCCCCGCGCCCTGGCCGGCGCCATTCGTCAGCACCATCACCGCAATGTCACGCGCCGCCGCCACCTCCAGCACATCATGGATGCCATCGATCACGCCGGCGCCGACATTGATCACGCCGAACCCGTCGAGAATCAGCGCATCAACATGCGGCAGGATATCAACAAGGCGGTCAACCTGGCGGGGCGGGGCCGGCGGCGGCACAGCCGACGGCATATGTGGGCGCAACGCCTCATACATCGCGATGATATCGTCCAGCGCGATGGCATCCGGCGCCGGAATGGACAGGCCGGCAAGCGAAACGGTCATGAAATCCTCGGCTTTATGGTCTTGGCACATATTGTCAGGATGCGCGGGTCAGGACAGCCGCGCCGCGGTGATGAATTCCGCGAATGCCTCGCACCATATCAGCAGTGCCGGAAAATCACCAACCTCGACACCGGGCGGCACGGCCAGATCGAAATTGGTGAAGGCCTTGATCGGCCCGATATCGACCGAGCGGGCCTTGATGCCAAGGAAGCCGGCCTCGTCCTCGACAAATTCCGGTGTCAGATAGAGCCGATAATCGGGGCCGGGCGCGATACGCCCGTCAAGCCAGACCCGTTGCCGGCTGACATGGACAACCCCCTCGCCCCAATGGAAGGCATCGGATCCGGCAAGGTCGCGGGTGAAGGTGCCGCGCCGCTCGGCACTGGCCTCAAGCTGCGCCAGCGCGGCGCTGTCCAGCCCGTCCTCGGCCGTCAGGATCGGCAGAAAATAGACGCCAAGCGCGAAGCCGGCCAGCAAACCGATGCCGAATTTTGCAGCGCCGAACAGGATGATGTGCCGCCGCGCGACATTGAGAAGAGATGTGATCATGACAGGAAACCCCGGTTAATTGCCGATGACCTGCGGACGATGGCGCATGATTGCCGTCACCAATTCCATATGCCAGCATGAATGGCATGATAACCGATGCGGCGGCGGCATGGCAGCCCCGCTTCCTGTCCGCGACATCACGATTGCGCGCGCGCCGCGATCGTCTGAGGAGGTGCTGATGCGGCTTCAATCACTGGAGACATTCATTGTCGGCACACCGCCGCCGGGCTTTGGTGGCCGGTATTTCATCTTCGTGCGGTTGACGACTTCCTGCGGGATCACCGGCATTGGCGAGATCTACGCCGCCAGCTTTGCCCCGCAAGTTGTCTGCCAGATGGCCGAGGATATGTTCCAGCGCTATCTGGAAGGCATGCCGCCCGACCGGATCGAGCATTTCTGGCGGCGTGCGCACGGCTCGGGTTTCACCCATCGCCCCGATGCCTCGGTCCAGGGCGTGGTCAGCGGGTTGGAAATGGCCTGCTGGGATATTGTCGGCAAGGCGCTCGACAGACCTGTATATGCGCTTCTGGGCGGCCTGGTGAATGACCGTCTGCGGACCTACACCTATCTGTATCCCGGGGAACATCAGACAGCTTCCGATTTCTATAATGACCCGCTGGCCAGTGCCGAGGCGGCGGCAGCACGCGTCGCCGAGGGCTTTACCGCCGTCAAGTTCGACCCGGCGGGCCAATACACCGTCTATGACGGGCGCATGCCCGATCTTGAAGCCCTCGACCGGAGCGAGACCTTCTGCCGCGAGATCCGCGCCGCCGTTGGTGACCGCGCCGATCTGCTGTTCGGAACGCATGGCCAGTTCACCGCCGCCGGCGCGCTGCGACTGGCGCAGCGGATCAAGGCCTATGACCCGCTCTGGTTCGAGGAGCCCTGCCCTCCCGACATGCCGGAGGAAATGGCGAAGGTGGCCGCCGGAACCTCGATTCCGGTGGCGACAGGCGAAAGACTGTGCAGCAAATTCGAGTTCGCCCGCGTTCTGGAATGCAAGGCGGCGGCGATCCTGCAGCCGGACCTTGGCCGCGCCGGCGGAATCCTCGAAGGCAAGAAGATCGCCGCGATGGCGGAAACCCGCTATGTCCAGATCGCGCCACATCTCTATTGCGGGCCGGTCGTCGCCGCCGCCAATATCCAGCTTGCGGCCTGCATTCCGAATTTCCTGATCCTTGAATCGATCGGAAAGATGGACGGATTCCATGCAGAACTGCTGAAGCGGCCGCTGCATTGGGAAGATGGCTATATCATCCCGCCAACCGCGCCGGGACTGGGCATCGAGCTTGACGACGCCGTCGTCGCGGCGCATCCATGGACCGGCGACAGGCTGCATCTGGAGATGGGCGACGCCCCGCACGACCCGAAACGACACGGTCTTTTCGGCGGCGGCTGAACCGGCGCAGGTGACCGCCATATCAGGCCGGTGCATACCCGCCTGAAATCCTTGCCGGACAGCGCCGGGACAGGGGCAGTACAGGG
>JAYQDX010000059.1:0-13639 GCA_038138545.1 Rhodobiaceae bacterium | reverse complement strand
GTGAGTTGCAGGACTTCCTTCTTTGTCAGCTGGTTGATTTCATCGCTGTCCATGCGGCCTTCAAGGTCGCGAAGACGGCGGATCGACCGCGACACAGTCGCCCAGTTGGTCATCATGCCGCCAAGCCAGCGATGGTTCACGTAATACTGGCCGCAATTGCGGGCGGTTTCGGCGATTTTGTCGGCCGCGGCACGCTTTGTTCCGACAAACAGGACACGACCACCGCGCGAAGTAACGTCGCTCAGCGCTTTCAGCGCCGCGTGCAGCATCGGCACGGTCTGTTGCAGATCCAGAATGTGGATCTTGTTGCGCTCGCCGAAAATGAACGGCTTCATGCGCGGGTTCCAGCGACGGGTGCTGTGGCCGAAATGGACGCCAGCCTCAAGCATCTGGCGCATGGAAAAACTGGGCAGAGACATCGTAAAACTCCTGTTCTCCGGTTAAGCCTCCATGCGGGAAATGAAAGGCTGTGACGCCCTCACCGGAATGCCCCCTTGCCGACTGCAGCCGGCGGGCGCGGCCCGCATGTGTGAATTGCGCGTGGTGTACCCAAAGAAGCAGGTAAATGCAAGTCGAAATCAAATGCCGGATAATGCCCGAACAGGCCGCGCTACAGATCCTGCACTTCCAGCACGCCCGGAAGCTGGCGAAGCGATTGCCGCGCCTCACCGCTCAGCCTGTAGCGGCCGGGAAGCGCCACCCGTACCGCCTTGCCGTCGATCTCCAGCTGCAATTTCACCTCGGCCTGCCCCGGGCCATCTTCGGACAGGAGCGATTTCAGCGCCGGTAGCGGCCGGTCATCCTGCACAACAACGCCGACACCGCCATTCCAGGCCGCGATGGCGTCATCCAGTGCCTGCACACGCGCTGCCGTCAGGCGCGGGCCATTCTCCTCAAGCCGGAGATTCGCGGCGACCAGAACCGGCATGTCGCTGTCCAGCAGTTCCTGACTCTCGGCCAGAATGTCAGCGAAGAAGGTCACCTCGAACATGCCGGACTGGTCGGTGAACTGCACAAAAGCGAATTTGTTGCCACGTTGCGAGATCCGCACCTGTTTCGAGGTCACCGACCCGGCAAGATGCACCCGCGGCTTGATCATGCGGGTCTCGATCATCTCGGCAAGGGCGGCGGCCGACGTGACCTGCAGCCTCTCAAGCCGCCCCATATAGCCGTCCAGCGGATGCGCCGACAGATACAGGCCGAGCGCATCAAACTCCTCGCGCAGCCTGTCCATGCCGCCCCAGTCATCACAGGCGCGCAGCCTTACCGTATTATCCAGCGCGTCATCGCCGCCAAACAGGCTGTCCTGACTTGACTGCGCATCGCGCCACATCGCCTCGGCGTGGCCAAGCACGCCCTCGATATTCTCGATCAATTCGCGCCTGTTGCCATGCAGACTGTCAAGCGCGCCGGCACGAATCAGATGTTCCATCTGTCGTCTGTTGGCGGCCTCTCGCGGCAGGCGCCGCAGAAAATCCGACAGGTCGGCAAAGGCGCCATTCTGCTCGCGTTCATCGACAAGCCGTGCCATCGCCTCGCCACCGACATTGCGGATGGCGCCAAGCGCATAGCGGATGGATGCCTTGCCGCCATTGCGCGGCGGCTCGACCGTGAAGCTGGCACCGGAGTGATTGACATCTGGCGGCGATACCGGAATGTCGGCGCGCTGGCATTCCTGCCTGAACGCCGCCAGCTTGTCAGTGCTGCCGGCATCAAGCGCCATCGAGGCGGCGATGAATTCCTCGGGAAAGTTGGCCTTGAGATAAGCCGTTTGATAGGACACCAGCGCATAGGCGGCGGCATGTGACTTGTTGAACCCGTAGCCCGCAAAGGCGGCAATCTGGTCGAACACATCCGAGGCAAGCTGTTCGTCCAGATCATTCGCCACCGACCCGGCGATAAAGGTCTGGCGCTGCTTGTCCATCTCGGCCTTGATCTTCTTGCCCATGGCCCGCCGCAGCAAATCGGCCCCGCCAAGCGTATAGCCGGCAAGCACCCTTGCCGCCTGCTGTACCTGCTCCTGATAGATCATGATCCCGTAGGTTTCGGCCAGCACAGGCTCCAGCGCCGGATGCATGTAGGTGACCTGTGACGGGTCATGCTTGCGCGCGACGTAATGTTTGATGTTCTCCATCGGGCCCGGCCTGTAGAGAGCGACGACAGCGATGATGTCCTCGAACCGGTCCGGCTTCAGCCCCTTGAGAACGTCCCGCATGCCAGCCGATTCAAGCTGGAACACGCCAACCGTGTCACCGGCGGACAGCATCTCGAACGTCTTCGCATCATCCAGCGGGATTGAGGCGATGTCGATCTCGACCCCGCGCGCGGCAAGGAAGGTGACCGCCCGTTCCAGAACCGTCAGCGTCTTCAGCCCCAGAAAGTCGAATTTCACCAGCCCGGCATTCTCAACCCACTTCATGTTGAACTGTGTCACCGGCATCGGTGAGCGTGGGTCGCGATAGAGCGGCACAAGCTGGTCAAGCGGGCGGTCACCGATCACCAGACCGGCAGCATGCGTCGAGGCATGACGGAACAGCCCCTCGATCTTCATCGAGGTGTTGATCAGTTCGGCAACCTGCTCGTCCTCCCGCCGCTGGCGGCGCAGATCCTCCTCGCTTTCAAGCGCCTGTGCAATGGTCGTCGGGTTGGCCGGATTGTTCGGAATCAGTTTGGCGATGCGGTCAACCTGTGAATAGGGCATTTCCAGAACACGCCCGACATCGCGGAGCGCGGCACGCGCCTGCAGCGATCCGAAGGTGATGATCTGGGCGACATGATCAAACCCGTATTTCTCCTGAACATAGGCGATGACCTCGTCACGCCGGTCCTGGCAGAAATCGATATCGAAATCCGGCATCGACACGCGTTCGGGGTTGAGAAACCGTTCAAACAACAACCCCCACCGCAGCGGATCGAGATCGGTGATCGACAACGCCCAGGCGACAACCGACCCGGCACCGGACCCCCGCCCCGGCCCCACCGGGATGCCCTCTCGCTTCGCCCATTGGATGAAATCGGCGACAATCAGGAAATAGCCGGGGAATCCCATCTGATTGATCACGCCAAGTTCATAGGCGAGACGCTCGCGATAGGGGGTGGCGGCCTGATCACACGCCGACGGATCCATGTCCGTTGTGAACACATGGTGTTGCAACCGCTCTTCAAGCCCGACCTCAGATTGTCGGCGAAGCTCATCCTCTTCATTCAACCCGCTCTCGGCCTCGAAAGGTGGCAATATGGGATCACGCTTTTCGGCGACAACACTGCACCGCTGCGCGATGACCAATGTGTTGCGGACCGCTTCCGGCACATCGGCGAACAGCGCCGTCATCTCATCGGCGCTCTTGAAGTAATGCTCGGCCGAGAATCGCCGGCGGTCCTCCTCGGCAAGTTTACGACCAGTGCCGATACAGACAAGCACATCATGCGGCACCTCCATGTCGCGGGTCTCGAAGCGACAGTCATTGGTGGCCACAAGCGGCAGCCCGGTCGCCAGCGCGGCATCAAGAAGGATCGGCTCGGCACGCTGTCCGGCAGCAAGTCCGTGACGTTGAAGCTCGATATAGACGCTGCCCGGCAGCGCCGCCGAAAGCGCGGCCAGACGTTCGGCGACAAGGCTCGTCTGGCCATCCGCCGCCGCCTTGCCGACAAACCCGTTCTCGCTGCCGCCGGTCAACAGGATCAGCCCCTCGCCGGCAGCCGCCAGTGAGTCAAGCGCGATCACCGGATCGTCACCTCCCTCAACAGCCAGCAGGGCCGCCGAATTCAGCCGGCACAGGGTTGCGTAACCGGCCTCGGTCTGCGCCAGCAGCACCACCTCGCCACTGCCGCGATCATCTGCAAGCAGGCATTCAAGGCCGATGATCGGCTGCACGCCGGCATCCATCATGATCTGCGAGAATTCCAGCGCGCCGAACATGTTGTTGGTGTCGGTGATCGCCACGGCGGCCTGCGAATCGGCCGTGGCCAGCGCCGCCAGCTGTTTCAGGCGAAGCGTCGATTCCGCCAGCGAATAGGCTGAATGCACACGAAGATGCACGAAGGATGATGGCATGGGATCAGGTCCGGCAAAATTGGTCGAGGACAGGATATCGCAGCGCGCCGTCCCGGCAAACCGCTTTTCCGGCAAACCGCCTTCGGCATATCAGCGAGTTTGAAAGCAGTGAATTTCGGGAGGCTCAGAGTTCGGCGATCTTGCCGTCCCTGATGGTCAGACGCCTGTCCATTGTCATGGCAAGCCGTTCATTATGCGTCACGATCAGCGCCGCCGCGCCGGTGCCCCGCACGATCTTCTGAAGATGATCGAATACGTCATCGGCCGTCTCGGGATCGAGATTGCCGGTCGGCTCGTCAGCCAGCAACAGGCGCGGCGCGTTCGCGACCGCACGGGCGATGGCGACTCGCTGCTGCTCGCCGCCAGACAGCGCCCCGGGCCGATGTTCGCGCCGGTCGGCCAGACCAACCATGCCAAGAAGCTGCTGCGCACGCACCTCAGCCTCGCCGCGGGCCAGTCCGGCCAGCATCTGTGGGATCATGACATTTTCCAGCGCCGAGAATTCGGGAAGCAGGCGATGGAACTGGAACACGAAGCCGACATGACTTCCGCGAAGACGCCCGCGCCTGCGGCTGCCAAGAGCGACCGTCGGCGTGCCGTCGATGATCACCTCGCCAGCGCTCGGGCGCTCCAGCAGCCCGGCGATATTCAACAGGGTCGACTTGCCGGAACCGGACGGGCCGACAAGCGCCGTCATCTCGCCGCCCCTGATGGCAAGATCCGCCTCACGCAGCACATTTATGACGCTGTCACCCTGGTGATATTGCCGGCTGACACCCTGCATCTCCAGCCTGATCTTTCCGTTCCCGCCCGGACTATTCATGACGCAGCACCTCGGCCGGCGCGATACGACCGGCCCGCCAGGCAGGATAGAGGCTGGCAAGGAACGACAGTGCCAACGCCATCGCGATGACAAGCCCGACCTCGGCTGGATCGACCTGCGCCGGCAGGGTTGACAGGAAATAGATCTCGGCAGCGAAGAGTTCCGCCCCGGAAATCGATTCGATGAAACCCTGAATCGATCCGATCTTCCAGCAGAACAGAAGCCCCAGCACGGTGCCGGCAAGCGTGCCGATGACGCCAATGCTGGCACCGGTCATCAGGAAGATGCGGATGATTGTGCCGGCGCCCGCGCCCATCGTTCGCAACACGGCGATATCGGCGTGTTTCGAGCGGACAAGCATGATCATCGAGGAAATGATGTTGAAGGCGGCGACAAGGATGATCAGCGTCAGGATCAGGAACATCACATTGCGTTCGACACGCAGCGCGTTGATGAAGGTGCGGTTGCGCTGCAGCCAGTCAAAGGCCCGCAGATCGCCTTTCAGCCGGTCGGCGACCAGAACCCGGATATTGGCGATGTTCTGGGGATCGGTCGTGTATATCTCCAGCCCGGACGCGCGGTCCTTCATGCCCAGGAAATCGCCGGCCATGACGAGCGGCATGAACACGAAACTGTTGTCATATTCATGCATGCCGACATCGAAAATACCGGCCACGCGAAAGGTGCGCCGCTTTGGCAATGTGCCGAAAGCCGTGGCCTCGCCACGGGCCGCCGTCAGGGTGATGGTGTCACCGGCCTTCGCGCCGGTCTTGAAGGCCATGCCCTTGCCGATCAGCACCCCCTCGCCATCGCGAAAGGCGGCGATCGTCGGTTTGTCCAGCGCGTCCCACAGCGGGCGCCGCGCCGCCAGATCCGACCACCGGACACCGCGGATGACAGCGCCGATATTGACCTTGGCACGGGTGACCATCACCTGCCCCTCGATCTGTGGGGTGACCGCTATGACGCCGGGAATCTCGGCAAGCGTCAGCGACAGATCGTCGAAATTCTCGATGCCGCGATTCTCGGCGGCATACACGCCGACATGGCCGTTCAGACCGAGAATCCGGCCGATCAGTTCAGCCCTGAACCCGTTCATGACCGACATCACGATGATCAGCGTCGCCACGCCGAGGGTGATGCCGGCAAGCGAGAACCAGGCGATGACGGAAATGAATCCCTCTGCCCGGCGCGCCCGCATATAGCGCATCGCCAACAGCCGCTCGACAGGGGAAAACAGGCGCATCAGGGTCCTTTCATCATGGCGTCACGGTAAAACAGCCCCGCCGTACCATCTAGCTGGCGTCACCGGTGACCATGGTGAGGGCGGAATCTGGCGAAACTTCGACACTCTCACCGGTCGCCCGGTTCTTCACCTCGACAACGCCATTCGCCATGCCGCGCGGACCGACCACGATCTGCCACGGAATTCCGATCAGATCGATACTCGCCAGTTTCGCGCCGGGGCGCTCATCCCGGTCATCCAGCAACGGGTCGCACCCGGCACCGTCAAGACGGGCATAAAGATCCTCGGCACAGCCCGAGCAGGCCTCGTCGCCCGGCTTCAAATTGATCACCGCGACATCAAACGGCGCCACCGCGCGCGGCCAGATGATGCCCTTGTCATCATGGCTTGCCTCGATGATGCCGCCGACAAGGCGCGACACGCCGATGCCGTAGGACCCCATATGGACCGGCACATTGGCACCGTCGGGACCAGCCACCGTCGCCCCCATGGCGGCGGAATATTTCTCGCCGAAATAGAAAATATGCCCCACCTCGATACCGCGGAGACTCATCAGATCGTCAGCGGCGACAGGGCAATCCGCCGGGTCGTGCTTTTCATCCGCCCGCGCATAGAGCGAGGTGAAGCGATCGACCACAGGTTGCAAATCATCATCATAATCAACAGCGGTGACGAGATCGGCATCCAGCCAGTCCTTGTGGAAATACACACCGCTCTCGCCGGTTTCGGCAAGGATGATGAATTCATGGCTCATATCACCGCCAATCGGGCCGGTGTCGGCCTCCATCGGGATCGCCGTCAGCCCCATGCGGGCAAAGGTCTTCAGATAGGACACGAACATCCGGTTATAGGCCTCGCGCGCACGATCGGCATCAAGATCGAACGAATAGGCGTCCTTCATCAGGAATTCACGGCCCCGCATGATCCCGAAGCGCGGCCTGACCTCGTCGCGGAACTTCCACTGGATATGATAGAGATTGAGCGGCAGCGCCTTGTAGCTGCGAACATGCGCGCGAAAAATATCGGTGACCTGTTCCTCATTGGTCGGGCCATAGAGCATATCGCGGTCATGGCGGTCGCGGATCCGCAGCATTTCGGCACCGTAATCATCATAGCGGCCCGATTCCTGCCACAGCTCGGCAGGCTGGATCGTCGGCATCATGATTTCAAGGGCACCGGCCCGGTTCTGTTCCTCGCGCACGATCTGCGCGATCTTGTCGAGAACCTTCTTGCCAAGCGGAAGCCAGGAATAAATGCCGGCGCTTGATTGCTGGATCATGCCGGCACGCAGCATCAGCCGGTGCGAGGCGATCTGCGCCTCCTTGGGCGTTTCCTTGAGCAGCGGCAGAAAATAGTGGCTGAGACGCATGAAACGGACCTTTCAATCGGGTGGTACCGGCCGCGCCAATCTAAGGCGATGCCCGGCCCGATGCAAGCCGCCCTCGTCCGCATCGATCCCGGGATGATCCCTCACCTTAGAGATGGCAGTCCGGCATGGTCAAAAACCGCGTCAACCATCGCCGGTGTGACATCCTCAAGGCGCGGCGGTTGCCAGGCGGCATCATTGCTCTTGTCGATCAGCACCGCGCGGACGCCTTCGCGGAAATCCGGCCGCGCGGTCATTCTGATGGCAAGTTGATAGTCGAGGTCCAGCGCCGCCGGAATGTCCGCGATCCGCGGTTCCATTTCGATGAGCCTGGCGAACACATGCATGCTCATCGGGCATTTCGTGGACAGAGCGGCGTGAATCATCTCGGCGAGGCTGTCACCCTTCAGGCGCGCCAGATCACCGGCACGATCACGCATGGTGGCCAGATCCCGGCCGGCGAACACATGATCGATGGTGGCGCGCTGGGCCTGCAGGGGCGGCATGCCGGGATCGGCCTGAAATCTGTGGATTACAGCGTCGATATCGGCGCTGTTGCAGGCCAGCAACGCCTCGCGAAGCGCCGTCATGTCAGCGGTCGGCACCATGGCCCCGGCAAGGCCCAGCATCAGACAGTCAGCCGCCCCGATGATATGCCCGGTCAGCCCGAGCCACAGCGCCACCGGCCGGGGACAACGCCCGAGAAAGACACTGGCACCGGCATCGGGAAACAGTCCGATGGCCGATTCCGGCATCGCGAAGCGGGTCGTCTCGCTGACAATGGCGTGCGTACTGCATTGCATCAGCCCGGCACCGCCGCCCATGGTGATGCCGTCGGCAAGCGAGAGGACCGGTTTCGGGAAGTCGTAAACGGCCAGATGCGCGCCATACTCGGCGCGGAAATGCGTCTTCATGAGCTCAAACTCGCCGCGCGCGGCGATGGCATGCAGATCGCGCACATCACCACCGGCACAAAAGGCCCGCGGCGTGGATGCGGCCATCACGACGTGACCGATATCATTGTCATCCGCCCAGATGCCGAGCTGGTCGCGAAGCGCCGCCGCCATTTCCGCGCTCAGCGCGTTCAGGGCACGCGGCCGGTCAAGCAGAACGAGCCCGGCCCGGCCATGGGTGGAAAAGCTGATATGACCCTGCTGCATTGCGTCCCGTCCAGATGGTGTCTATATCTCGGTAGCCGTGTGGTCACACATCCAACGCGCGGTGACGCGCGACGGGTGCGATACCATTCCTGAGACGTGGAGTCGAGATGAGCAGAGGTCAATACCCGGCCACGCGCATGCGCCGGAACAGGATGAAAGCATTCTCCCGCCGTCTGGTGGCAGAGACCCGCCTTGGCGTCGATGACCTGATCTGGCCGATGTTCGTGATCGAGGGCGACAATGTGAGCGAGCCGGTGGCATCGATGCCCGGCGTGATGCGCCTTGGGATTGACAATCTGGTCGCGCAGGCCGGTGAAGCGGTTGCACTCGGCATTCCCGCGATCGCCATCTTTCCATCACTGGATGCGTCGCTGAAGGATGCTGACGGGTCACAGGCGCGCGACGGTGACAACCTTGTCTGCCGGGCGGTGCGCGCCGTGAAAACGGCCTGTCCCGACCTGGGCATTGTCTGCGATGTCGCGCTTGACCCGTTCACCGATCATGGCCATGACGGTGTTCTGCGCGATGGCGAGATCGCCAATGACGAAACCGTCGAAATCCTGTGTGAGCAGGCCGTGCATCAGGCGAACGCCGGCTGTGACATCATTGCGCCGTCCGACATGATGGATGGACGCGTGGCCGCCATTCGCGCGGCGCTGGACAATGCCGGGCACGGAAATGTGCAAATCATGTCCTATGCCGCAAAATACGCCTCTGCGTTCTATGGCCCGTTTCGCAGCGCCGTGAAAGCCGGTTCGCTTGCCGGCAAGGATGGCAAATCCACCTACCAGATGGACCCGGCCAACAGCGACGAGGCACTGCACGAGATCGCGCTGGACCTGCAGGAAGGCGCCGACATGGTGATCGTCAAGCCGGGCATGCCCTATCTCGACATCCTGACCCGTGCCAAGGCCGAATTCGGCGTCCCCTGCGTCGCCTATCAGGTGTCGGGTGAATATGCGATGATCATGGCGGCCGGCCAGCAGGGATGGCTTGATGAGGACCGCGTGATGATGGAAAGCCTGATGGCCTTCAAGCGCGCCGGCGCCGACGCCGTTCTGACCTATTTCGCACCCCGCATCGCGCGCCTGCTTGGCGCGCAGGCGAAGTGACGCCGCACACACCACCTACCGGAGGACAGAAACATGACAGTCTCCGCCACCGACATCCGAAACGCTTCCGAACGGCTTGAAGGCAACATCATCCGTACCCCTTTCGTGCCGGCACCGGCGCTGTCCGGCCTGCTGGGCTGCGATATCAGGTTGAAGCTGGAAAATCTCCAGCACACCTCTTCTTTCAAGGCGCGCGGTGCCTTCATCGCCATGCAGGCGCTGCCCGACGAGGCACGCAAGCGTGGCGTCATCACCATGTCAGCCGGCAACCATGCCCAGGCGGTCGCCTATCACGCCAGACAGATGGGCATTCCGGCGGTGATCGTGATGCCGGCGCAAACGCCGTTCGCCAAGGTGTCGCGAACCCGCGCGCTTGGCGCCGAGGTGGTGCTGGAAGGCCGCAACCTGAATGAATGCGAGGGCCTTGTCAGCCGGCTGATCGGGGAGCGCGGCCTGTCACTGATCCATCCCTATGATGACGAGCTGGTGATGACAGGTCAGGGATCGGTCGGGCTGGAAATGCTTGCCGAGGATGACACGCTTGACGCTCTCGTCGTTCCCATCGGTGGCGGCGGGTTGATCGGCGGCATTGCCACCATTGCCCGCGAGATGCGCCCGAATATCAGGATTTATGGAGTCCAGACCGAACTTTACCCGGCCATGAAGCTGGCCGTCGCCAACAAGGATATCGCCTGTGGCGGCGAGACACTGGCCGAGGGGATCGCCGTCAAGAAACCCGGCGGTGTCACGCGGCCGGTCGTCGCCGATCTCGTCGATGACATCCTGCTGGTCAATGAACAGTCACTTGAATGGGCTGTCGGCAGCCTGATTGAACAGCAACGCATTGTCGCCGAGGGCGCTGGCGCCGCCGGCATCGCCGCCCTTTACCAGCATCGCTCGGTCCTTTCCGGCAAAAGAGTCGGTGCCGTGATCTGTGGTGGCAATATCGACCCACGTCTTCTGGCCTCGATCCTGAACCGCAACATGGCAAGTGACGGAAGGCTGGCACGACTGCGGATCGATATTTCCGACGAGCCCGGCATGCTGGCCGCGATCACCTCATCGATTGGGCGTTGCGGCGGCAACATTGTGGAAATTTACCACCAGCGGTTGTTTTATGATGTGCCGGCAAAGCTTGCCAAGATCGACGCCGTGATCGAAACACGGGGGCCTGAACATGTCGATGAGATCATCGCCGATCTGAAGTCAGCCGGCTTCATCGTTCACCAGATGGATGACAGTTCCGGCGGTTAATTGTCGGGTGCGGCATCTGTTGCCTTGCCCTTGCCACGAAAACAGGACAGCCTTGCAGCATGGATCAGGACAAGCGACTTCATCAGCTGCCACCTCTTCAGATGCGGCTCAGCATGCGATCGGACTGCCCCTATATCAGCGGCCGGACCGAGCAGCGCGTCGCTGTCGATATCTCGGAAAATCCGGCCCTTCATGACGAGTTGGCGCGCGCCGGGTTCCGCCGTGTTGAAAACTGGGTCTACAAGCCGGTCTGCCCGCAATGCCAGGCCTGCCTTCCCTGGCGGGTTGATACCGCGCGGTTCAAGCCGGGTCGTAATCTGTCACGCATCAAGCGGACCAACCGCGATCTGACACGATCAATCGGGTCAATCCGCCCGACAAATGAGCAGTATCAGCTGTTCCTCGCCTATATCCGGGGACGGCATCATGACGGCCAGATGGCCAATATGGGACGTGATGATTTCATCGCGATGATCGAAAACAGCCCGATCGAGACATTCGTTGTCAATTATCGCGATGATGACGGACGGCTAGTCGGCTGTGTTCTCGCCGATGTGCAGGAAGACGGGATGAGCGCCGTCTATTCCTTCTTTGATCCGGACCAGGCGGCGCGCTCACTTGGCACCTTCATGATCCTCGACCTGATCGATTATGCGCAGGAACGCGGCATGCCCTGGCTCTATCTCGGCTATTTCGTGCCGGGAAGCCAGAAGATGATGTACAAGGCACGCTTCCAGCCAGCCGAAATCTATGTTGACGGGCGTTGGCGCCCCTATGACGGGACCGGCTGACCCCACCTCGGATCGTCGCATCATTCAGGCAGATTCTCAGGTGAAACGCGCCGGACGCGGAAAGCCGGTCGGTGGCATCTTGCCGGCACCGGCGCGCTTGCCAAGCCAGCTTGTCAGATCGGTTTCGGTGCGGGTACGCCCACCACCAGCCTTCCATGACAGGCCCTTCTCGGCAGAGTAGACAGTAACATCGGCAAGCCCGCCATCCTTGAAACGCTGCAGGATGACGCCCTTGCCACGGGTCATTTCCGGCACTTCGGACAGCGGGAAGACCAGAAGCTTGCGATTGACCCCGACGGTGGCGACCATATCGCCCTCGGCGACACAGCAGGCGACGGCCCGTGCCGTGCCGGAGATGTTCAGCACCTGCTTGCCGGACCGTGTCTGCGCCAGCGCCGCCTCGGTCGGCACGACAAGGCCATGGCCGGTGCTGGCAGCTACGAGAAGTCTCTGCCCCTCGGCCTTCAGCAGGCGCACGATATCGACATCGGCGGGAAGATCGACCATCAGGCTGACCGGCTCGCCAAAGCCGCGGCCACGCGGCAGCTTGTCGCCGGACAGCGTGTAGAAGCGCCCATTCTCGGCAAACAGCAGGATCTTGTCCGTTGTCTCGGCATGAAGAACAAAGGCCGGGCCATCGCCCTCCTTGTATTTGAACTCGGTATCAAGCTCCTGATGCCCCTTCATGGCGCGGATCCAGCCCTTTTCGGAACAGATCACGGTGATCGGCTCACGCTCCACGAGGATCTCGGCGGCATCAAGGTCGATCTCCGGCGCCTCGGCGCAATCCGTGCGGCGGCTGTCGGACTTCACGAAGCTTGCCTTCATCTCGCGGATTTCAGATGTGATCCGCTGCCATTGAAGCGCTTCGTCACCGACAAGAGTGGCCAGTTCCTCGCGTTCGGCGATCAGGCTGTCGCGCTCGGCCTTCAGCGCCATCTCCTCAAGCCGGCGCAATGAGCGCAGCCTCATGTCGAGGATCGCCGTTGCCTGCGCGTCGGTCAGCGAGAAGCGTTCGATCAGGCTGGCCCGCGGGTTGTCTGCCTCGCGAATGATCGCAATCACCTCGTCAAGATTGAGGAAGACCACAAGATAGCCTTCCAGCACCTCCAGCCTCGCCTCGATCTTGCCAATGCGGAAGTTCGAGCGTCTGACAAGCACGACGCGGCGATGCGCCAGCCACGCATTCAGCGCCTCGCGAAGCGTCATCACGCCGGGCCGCCCGTCAGCGTCGAGAACATTCAGGTTCAGCGGCACCCGGCTTTCCAGATCGGTCAGCTTGAAAAGGCTCTCCATCACAACCTCAGGTTCGAGACGTCGTGACTTCGGCTCCAGAACGATCCGGATATCCTCGGCGGATTCATCCCGAATATCGGCCAGGAACGGCAGTTTCTTGGCCTGCAGCATATCCGCCATCCGTTCGATCAGGCGGGATTTCTGGACCTGATAGGGGATTTCGGTGACGGCAATCTGCCAGGCGCCACCCTTTTCCTTCTCCACCGACCAGCGGGCCCGCACCCGAAACCCGCCACGGCCGGTGGCATAGGCCTCACGGATGGTGTCAGCCGGCTCAACCAGCACACCGCCAGTCGGAAAATCCGGACCGCGAACATATTGCAGGAGCGTGTCGACCGAGGCGTTCGGATGCTTGATCAGATGCAGCGCGGCATCGGCAAGCTCGATGATGTTGTGCGGCGGGATTGAGGTCGCCATGCCAACGGCGATGCCCTGCGCGCCATTCGCCAGCAGATTGGGTATTCCCGCCGGCAGCAGGCTCGGCTCCTCGGACTCACCATCATAGGTCGGCCGGAAATCGACCGTATCCTCGTCGAT
>JAYQDX010000058.1:5160-13877 GCA_038138545.1 Rhodobiaceae bacterium | reverse complement strand
TGAACAAAAGGAAGATCTTGCCATCATCCTGAATACCGAAAATCGTCAGGATCAGCGGCGCCCCCTGCTGGACCAACGTCACGAAGGGGGCAAGTCCCTGCGAATAGGCGATGTCGATATCACCGGCAAGCATGGCCTCGGTCATCTGCACACCGGTCGAGAAGTCGGTCCAGTTGACATCGACCCCCATCGCCTCGTCATAGGTCTTGTCGACCTTGGCGATCTGGTTCGGTGTTGCCCATTCGAGGAAAAAGGCGCCATTCACCGAATCCGCCGCCTGTGCAGATGTGGCCATGCCGGCCAGAAAAAGCGAGGCCGTGATGGCCATACCCTTGCGTATGAACCCCTTGCGTATGAACATTTTCATTGTGTCTCTCCCTTGAGAAATCTCTCCATTGAGACGCGCGACCTGACGAGCCCCCATCACGCCATAACCACGCAGAGTTGCGTCCTGTGTTTGACAGTTTCGAGAACATGACCCGCCACCCGACCGCACTGGCGGGGACAGGCCGGAAAGATGATAAACACGATGAAACCGGACACATCGTAACCCAGTCGGAGTTACCAAAGGGTTAAGCCGAGACGGTTAAAGCGTTATTTTCTTTTTTATTTGGCTGGTGTAACAAATCCCACCGGCGTGTGTGGTCGCACAGGATCCACGTATACAGGGTCCACGTATCAGGATAATCAAGAATTGAAAGGTGCCACGAATGAACAAGAGCTATCGTTTTCTGACCGGGCCCGATAATCAGGCCTTTTGCCAGAAAGTCAGCGATGCGCTGGCCGAGGGATATGAGCTCTATGGCGATCCGGTGATGGTTGTCAGCAATGGCGAGCGCTATTGCGGCCAGGCCGTGATCCTGCCAGACACCAGGATTGGTGACGGGGACCGCGAGGATGACTGAAGAATATCGCCGCGACACCAAACTTGTTCGCGGCGGCCTTGCCCGTACGCCATTCCAGGAAACCAGCGAGGCGCTGTTCCTGAATTCCGGCTATGTCTATGACAATGCCGAGGAAGCCGCCGCCGCCTTTGCCGGCGAGGCTGACCGCTATGTCTATTCGCGCTATGGCAACCCGACAGTGACCATGCTTCAGGACCGGCTTGCCGCGCTTGAGGGTGCCGAGGCCTGTCTTGCCACCGGTACCGGCATGGCCGGCGTGTTCGCGGCGCTGGCCTGCCAGCTCGATACCGGCGACCGGGTGGTGGCCAGCCGCGCCCTGTTCGGGGCCTGCTATGCCATTCTGCATGACATCCTGCCGCGCTGGGGAATCACCACCGAGTTCGTCGACGGCACCGATCTGGATCAATGGCGCGCCGCCCTTGCCACCCCGGCCAAGGTGGTGTTTTTCGAATCTCCGTCCAACCCGATGCTTGACCTTGTCGATATCGAGGCTGTCGCCGAGATGGCGCATGCGGCGGGCGCGACGGTCATCATCGACAATGTCTTCGCCACCCCGATCGCGCAGCATCCGTTGACGCTTGGCGCTGATATCGTGATCTATTCGGCGACCAAACATATCGACGGTCAGGGGCGCGTGCTTGGCGGCGCGGTTCTCGCCAGCGAGACCTTCATCAAGGACCGGATGCTGAAATTCTACCGCCAGACCGGCCCGTCGATCAGCCCGTTCAATGCCTGGATTCTGCTGAAGTCGCTGGAGACGCTGTCATTGCGGGTCGACCGTCAGGCGGCAAGCGCCCTGGCACTGGCACGCTGGCTGGAATCACGGTCGGACATCGCCGATCTGCGCTATCCGGGGCTGGCAAGCCATCCACAGCACGCCCTGGCGCAGCGCCAGATGTCGAATGGCGGCTCGCTGATCGCCTTCACCCTTGCCGGCGGAACCAAATCCGCCTTCCGGGTGCTGAACAGCCTGCAGCTGATCGATATCTCGAACAATCTCGGCGATTCAAAGACACTCGCCTGCCATCCCGGCTCAACAACCCACAGCAGCGTCAGCGCCGATGACCGCGCCGCGATGGGCATTGCCGATGGCAGCATCCGCCTGTCCATCGGGCTCGAGGATATCGAGGATCTGAAAACCGATCTTGACCGCGCCCTCGCCGCCGCCTGACCGGCGGATAATGCCTGCTGTCATTGTTCGCACTTGCGGGCGGAAGGTGCAGGCTGAATAATGCTCCGGACAGGCTGAAAGACGGCTGCCAGCCAACGCTTTGCACAGCGGCCGACAACAGATGATGGCTGAACGGGCGTGCCCGTGATGCGGGACGGAGAGGCGCGTGACGTCAATCGTGATTACCGGGGCCAACGGCTTTATCGGACGGCTACTGGCCGCACGGCTGGCGGTCGGCACGCAGGTCACGATTGATGGTCAACCAAGGACAATCGGCACCCGGACCCTTGTCGACAGGTTCATTCCCGATGAGGCCGCCGATGATCCGCAATGGATCAGGGGCGATCTCGGCGCGCTGATCGCCAAACGGCCGGACATCTTCACCGGCGCCGATGTCGTCCTGCATCTTGCCAGCGCCGTCAGCGGCGAATGCGAGGCCGATCTCGATCTGGGGCTGAATGCCAATCTGTTCACCGGCATCGCGCTCGGACGCTGCCTTGCCGCCACATCCCGCAAGCCGATGCTGGTCTTTGCAAGTTCGCTTGCCATCTATGGCGGCACACCGGACCAGCCGCTTGCCGATCTGATCACCGATGCCACCCGCCCGACGCCGCAGAACAGCTATGGCGCGCAGAAGCTGATGCTGGAGGAATTCTACACCGACCTGGCGCGGCGCGGCATGATCTCGTCGCGCTCGGTCAGGCTGATGACGGTCAGTGTACGCCCCGGCAAGCCGAACGCCGCCGCCAGCAGTTTCCTGTCCGGCATGATCCGCGAACCGCTGCAGGGCGAGCCTGCCAATGTGCCGGTGGATACCGCGCTTCGCGTCGTGCTGAATTCGCCGACCGGGGCCGTTGACGGCCTGATGCACGCCATGTCGGTCACCGATGATGAGTGGGGCGCGCCGCTTGGCCTGAACCTTCCCGGCATTTCGGTGACGGTCGGCGAGATGGTCGAGGCGCTTCGCGAGGTTGGCGGCGAAGAGGCGGTTGCAAGGCTGAGTTTTGATCGCGACGAGGCCATCGAACGCATCGTGTCGGGATGGCCCACAGCGGCGCAGAGCGAACGCGCCGCACGCCTTGGTTTCGCCGCCGACAGGCCGTTCATCGCCGCTGTTCGTGATTTTGCCGCATCGCTTGAAAGGAATTGATATCATGCATCTGGCCCGCTTCCCCCGCATCTCGCTGGCGCATCTGCCAACCCCGATCGAACCGCTGCCGCGGCTGTCCGCGGCGCTAGGCGGTCCGGAAATCTGGATCAAGCGCGATGACTGCACCGGCCTGTCGACCGGCGGCAACAAGACCCGCAAGCTGGAATTCCTGATGGCCGAGGCGCTTGCCGAAGGCGCCGAAATGGTGATGACGCAAGGCGCGACGCAATCGAACCATGCCCGGCAGACCGCGGCCGCGGCGGCGCGTCTGGGGCTTGGCTGTCATATCCTGCTTGAAGACCGGACCAACTCAAAGGCGCATAATTACAACCACAATGGCAATGTGCTTCTCGACCATCTTCACGGCGCGACAACCCAGATGTGCCCGGCCGGCGGCGACATGAACGCCGTGATGGAGGTGGTGGCCGCCGAACGCCGCAAGGCCGGCACCGGCGTCTACACGATTCCGGGCGGCGGCTCGAACCCGACCGGCGCGCTCGGCTATGTCAATGCGGCGCTGGAAATGCTGGGGCAGGTGAACGAGGCCGGACTGGCCATCGACCATATTGTCCACGCCACCGGCAGCGCCGGCACGCAGGCCGGGCTGGTGACCGGCCTTGCCGCGATGAACGCCAACATCCCGCTGCTGGGGATCGGCGTGCGCGCCCCGCGGGCCAGGCAGGAGGAAAATGTCTTCGCGCTGGCGGCGGCGACGGCGGAAAAGCTTGGCTGCCCGGGCGCGGTGACGCGCGGCGATGTTGTCGCCAATTGCGATTATGTCGGCGACGGCTATGGCATTCCGACGCCGGGCTGCCTCGAGGCGATCGCGCTGTTCGCCGAATGCGAGGGCATCCTGCTGGACCCGGTCTACTCGGCAAAAGCCGCCGCCGGCCTGATCGACATGATCCGTGGCGGCGATTTCACCGCCGGCCAGCGCGTGATGTTCCTTCATACCGGCGGGGCGGCGGCGCTGTTCGGCTATGACGGGGCCTTCGACATGTCGGGACGCTGGACCGGCGAACAGGCGACCGCAGCCTGACCGGTGACTGACAGGAGGATGTCTGCGTGACGGTCGCGCCCATGAAGATCGGATTTGTCGGGCTTGGCCAGATGGGGCTGGTCATGGCCCCTCACCTGATGCGCGATGGCTGGCAGGTGACCGGCCACGACCTGGTGGCACCGTCTGACCTGCCGGACGGGCTGGATTTCAGCGCCGGTCTCTCTGATCTCGCCAGCAGCGATGTCATCATCACCATGCTGCCGGATGGCGAGGTGGTGACGCGGGTTGTCGACGGGCTGATCACCGCCGGGGCCCGGGCACTGTTCATCGATATGTCATCATCACACCCGGATGAGAGCCGCGTGCTGGCGCATCGTCTTTCGGACCATGGGCTCGATTTTGTCGATGCGCCTGTGTCGGGCGGCGTGGCGCGGGCGCGGACCGGCGATCTGACAATCATGGCCGGCGGCGCCGAGGCCGCCTTCACCAGGGCGCTGCCGGTGCTGTCCTGCATGGGACATGCCGTCCATCTCGGCCCGGCGGGATGCGGCCATGCGATGAAGGCGCTGAACAATTACGTGTCGGCCGCCGGTCTGATCGCCAGCTTCCAGGCGCTGGCCACCGCCATCGACAGCGGCATCGCGCCGGACCGGTTTCTGGACGTGATCAACGGCTCCACCGGCCGCAACAACACCACGCAGGTGAAGATCGACAGGTTCGTGCTGAATGGCGGCTATGATTCCGGCTTCGCGCTGGCGCTGATGGAAAAGGATGTGTCGATCGCCGCCTCGCTGCTGGCCGATGCCGGTTATGACGGCGCGGTGACCGGCGCGGTGCTGGCACAGCTTCGCGACGGGCTGGCGGCGCTTGGCGACGCGGCCGACCATACCGAGATGTACCGCGCCGTCACCGGTGATCGGCCAAAGCCGTGATCTGTCCCTCTCTCGACTTGACCGCAATGTGATCGGCGGCACGGGTTAACCGGCTGTAGGGTCCTTCACATTCCTTTTCCGGCGACATGGCCGTTCTGCCAGCGGAGGTGAATGTGACAGAGCTGAAACCGACGCTGACCGTGCTACGCGGCACCGGATTGATGCTGAACATCGTTGTCGGTGCCGGATTGCTGGCTTTGCCGGGGCTGACCGTCGCGGTGGCAGGTGACCAGGCATTGTGGGCGTGGCTTGTCTGCGCGGTTGCCGCCATGCCGCTGCTGCTTGTCTTTGTCATTCTCGGTGGCCGCCATCCCGATGCCGGCGGGATCGCGCATTTCGTCAAGTTTGCCTTTGGCGAGGGCGGCTATATCGCGGCGTCGCTGATTTTTCTTGGCGCTGTGCTGTTCGGCCTGCCGGCCATCGCGTTGACGGCGGGGCACTATGTTGCCGCCATCACCGGCGGCGCGCCGGCAGCCATCGCCAGCGGGATCGTGATCCTTGCGGGGCTGGTCCTGACCACATCACCGGACATGGCGGCCAGACTGTCGACCCTCATCGCCTCGACCATCCTGATTGTTCTGCTGGCTGTCATCGGCATCGGCATGACCGGCGTCGACTGGACATATGCGACGGACCACATAGCACCGGTGACCGAGATCAGCCTGCCGGTTGTTCTGGCGCCTTTCATGATGATCTTCTTTGCCTTCACCGGATGGGAGGTGGCTTCCGGCCTGTCGGAGGAATTCCGCAATCCAAAGCGCGACTTCCCGCGCGCCATGCTGCTGTCATTCGCTGTTGCCTGCTTGCTGTATCTGGCGATGGCCTTCCTCGCCCAGACCGCACCGGACATCACGTCCCATGAGGCGGTGTTTGTCGAGATTCTCGGCACCGGGCTTGGCGCGGCGGGCGGTGTATTGATGGCCGCCATCGCCACCCTTGTCATCACGGCCAATCTGATTGGCGCGATCTGGGCAGTCTCGCGCATGGTCTTCGCGCTCGGCCGTGAAGGACATCTGTTGATTCGCCTGAAGCTGAACGCGGCGGGCGCGCCGGTATCGTCGGTGGCCCTGACCAGCCTTGCCCTTCTTCTGGTGCTGGTCGCCGACAGCATGGGGCTTCTGACTATCGAGGGCATGCTTGCCATCGCCGGGCAGAATTTCTTCATCCTGTATGGTCTGGCCGGGGTCGTGCTGTTTCGGCATGCCCGCCACCCGCGCGAGCGGGCCGTGGCCACCCTTGCCATCCTTGTCGTCGCCGGGTTGCTGGTCGCCGAGGGCCTGTTCTCGCTACTGTACCCGGCCGGGCTGGCGTTGTTCGGGATCGCCGTGGCGATACGGCGCCGGATGGCGGCATCGGGGTGACCGGCACGGCCTGATTGCCGCGCCACACATATCTGGACAGGCAGCCGGGTCACAGGCTTTACTGGATCGAGTGATTGAGTTGAGTGACGACCCGGAGCCCACATGCCGAAAGGGCGCTCCGGGAGCGATGAGGAACACCACATGAAAAGCCGCCGCCGCCTTGCCATCATCCTGACCTATGCCGCCGCCGTGTTCCTGTCTGCCAAGGCACAGGCCGGTGCCGCCGAACTGACGACACAGATCACGCTGGCGGCGCTCTATCTGGGGCCGGCGGTGATCCTGCATTTCATCATCAACTGGATCTGGGGCGACGAAAAGCCTGACAAGACCGAGGAATAGGACGACCGCGGCAAGGCACGGCACTCCACAGTTATCAAGGTACAGTACACAAGGGAGGACGATCATGAACTACGTGGTTTCGACCATCTGGAAGCACCCTGCTGATATGGACAAGGCGCGGATGCGCGAGGTCCAGACACAATGGCGCGACAACCCTAACCTGGTGAATATCTACTGGTTCGAGATTGACAGCCAGACACACGGGTCGGTCAGTATTTTCACATCAAAAGCCGCCTTCGAGGCCAACCTTGCCAGGCAGGAAGAACATCGCAGCAAATCAACCAGCGAGAACGGCATCACCATGACGCATGAGGCAAAGGGCGAATGTTTCGCCATCCTGCATGGCTAGTCACGGTAAAACGGCCATGCCCGGCAGATTTGTCACCACCGGGCGTGGCCTGCCGGATCAGGAGCCGGGCTTGCGATAGGCCCCGGCGATGGCATTCGCCTTGCCGGCGATGGCGTTGATATCCACCACTTCCATGATCGTCAGTTCTTTCATCGCGCCGGAGGCGGCGACAAGCATCTTCACCGCGGCGACATCGTCAAAGCTGTCAGCCTCGCCCATGATGGCGAAGTCATACTCGCCGCGCAGGAAATGCATCGAGTGCATCTTTGCACCCATTTTTTCCATCATGCCGCTGACAGCGGCCCGACGGTCATCCTCTGGGCTGCTGACGAACCCGCCAAGCGCCTCGTTTGAATAACTTCCCAGAACAAGAAACTGCATGTTTACCTCCCAAGGTTGATATGTGCTTGTTTCGACATGCCCTTCAGGACACATCATCAGTTCGGATATTCAGGCTGGTCTCATGCCGAGTATGCCATAGCTGAGCGCCACCGCAATGCGGTCTGGGGGCTGTCATTATTCGTTCTGCGGTAGTATATATCTGGTAATCAGGCAATGCGGGTCAGCATGACAGCCAGCATCGGACCAAAACCTATCCACCGACACATATTCGCGGATGCGCTATGGACGGGATACCGGAAATGAAACACTGGCTTTTTCGCCTGCTCCTTCTTGCATCCATTATTTTGGGGAAAACTGCCGTGGCGGCTGAACTGCAGATTGAAATCATCACCGAGGGCGACGGCGTGGTGGCCGAGGCCGGCACCCGCGTCAGCGTGCATTATGAAGGCCGACTGGAGGATGGCGAGGTGTTCGACGCCTCGCGCCCGCGCGGCGAGCCCTTTGCCTTCACCATTGGCGCCGGCCAGGTGATCAGCGGCTGGGAACAGGGTGTCACCGGCATGAAGATCGGTGAGACGCGCCGCCTGACCATCCCGCCCGAGCTTGGCTATGGCGCCGCCGGCGCGGGCGGTGTCATCCCGCCGAACGCGACCCTGATCTTCGAAATCGAGCTGCTGGATGTCACCGAAGCTGTGATACTTGGCGAGGCGACGCCGGACGAGCTTTTGCAGGCGCAGGCCGACGGCGTCGTGATCATCGATATCCGGCGCGAGGATGAATGGCGCGAGACCGGCATCATCGAAGGAGCCGAAACGGTCACGGCCTTTCAGGCAAGTGGCCGCGTCGATCCGGATTTCCTCGACAATTTCAGATCACTGGCTCCCTCACGCGACACGCCGATCATGCTGTATTGCCGCAGCGGCAACCGGACAACCGGCCTTGGCAACGCGCTGATCGACCAGCTGGGATTCACCGATGTGACGCATCTGTCGGACGGCATCAACGGCTGGCTCGCGGCGGACAAACCGACGGTCGATTACACGCCCTAGCCACGGACGCGGCCTGCCGGACGTAGCGGCAGGGGCGCGCCTTCATCATAAGTCATTCCAGCATCGGCCTGCGCAAAATCTTTGCCGCGCCTCCATCATGACACTTGAATTTTCTAAAA
>JAYQDX010000058.1:0-5060 GCA_038138545.1 Rhodobiaceae bacterium | reverse complement strand
CGGCCTGCGCAAAATCTTTGCCGCGCCTCCATCATGACACTTGAATTTTCTAAAAAATACCATATGAAAGTAAAATGAAAGAAACATGCGGTCAGCGCCCGGTGAAGGTGCCGGCCAGACGGAGACCGGAAGACACAGCATGTCTGTTGCCAAGCGTCATGATGAAATTCTGCAGCTTGTGCGTTCGCGTGACAGGATAGGCGTTGATGATCTGGCCACGCATTTCGGTGTCACGACGCAAACCATTCGCCACGATCTGCGCGAACTCGATCAGCAGGGGCTGTTGAAGCGCACGCATGGCGTCGCTCACAGGCTGGACACGGTCACCACGCGGGACTATGCCGCCCGGCGGGTCCATCGCGGTGCAGAGAAACAGGAAATCGGCCGCCTTGCCGCGGCGCTGGTCCCGAATGCCTGCGCCGTGATGCTGAATATCGGCACCACCACCGAACAGGTGGCGATGGCCCTGCATGGTCACGAAGATCTGATGGTGATCTCCAACAACATCAATATCATCACGCAGTTGTCAGGCAGCGCATCCAAGACACTGGTTCTTGCGGGTGGTCGGGTCAGACAAAGCGACGGTGCCGTGGTTGGCGAGGACGCGGTTGCCTTCATCTCCCAATACAAGGTGGATTTTGCCATTATCGGCTGCTCGTCGCTGGATGCCGACGGCACGGTCCTTGATTTTGACATGCGCGAGGTGTCGGTCGCGCGGGCCATTCTGCGAAATTCACGCCGGAAAATCCTTGTCGCGGATTCCTCGAAATTCGAGGTCGATGCACCGGTAAGGATCTGTGACATCGCCGAGATCGACCATTTTGTAACCAATGCCCCGCCGCCGGACCGTTTCCTGCGTGCGGCGAGGCAGGGCGAGACCCATATCATCACCCCAGAAGGCACGCTGTAAATGACTGCTAATGACTCCATCCAGGAATTCGATCTGTTCATCATCGGTGGCGGGGTGAATGGCTGCGGCATTGCCCGCGACGCGGCGGGACGCGGGATGCGGGTCGGACTCGCCGAGATGAATGATCTCGGATCGGCAACCTCCTCGGCCTCGACAAAGCTCTTCCATGGCGGTCTGCGTTACCTTGAATTTCTTGAATTCAGGCTTGTCCGCGAGGCGCTGGTCGAACGCGAGACCCTGCTTCGTGCGATGCCGCATATCTCATGGCCGATGCGCTTTGTCCTCCCCTATTCCACCAATATGCGATTTGAGAGCAGCACCCCGGTATCGCGGATTGTCACCGCCATCATGCCCTGGCTGAAGGCGCGACGGCCGGCCTGGCTGATCAGGCTGGGGTTGTTTCTCTATGACCATCTTGGTGGCCGCGAATTGCTGCCGGGAACAAAGACACTGGACCTTCGCACGGATGCGGCCGGCAAAGCGCTGAAGCCGGAATTTCGTCGGGCCTTTGAATATTCCGATTGCTGGATCGAGGATTCGCGTCTTGTCATCCTGAACGCCCGCGACGCGATGCGGCACGGCGCCACAATCATGCCGCGCACACGCGTTGTCAGCGCGCGCCGCGAGGCCGGCAGCTGGGTGATCACTCTGTGCGACGACACCGCGGAATGGCAGGTGCGCGCCCGCATGCTTGTCAATGCGGCCGGCCCCTGGGCGGAAACCGTTATCAAGGGCGTTGTCGGGCAGAATTCCAGCGATCATATCCGTCTGGTGCGCGGCAGCCACATCGTGACAAGGCGTCTGTTCGATCACGACCGCAGCTATTTCCTGCAGGGCACCGATGGCCGGATCATCTTCGCCATTCCCTATGAACAGGATTTCACGCTGATCGGCACCACCGACAAGGACCACCCCGACGCCGCCACTCCGCCGGTATGCACCGAGGAGGAGAGCGACTATCTGTGCGATTTCGCCTCGCAATATTTCGCCAGGCCGGTGACGAAGGAGGACATTGTCTGGCGGTTTTCCGGCGTGCGGCCACTCTATGATGACGGTGCCGGTTCGGCGACAGCCGCGACACGCGACTATGTGCTGAAGACCGACGATACCGACAATGTGCCGCTGCTGAATATCTTTGGCGGCAAGATCACGACCTACCGCAAGCTTGCCGAGGCGGCGATGGCCGAGATCGCGCCGCGGCTGGAGAACCGTCATGGTCCCTGGACGGCCGGCGCGCCCCTTCCCGGCGGCGATTTCGCAGTCGCCGAGGTTGCGGCGCTGATTGCCGACCTGCGCCGGCAATATCCGTTTCTTGACGCTGCCTGGGCGCGGCGGCTGGTGCGCGCCTATGGCACCGACGCGTTCGAAATTCTGGGGTCCGCAAGCAGCATGGACCAGCTTGGTGAGAATTTTGGTGCCACCATCACAGCAGCCGAACTCGACTGGGTGATGGCGCATGAATGGGTCGCCACCAGCGACGATTTCCTGTGGCGGCGCAGCAAGCTTGGCCTTGTCGTGACCGACAGCGAGGCCGCCGCCATCGACGATTATGTTCGCGGCAGGGCCAGTCCGGCCAGCAATGCGGCGTGCAATCCGGCCAGCACGGCTACCAGCTCAGCCATGGGGATGGCCGGCGCCTCAGCCTGACAAAGGACACCAATTCCCCCTGCACAAACGCGGAAACGCCGTTATTGTCCAGGCTCGAACATGGCGGTGCTGGCGCCGTTGTCATTGAGGAGGTGAACGCAGATGAACGACATCTGGACAGTTATCGCGCCACTTACCATTCTTGCCTTCCTGGTCCTCTACACAAGGGTTGCGAAGCGCATGAACATTCCAAGGCCGATCTACTGGACCACCATGATCGCCGGCGGATTCCTGCTGATGTCGGTTTTCACACTCGGAACCTGAGCCCATGACAGATTTCAGCAGGTTCCTCTCAAAACTGATCCAGGTGATCGCCGCGCTGTTGACATTGCGGGTCGCCGTCTGGTTTTTTGAACAACGCGCGCATGACAAGGAATACTGGCTGATTTTCGCGCATGTAATCCCGTTCCTTGCGGTGATCTTCATCGGCGCGTTCGCGCTTCTCGTCATCAAGAACTGGGTGTTCAGGAGGCTTGCACGGCGGGCGTCCGGCCAAAGGCCATGACCCCGCGCCACCGCTATCAGCAATCAAGACAATGGGCCGTAGCGGTAGATGATGTATGTCCATCCGGCGACCATCATAAATCCCAAAGCCACCGCCGCCCGACCACGGGGTTGATGGGTTAACGCAATGCCGGGGCGTGTCGGCCCAGGGGCACCAAAGGCACCCTCACCGCCCCCATCTATTGGGTGGACATAAATGCTGAAGCCGGCAAAATGGCGCTGGTACCAAAGAGAAAAATCTTTTCAATGTGTCCCAAAGGCAGGTTTCAGCATGAAATTCGACAACAACGTTGGTCGCCTTCAAAGGCTGATGGCGGCAAGCATCGCCGGCATTGGTCGTCGATACGCGGTTCTGGACGCCCTGACGCTAAAGTCCGGCGACAAAATCATTGATGTGGGTTGTGGCGCCGGGCAGCTATTGGGGCACCTGGCGAAAGCTGTTGGTGAGACGGGAGAGGTTTTCGGCCTCGACCCCAGTGCGGATCAACTGGCTCAAGCCAGGGCCAGCTGCCGTGAATTCACCAACATTTCATTCCTGGAAAATGGTGCGGACGACACAGGCCTGCCAGATGACTGCTGTGATGCCGCAACATCCACCCAGGCCCTTGAATACATCCCGGATGTCGATAGTGCACTCTCAGAAATTCAGCGGGTTCTCAAGCCGGGTGGAAGCTTCGTAAACGTATCAATACTCTGGGATCACTTCAGGTTCCATGGTGCCGAGGAAGGGTTGAACGACAAGATCCATGACGCCTTCAGGGCGCATTGCAGCCATCAGATGCTTCCGATGGAACTTCCCGGAAAACTCGGGAGGCTTGGTTTCGACCACATCAAGGACAGATCGCTCGCCTTCATGATTACCCATCGCGATCAGAACTCTCCGGCTCTTTACACAGAGACTGTGATGGCAAACTTTGCCATCAGCCGGGGGATTTCAGAGAAAGATGTGGCAGACTGGCGCTCGCAGTTGGCGGACGCTGAAAAGAATGGTCGTTTCGGCTTCGCCAGCTTCCCCGTACTGACCACTGCCTATCTATCCGGGTGAGATGAACAAGGTCCGGAGTGTGCAAGCCTGACCCGGCGCAACCCAGAACAAGTTATGGGGCGCGAGGGAACAGCAACAATGAGGGCATTCGGCGGCATTTTTGAAATAAGCTGTTTGCCAAACTCACGGGAGCGGCCAATGTTGTGGCATGCAACTTTTTCTCGCTGGCGTGCGTGCAGACAATTAACAAACGCGACGTCATTCTGCTGAAAAACGGTGGTGAAAATTGCCGGGGCCGATTTATTCAAATTCTGTTGATGCCACAGGCAGTGAGGTTGGGGATAAATAATGATGCGCAAATTTGCTCTCATGCTGTTTTTTGGTTGCGCCGGTTTGCTCCTTGTTTCAGCCGCCGCGCAAATAATTTACGCGGTTTTCTGACGCGCAGACCGTTCTGTTTTCAAGGGTGGCATTCTGATGTCAGGGTTGGTCTTTCGCGCCACCCATTTGCGTCCCTGCATCACGCGACAAAAAAATCCTCGATGATCTTCCCGAGGGTTTTCCGTTCTCCTGTCAGCAAGCCACTCCACAGCTGGGAAACAGTGCCATTCGCCTGAAATCATGCGAATATTTTTTGGTTTCCACATATCGAATCACGGCTGTGCCGGAGTTATGTTCACAACAGAATGAAATGTCCGCGTGGCGGGGCAGATTGATGCCGTGCCTGTTCCGGCCCTGTTCTCCGGCCCTGTTCTCCGGGCTTCAGATGATCCGGGCTTAAGATGGTCCGGGCTTTGGATGGTTACTGTCTCTCAAGCGTCAGGCTTGGCATCACCAGTCTTGCCGTCACAGTGCCAAGGAAGGATTTGGCCTGTAGCCTGACCGGAAGGAACAGCTCCGGCCGCACCTCAGCGACGAATATCAGAACATCCTCGGGCTTTGGCTGTTTTTTGCGCCAACGTGACTTTCGCTGGTGACCGCCGGTCGGCGTGCCGACAAACCCGCACACCAACG
>JAYQDX010000057.1:0-14704 GCA_038138545.1 Rhodobiaceae bacterium | reverse complement strand
CTCAACGCCAGGGCCATCTCGTCGCCGGAAAAGGCGCGCGGGCTGTCGCGGTAGATGTTGCGCGTAAACTGGTCGAGCAGAAGGATCAGCGCCAGACATCCCTCCGCATTGTCGGCCCAGCCATCAAGGCGTGAGGCCAGCCCGGCCGTGATCGTCGCCTCGAACCCCTGACGGATGGAGTCGTCGAAAGCCGGATCCTTTTTGTACCATTGCTCTGGCGCGCTGTCCTCGAACCAGAAGGCAAGAACCGCTGCTGATGATCTGGGTTTTGACATCGGGAACTCCGGAATTGGCGTACGGGATGGTGGCGGTCGTCAGATCACTTTGCCGGGATTCATCAAATTCTTGGGATCGATAGATGCCTTGATGGCCCGCATGACGTCGAGGATTTCCGGCGCCTTGACCTTTGCAAGCTGCGCGCGCTTGGTCTGGCCAATCCCGTGCTCGGCGCTGATCGATCCGCCATATTTCGCGACCTTGTCATAGATCAGGTCGTAGAGATCATCCTTCTTTTCGGCGAAATCACTGTTGCTCCGTTCATCGGCCACAAGATTGAAATGCAGATTGCCGTCGCCGATATGGCCATAGCCGCAGATCCACAGATTGGGGTCGATGGCTTTCACCCCGTCGACCATCTCGGCATAGAAGGGCGCAAGCGCCGATTGCGTCAGCGAGATGTCCGAACGTGCCACGCCGTGGGAGCGTTTGTGCGACTCAGGTGCCATCTCGCGGACATCCCACAGCGCGCGGCGCTGCGCCTCGCTGCTGGCGATGGTGGCATCAATCACCAGCTCGTCCTCGAACGCGGCGGCCAGCGTGTCCTGCATGATGGTCTGCAGCGGTGCCTCGCCTGTCGTGTCGGGCATGCCGCTGGCCGGGTTGGTGCTGGCGATTTCCATCAGCACATTCATCGCCCCGCGGGTGGCAAGCGGCTGCGGAATTTCGGGGAAGTGCCGGAAGACAACATGCAGAATGTCCGCCGGGATCAATTCGAACGCCTCGACCCCGCCGCCCGATGCTGCCTGCAGACGATGCAACAGCTGCACCGCGGCGTCCACATCGCGCACTTCGGCAAAGGCCGTGGCGCGCGCGACAGGCTGGGGAAACAGCTTCATCGTCGCGGCGGTGATGACGCCAAGCGTGCCTTCCGAGCCAACAAACAGATGTCGGAGATCATAGCCCGTATTGTCCTTGCGAAGACCGCTGAGAAGATTCAGGACACGTCCCCCCATCAGCACCACCTCGACGCCGAGTGTCAGTTCCCGCGTGGTGCCATAGCGGACGACATTCAGGCCGCCGGCATTGGTGCCGAGATTGCCGCCGATGGTGCAGCTTCCCTTGGCGGCAAGGTTCAGTGGGAAATACAGACCCTCGGCCTCGGTCGCCTCGTGAAGTGTCTGCAGAACGCAGCCGGCCTCGACGGTCATCGACATGTTGATCGGGTCGATCTCGCGGATGCGGTTCATGCGGCGCAGCGACAGAACGATGCTGTGGCCCGAGGAGTCGGGCGTGGCGCCGCCCATGAACCCGGTATTGCCACCCTGCGGCACGACGACAATGTCATGCGCCTCGGCGAAAGCCATGACCTGCGAGACCTGTTCCGTTGTTTCCGGCATCACCACGGCAAGTGCCGCGCCATGATACTGTCCGTGCCAGTCGGTGAGGAACGACGTGGTCTCGTCGGAACCGGTTTTCAGTCCGGTATCACCGACAATATCACGAAGGGATGCGATCAGTTCTGTTGACAAGATGACTGTCTCCTGCGGATTACGTCACCAGCATAGCGCCGTCATCGGGCGATCGACAACCGACGTGACGCCGCAGACGGTGTCTTTACCGCGTCTTGCGCGGGGCCGCGGCGCGGCGCAGCCTGTCATTGATGGCCTCGCCAAGCCCCTGTGCGGGAATCGGCGCGACGCCGATCACCGCGCTGCCGGTCGCGTCGGCCCGGTGCAGCATGTCGAACAGATTGGCGGCAGCCTCGACAAGGTCGCCGCTCGGGCTGAGATTGAGATTGCTCGCACCGGCACCCTCGATATCGCCGAAACCGATCATTTCCATGCCAGGTTCTGCGCGGGTGACATTCATCTCCAGAGCGGCGCGGGGCGCATAATGGCTTGCCAGCATGCCCGGGCTCGCCGGTTGAGTGATGTCCGACGAAGAGGTTGCCACTGCCAGTTCAAGGCCCGCCGCGGCAAGACAGTCGGCCACCTGCTGGCGGGTAACTCCGCCCGGGCGCAGGATCACGGCCCTGTCACCGCTGCAATCGACAACGGTCGATTCGACGCCGCTGTCACAGCGCCCTCCATCAAGAACGACATCGATCCTGCCATCCAGACCAGCCATGACATGATCGGCGCGTGTCGGGCTGATCCGGCCAGACGGGTTGGCGCTTGGCGCCGCCACGGGACCGCCAAAGGCCGTCAGCAGCCGCTGTGCCGCCTCGCTTGCCGGCACGCGAAGCGCGATCCTGTCAAGGCCGGCGCTTGTCAGGCGTGCGATCGGGCAATCCGCCCGGCGGGTGAGGACCAGTGTCAGCGGACCGGGCCAGAACCGCGCCGCCAGCGCCCGTGCCGGCGGCGTCGCCATGCCGAGCGCGAAGGCATGTTCGGTGCTGTCGACATGGCTGATCAGCGGGTTGAAGGCCGGACGGCCCTTTGCGGCGAAGATGGCGGCGACGGCCTCGGCGTTGCAGGCATCCCCGCCAAGCCCGTAGACGGTTTCGGTTGGAAAGGCGACAAGGCCACCGCCGGCGAGCGTCGCTGCGGCGGTTTTGATCGCCGGCATCGAGCCGTCGAGCCTCTTCGTTGACCGAACCTGAACTTTCACGGACATCGCCGTTGTTTCCTTGCCTTTCAATTTGCGAAGCGGGTGTAGCGCAGCTTGCCGCTCAGCACCACTGAATTCAGCCCGCTGAATTCAAGCCACGTGCTGGGCGTGCTTATGGCTTGGCCTGCGCTCGCACCTGTCGCATGATGCCCTGGATTTCTGTGACCGGGACAACGCCATGTGTGGCCGCTTTACAAGCACCGCGTCCCCGGAAGAGCTGATGCGGCTTTTCGGGGTGACGGTAATGGACAATCTGCAGCCGCGATGGAATGTGGCCCCGTCGCAGGGCGCCCTTGTCATCATCCAGACCGGTCTTCAGCCCGAGGCGATCTTTCCGGCATGGGGTCTGCCGCCTGCCGGCGAGGGGCGAAGCTTCCTGATCAATGCACGGATGGAAACCGCGGCCGAAAAGCCGACTTTTCGCGACGCCTTCCTGCATCGTCGTTGCCTGGTCGTTGCCAGCGGCTGGTATGAATGGTCGGCCCCGAAAAAGCCCTGGCATGTGCAGCTGTCCGATGGCGGGGTCATGGCCTTTGGCGGCCTGCTGCTGCGGCGCGGCGATGAGGACAGGTTCGTTGTGATGACAAGTGCCGCGAATGGCGACCTTGCCGCCATCCACCATCGCCAGCCGCTGGTGCTGTCGCCGGACAAATGGCGAGGCTGGCTGACAGGCGGGCCGGCGGATGCGGCCGAGCTGTGTGTTGCCGCGCCGGCGAACTGGTTCAACTGGTATCGTGTCGGCCCGGGAGTCGGCCGGGTCGCAGAGGATCATCCGGAACTGGTGACACCGCTGGATGATGCGGCGCTTTTGGCAGAAGCGGCCGGCGCGGTCCGCAAGCACGATGATGGCAAGAGCAATGACGGCAAACCCGATGACGGTCAGGGCGATCTGTTCGGATAGCCGGTGGCCGGATATCAGCTGCCGGAAAACGACAAATTCGCTCAGATATCCGTGATGGCGACCTTGCGTACCTCGATGGCATAGAGATGCCACAGCACAAGCGCGCCTGCCCCGCGATAGGGTTGCCATGATGTGGCAAGAGTCTCCATCTCGGCCTGTCCGGGGCGATCATCGAGGGTTTTCAGCCGCCGCATCGCCTCCTGCAACGCGACATCATTGGCCGGCCAGGCATCCATGTCGGCAAGCGCGAAGAGCCGGAAATTGTCCGCTGTCCAGGCCCCGACCCCGCGCAGGCTGACAAGCCGGTCCTGCACCGCCTGGCCCGGCATGCCGGCAAGGCCTGCCAGGTCAAGGCGGCCACTGACGATCTCGCCGGCGATCCCGATCAGATATTCCGCCTTGCGACGCGACAGGCCGGCCGCCATCATCTCCTCCGGTGTCTGGCTGGCGGTGACCTCGACGGATGTGAGCCCCTGTGCCTGCATCCGTTTCATGATCGCCGTGGCCGCCACGCGCGACACCTGCTGGCCGACGATGGCGCGTGCCAGCGTGTCATAGGTCGCCGGCAACGAGCGGTCCGGCGGCGGGCCATAGGCGGCAAGGGTGCGCGCGATATCGGCATCGCGCGCCGCCAGCGCCGCAAGCGCACCGCCTTCGCCATGGCCGGCATCGGTGAACAGCCTGTGGTGCATGTCGGTCATGCCGCCACGATACTAGTGCCGATTGAACTGGCCAACCATGACGGCGATCACATAAAATTGAGATCAGACAATTCGTAAATTCTGCTAACGCTTGGCAAACAGCATCAGGGGGTGCAGCCATGTCCGAACCAACCATGTCTGAACCGACCATGTCCGATAGGAAGGGGGACAGGATACTTGTCTGGGACCTGCCCCTGCGATTGTTCCATTGGGGGCTTGCCGCGGCTGTTGTCACCAATGTCGTGACGGCGAATATCGGGCGCATGGAGCTTCACGAGCGGTCCGGACTGACCGTGCTGGCGCTTGTCGCCTTTCGGCTGTTGTGGGGGTTTGTCGGCGGCCATCACGCCAGATTCAGGAATTTTGTGCGCGCGCCGCGAGCGGTGATGGCGTGGCTTCGCAAACCGTCCGATACATCAGCGCCGCGCGCGGCAGGCCACTCGCCACTGGCGGCATTGTCGGTGCTGGCGCTGCTGGCGGTAACAGGTTTCATGGCCATGACCGGTATGTTCTCCAGCGACGGCATTTTGTTTGACGGGCCGCTGGCGCATCTGGCACCGGCGCAGATGGAGGCCGCGACCAAAATCCATCACCGCGCCAAGCTGGTGCTGATCCTGCTGGTGGTGCTGCACCTTGTCGCGATTCTGGTTTACAAGTTCGGCAAGAAGATCAATTTGACCAGCGCCATGGTAACCGGCCGGCCCAGCGAGGCGCCGGGGCGGATCACCGGTGCTGATGGCCGGATCAGCCACGGCAGGCTGATGGCCGGGCTGGCGCTGATGGCGGCGTTGCAACTGGCGGCGCATGCGCTGCCGCTTCTCCGTCCGGCCTGGTAGCCGCCGGCATCGCAACCATCCCGTCGGCTGTGGACCGGCTACCAGCTCTTGAATTTCTGATGGCAGGCCTTGCAAGTCGCGCCAAGCGCCTTCAGCGCCGCACCGGTCTTCGCGGCGTCCTTGCTCTGCGCGGCGGCGATCAGGTCCCTGGCGGCCTCGTGGTTCGCCGCGGCGGCGGTCTTGAAGCCGGCAAAGTCGGACCAGATGGCCGGCTTTGCGCTGGTGCCTTCACCGCTTCCCTCGGGAAAATAGTCGGGCATGACCATGGCCCAGGCGGCGATTTTCTCGGCCTCGCCAACCACAGCGTCGAAATCATCGAAGCTGAGGGCGCTGCCGATCGCGCGCATCGAGGCGTTGTTGGCCTTGAAGTTGGCTTTGCGGTCCTCGATCACGCCGGCGCTGGCGGACAGCGATGAAATACCGATGATGAAAGCCGCGGCGGCGGCGGAAAGGGTGTGTCTGCGCATGGGAAAGTGGTCTCCTGCCAGAGGTTCCGTTCAGGTGGCGCTGCGGCGGCAACGCCCGTTTGTGCGTCCCCGAGAGATGGGGATGGTGATCGGCAAGTTAAAGTCATGACAGCGGCGAAAGCCATCGCCTTTGTCATGATCAGGCCATTCTGATATGGCCCTCCGGCAAGAAAGCCCGTAAGGTTGTTCTCCTCACGACACGGGTGTTCCGGTGCTTCTTCCGCGTTCCTTTATTGGTATATTGCTGACCCTCATTGCGATCCTGTTCGGTGTTGGCACGGGGCTGATCGTCAAGATGATCGGTGATGGCATCCCGCTGGTGACGCTGCTGATGTATCGCTTCATCTTCTCGGTGCCGTTGTTGCTGTTGCCGGCGGTGCTGGTGCGTGGCCGTGATTTCCTGCAGATCAATGCACGGCGCACGCTGATTGTGCGGATCGGGTTCGGTTGTGTGGCGATGGCCTGCTGGTTCACCTCCATCCGGCTACTGCCGCTGGGGCAGGCGACGGCGTTGCTGCAGAGTTCGGTGATTTTCATCACCATCCTCTCGCCGTTGTTGCTTGGCGAGGTCATCGGCATCTATCGCTGGAGCGCCGTCGCCACCGGCATGATCGGGATCGTCCTGCTGACGGACCCCTTTACCGGCGGGTTCTCGGTGAATGTCGGGTTTGGCATCGCCGGCGCGGTGGCCAGCGCCGTTCTGGCGATCATGTTGCGGCGGCTTGGCAAGGCCGACCACCCCTTCAGTGTCGCTGTCTGGTACAATGCAAGCGGCACCGTGCTGCTGACCTCGCTGGCGTTGCTGTTGCCGGATGTGCCGATGACCGTCAGCCAGCCGGTGCTGCTTGATCTGATGCTTCTTGGCGCTGTGGCGGCGGGGCTTCAGCTCTGTATCACCTCGGCTTACAAATTTTCCGAGGCGGTGGTGATCTCCTCGATGCGGTATCTGCAGATCCCGCTTGCCGCCTTCGTCGCCTTCCTGCTGTTTGCCGAGGTCATGTCGCCGGTCGAGATCACCGGCGGGGTGGTGGTGATCGGAAGCTGCCTGTTCATTGCCTGGCGCGAATTTGTCCGCGCGCGGCAGCCCGTTCCGGCGCCCGATACCCCGGTCTGAGCACAGGAAGCTGTTGCCAGCCGGCAGGATGCTGCCTACAACGCTAGCGGTTTTCATTCCAGTGCCCGGGAGGCCGTGTCATGCCAACAACCCTGCTTCGCCTGATGGGCGAATCCGACATCATCGACATTGACCCGTCCGATCATGACGGGTCGGTGCATCCCCGTCTGATGGGTCTGGATGCTGCCGACCGGATCAATCTTCTTGGCCATTGGCTCGACCATGACCAGGGCGAGGCGATGTCGGATGACCCGGACACCATGTCGGCGATGACCGCCATCGGCGCGGCCTTTCTGGCCGAACAGGCCCTTGCCGCGTCCTGGGGCGGTGAGGTGAATTTTGTCGTGATGACGATCCTGCGCGAGAAATGGCCGGTCGGGTCGAAATCCGGATACCGTGCGATTGCCGACCGGGTGGGTGCCAGCCACACCTATCTGGCGCATCTCTGCAGCGCCGCGAAGCTTGACGACCTTACAGACGAGGCCGCGCTCAAACAGTCGGAGACCGCGCAGTTGATGATGGCGCTGCCGCAATACCGCCAGAACCGCAAGCGCTTCGCCAACAGCAGCGCCGTTCAGACACTGATCAGGCAGGGGCTGTAGACAGCTCTATTCCGCCAGCTCCGGCAGGTTCCTGAAGTGATCGAGGGCCTCGGCATTCGCCAACGCCTCGGTATTTTTCACCTCACGGCCATGGATGACGTCGCGAACCGCCAGTTCGGTGATCTTGCCCGACCTTGTGCGCGGGATGTCCGGAACGGCGATGATATGGCGCGGCACATGGCGCGGTGTCGCGCCGCTGCGAATGCGGGTCTTTATGGCGGTGGCAAGCTTGTCATCAAGACAGGTGTCGCCGGCCATCCGCACAAACAGGATCACCCGCACATCATTGTCCCATGACTGCCCGACGACCAGCGCCTCCTCGATTTCGTCAAAAGCCTCGACCTGGCGATAGATCTCGGCGGTGCCGATCCGTACCCCGCCGGGATTGAGCGTGGCGTCGGACCGGCCATGGATGACCAGGCCGCCGCGCCCGGTCAGGGTCGCCCAGTCACCATGTCGCCAGATCCCTTCGAAATGCTCGAAATATGCGGCCCGGTATTTGGCGCCGTCGGGATCGTTCCAGAACTGTACCGGCATCGAGGGGAAGGGCTTCAGGCAGCACAGTTCACCCTGTTGCCCGGTCACCGGATGACCGTCATCATCCAGAATTTCGACCGCCATGCCAAGGCCGCGGGTCTGGATCTCGCCGGCATATACAGGCTGTGTCGGTGTGCCGAGGACAAAGCAGGAAATCAGGTCGGTGCCGCCCGAAATCGACGCCAGCTGCAGGTCCGGGCCGACCTCCTCATAGATGAAGGCGAAAGCTTCTTCAGACAGTGGCGATCCGGTCGACATCACCACCCGCAATGCCGACAGATCCAGCGCCTTGCCGGGCGCGTAGCCGGCATTGCGCACGGCGTCGACATATTTTGCCGAAACGCCGAAATGCGTCAGCCGTTCGCGCTCCGCGATCTGCCAGAGCCGTTCCGGCCCGGGATGGAAGGGATTGCCCTCATAGGTCACGACCGGCGCGCCGACCAGCAGGCCGGACACCATCCAGTTCCACATCATCCAGCCGCAGGTGGTGAAGAAGAACAGCCTGTCCTGCGGTGTGAGGTTGCTGTGAAGGCGCAGCTCCTTGGCGTGCTGGAGTGTCACGCCGCCGACACCATGGACGATGCATTTCGGCGCGCCGGTGGTGCCGCTCGAATAGAGGATGTAGAGCGGCGCGTTGAACCCGACCCGCACAAAGGAGTGTAGCGGGGCATGATCCTCGGTCTCGGCGAACAGGCAGGCAGATGGCAGGCCGGCAAGATCGGGTGCTTCATCCAGAAACGGGATGATCAGGCAATGCGTGACCGACGGCATCGATGCCGCCAGTTCGCGCACCAGCTCGAGCCGCGCGAACCGCTTGCCGGCATAATGATAGCCGTCACAGGCGATCAGCAGCTTCGGTTCGATCTGGCCGAATCTGTCACGCGCCCCGCCGGGGCCGAAATCGGGCGAACAGCTGGAAAAGATGCCGCCAAGCGCCGCCGTCGCCAGCATCGCGATCACCGCTTCGGGAATATTCGGGATGTAGGCGGCGACGCGGTCACCCTCGCCGATACCGTTGTCGCGCATCCAGCCGGCAAGTCGCATCACCCGGTCCTTCAGCTCGCGCCGCGTCAGCCGGACATGCCGCCCATCCTCGCAATGCGCCGAGATGGCCAGCCGGTCATCGGCGTTGGCAAGCATGTTCTCGGCATAGTTCAAGGTTGCGTCGGGAAAGAAACGCGCGCCCGGCATCGCGGTCTCATTCTCAATCAGCCTGTCGCCCTTGTCGCCGATCACCCCGTGCCAGTCCCAGAAAAGATCCCAGAACGTGACGTTCTGGTCGGCCGACCAGCGCCACAGCGCCTGGAAATCGCCCTGCCAGTCCATGCCGGTTCGTTCACGAACAAAGGCTGCAAAATCCGCAACCTGACTTGTGATGACGGCGTCCGGTGCCGGGGACCAGAGCGGATTGTCGGTTGGATCAGAGGTCGATTCGGTCATGACAGAGACGATAATTCACATCATTCGGGCAGGGCATCGTGCACCATATTCGTGAAGCCGCGGGCAGGCAACCGCTCATCTCCGGCGTTGCGGGGCCGAAATCTGATATCTTCACATGATCCGCAAGGGTTGGATTTGTCCGAAGGTAAATTATGTCATTAACAACAAGTTAACCCATGGTAACAAAACGGTGATTTGATTCGCCATCCACCGCGCTGGCACCCACCGCGCTGATAAAGGGGATTGCCGCATGCACGCGCCCATCAAGGCCCAGATGAACGAGCTTGTCCAGAATCCGCCGGCCACCGCGCCGTGCGAGGTCATGGCGCTGTCACAGCGCCGCTGGATGATCGAAAGCGAGGACGGGCCGATTGTCCAGCTGGAACTTCTCGATGATGATGTCAGCGCCTTTGTCTATGCGACAACGGCACGCGATGGCAGCGGGCCGCTTCGCGCCTCCTTCATCACCATGCTGTTGCTCGAGGACACCATCGCCACCGCCATGCGCCCGCATGGCGTCTGTTCCGGCGATGCCACGGTCACAGTTTATCGCAAGCTTGATCTGCGGGGCGCGACACCCGCTTTCATCTATCGCGAGATGATGGATTTTGCGCAGCTGGCGGCCACCCTGCTTGCGAAGCGCGGCATCGGCCTTCCCGAGGTGATGCCGTTCGATGATCGGGAGATGGTCTAGGCCGTCCATCAGCCGGGCCATGCCCTTGCATAACGTGCGATCCGGACTAGGTTAGGGGCGTGACTCACTCTCTCGCGAAAGCTCCCTTTCATGGCCTATGATTACGACCTGATTGTTATCGGTGCCGGTTCCGGCGGTGTCCGCGCCTCGCGCATTTCTGCCGGCCATGGCGCCAGGGTGGCGGTGATCGAGGAAAGCCGCCCGGGTGGCACCTGTGTGATCCGGGGCTGTGTTCCGAAAAAGCTGCTGATGTATGGCTCGGCATTCTCGGCCGAGGCGGAAGATGCCGCCGGCTTTGGCTGGCAGGTGACCGTCGACGGGCATGACTGGCCGGCGTTGATCGACGCCAAGAACCGTGAGCTTGACCGGCTTGAGGGCATCTACCGGTCCCTGCTGGCAAATGCTGGCGTCGAACTGGTCGAGGGCCGCGGCGTCATCACCGGGCCGCATGAGGTGTCGGTCGGTGACCGCCGTCTGACCGCCGAGCATATTCTGGTCGCGACCGGCGGCTGGCCGCAGATCCCCGATGTTCCGGGGCTTGCCGAACATGGAATCACCTCGAATGAGGCGCTTGACCTCGCCATGCGACCGGACCGGGTGCTGGTCTATGGTGGCGGCTATATAGCGGTGGAGTTCGCCAGTATTTTCAATGGTTTCGGTATAGACACCCATCTTGTCTACCGGGCCGATATGCCGCTTCGCGGATTTGATGACGACATCCGGCAGGAGGCCGCGACGGCGCTTGCCGGGCGCGGCATCACGCTTCATCCCGGCTGCACGCTCACCAAGGTTGTGGTGGACGGTGCCGGTCGCAGGACGGTCACCCTGAGCGACGGCACCGCGATTGATGTCGATCAGGTGATGGCCGCCACCGGCCGGCGTCCCAACACCTCCGGACTGGGTCTGGAGGCGGCTGGCATTGCCATCGGGCCGGCGGGCGAGATTCCGGTCGATGCCAATTCGCGCAGTGAGGTGCAGTCCATCTATGCCGTCGGTGATGTCACCGACCGGGTGGCCCTGACGCCGGTGGCCATCGCCGAGGGACACGCCCTTGCCGACAGCCTGTATGGAGGGCGCCCGCGCCAGGTGACGCATGCCAATATCCCCTCGGCCGTCTTCACCCAGCCGCCGATCGCCTCGGTTGGCCTGACCGAGGAGGAGGCGCGCTCACAATATGGTGAGATCACGGTGTTCACCAGCCGCTTCAATGCGATGAAGAACACCATTTCAGGACGGTCGGAAAAGACCGTCATGAAGCTGATTGTCGAAACGGCCTCCGACCGCGTTGTCGGGGCGCATGTGCTGGGCCCTGATGCCGGCGAGATCATGCAGGGAATCGGTGTGGCGGTCGTTGCCGGCGCGACGAAGGCGGATTTCGATGCCACCATCGGCATTCACCCGACGGCGGCGGAGGAATTCGTCACCATGCGGACGCCGCGTGCATAGGCGCAAAAAACTTGAAAAACATCGGGATTTGGCCATTATGTGGACCTGTTCAGGGCATGGTTCACAATCTTCACGGTGCTGGTGTCGCCCTGTCGTCTAGACGAACAAGGAATGATGCCTCATGACATGGCAACCCGACAGTTGGCGTGACCACCCGATTCAACAGGTCCCGGAATATCCGGACCAGGCCAAACTGGCCACGGTCGAGGGCAAGCTTGCCGCCATGCCGCCGCTTGTGTTCGCCGGCGAGGCGCAGAGCCTGAAGCGCAAGCTTGGCGAGGTTGCCGAAGGCCGCGCCTTCCTTCTTCAGGGCGGCGATTGCGCGGAAAGCTTTGCCGAGTTCTCGGCCGACAACATCCGCGACTCCTTCAAGATCATCCTGCAGATGGCGGTGGTGCTGACCTTTGGTGCCTCGATGCCGATCGTCAAGGTCGGGCGTGTCGCCGGACAGTTTGCCAAGCCGCGCTCCGCGCCCTTCGAGACGATCGAAGGTGTCGAGCTGCCAAGCTATCGCGGCGACATGATCAACGCGATGGGCTTTTCCGCCGGCGAGCGGATTCCCGACCCGAAGCGTCTGCTGCGCGTCTATGAACAGTCCGCGGCGACGCTGAACCTGCTGCGGGCCTTCGCGCAGGGCGGCCTTGCCGACCTGACCAAGGTCCATAGCTGGGTCACCGAATTTCTGGAAGGCACGCCGGAGGCGGAAAAGTTCCAGGAGCTGGCGGGCCGGATTCAGGAAAGCCTCGATTTCATGCGGGCTTGCGGTATCACCCCGGAAACAGCCAGGCCGCTTGCCGAGACCGAACTCTACACCAGCCATGAGGCGCTCCTTCTGAATTATGAGGAAGCCATGACCCGGCGCGATACCATCACCGATGAAAAGGACTGGTATTCCACATCGGCGCATATGATCTGGATTGGCGACCGCACGCGCCAGCCTGACGGCGCGCATATCGAATATATGCGGGGCATCGGCAATCCGATCGGTCTGAAATGCGGACCGAGCCTCGAGCCGGATGAGCTTGTGCGGCTGATCGAGACGCTGAACCCGGACAATGTCCCGGGGCGGCTGACGCTGATTGCCCGTATGGGTGCCGACAAGGTGCATGCCGGCCTGCCGCCGCTGTTGAAAGCGGTCAAGTCGTCTGGCGCCAAGGTTGTGTGGTGCTGCGATCCGATGCATGGCAACACCATCAAGGCCAGCAGCGGCTACAAGACCCGCCGCGTCGGTGATGTGATGGCCGAGGTGAGAGGCTTTTTTGATGCGCATGACGAGGTTGGCACCTATCCTGGCGGCGTTCATTTCGAGATGACCGGCCAGAATGTGACCGAATGTGTTGGCGGCGTTGTCGAGGTCACCGAAGCTCGGCTTGGCGACCGCTATCATACGCATTGTGACCCGCGTCTGAATGGTGCCCAGGCACTGGAACTTGCCTTCCTGATCGCTGATCTGTTGAAACAGCGACGTGATGGCGGCATTGGCCTGTCCGAGGCGGTGTAGACGTAACGTTTGGTAATTCCCTCAGACTGGTGGCCGGCGCGGTCACCGACAGGGCAGATCTGCAATGGCCGAGTTTGAAACCAGTGGTCCGTCACCGGACGAACAGCCGGGACTGACCGATACCTATTTCCGCAACACCCGTCGCATCGTCGAGGCGAATGGCGATTGCGAGGTGGAATATGCGGTGTTCATGCGCCGCCCGGTGACCTATGCCGGCAGGCTGGCCGCCGAATGGCTGCAGGCTATGGCGCGACACCGCAAAGTCACCATCGAGGTCGATCAACCGCATATCGAGGGCGCCTGGGTCGGGGCGGGTGAGGTGCTATGCTATCTTCGCGGCCCGTTCGCCGCGCTGGTGGATCTGGAAACCATTTTCCTGCAGCGGCTTGGTGGCTGCTGTGTGGCCGCCTACAACGCCTACAACATGTGTGTCGAGTTGCCGGAGGTTGCCTTTCTGGCGATGGATGCGCGGCACTGTGCCGGCTCGGACATGGCCGAATTGATGGCGTATGGTGCCTCGGTCGGCTCGAAGAAGGCCAACGCCAAAACCGGCGCACGCGGCTTCATCGGATCGTCAACGGACGCCACCGCGCCCTTCTTCGGGCAGGAACGTGGCATGGGAACAATGCCGCACGCGCTCGTCGGCTACGCCGGATCGACATTGCGGGCGGCCGAGATGTTTCACGAAATCGCGCCGGAGGCGCCGCTGACCGTGCTGGTCGATTATTATGGGCGTGAAATCACCGACTCGCTGGAAGTCGCCAACCGGTTCCCCGAACTGGCTGCCAGCGGCCAGCTGGCCTTTCGGCTCGACACGCATGGTGGCCGGTTCGTCGAGGGGCTGGACACACCCGAATCCTATGCCGTTCTCGACAGGCATGTTCCCTACGCCACCCGCGGTTATCGCACCGACGCCGAACTGAAGCATCTGATGGGAACAGGCGTCAGCGCGGCTGCGGTCTGGTATCTTCGCGAGACGCTGGACAAAAACGGTTTTGACAAGGCGCGGATCGTGGCATCAAGCGGGTTTGGCCCCGACAAATGCCGCATGTTCTCCTTCGCCAGCGCACCTGTCGACCTGATTGGCACAGGGTCCTATCTGCCGCAGATCTGGTCGGAAACCTACGCCACCGCCGACATCATCTCCTATGACGGGAAGCCATGCGTCAAGTCAGGGCGCGAATTCCTGCTCCGCAAATGACCGGGAACCAGCCCATGTCCACCGCCAGTTCGATCGCGCTTGCACAGCTGAATTCCCATCTCGGCAATATTCCGGCCAATGTCGCGCGCCTTCTCGAGGCGCGCCGTCAGGCGGCATCGCTTGACGCCGATATCATCGTCACGCCGGAGATGTATCTGTCCGGCTATCCTTGTGATGATCTCGTGCTGCGAAGCGACTTCATGGGTGAGGTGGCGGCCGGCCTGCAGACACTTGCCGACGCGACATCCGATGGTGGTCCTGCCATCATCATCGGCGCGCCGCATATCGAGGACGGCGTGATCACCAATTCTGTCTTCGTTCTTGATGACGGGGCCATCCAGGCGCGCCGTGACAAGGTGAATCTGCCGAATTACGGCGTCTTCGACGACAAGCGCAATTTTACCGCCGGCGCGATGCCGGGGCCGGTATTGGTGC
>JAYQDX010000056.1:0-14817 GCA_038138545.1 Rhodobiaceae bacterium | reverse complement strand
AATACCAGACCATCTTCATGGCGGTATCGTTCGCCTCGGACCCGGACGAGCAGAAGAATGCTTTGGCAAGGGTTGATCCGTCGGCGGCGGGCGGGGCGATGCTGATCAGATGTTCGGCAAGATCGATTGCCGGCCCGACCGTCTTGCCGGCAAAGCTGTGATAGAAGGGAAGCTTGCCAAACTGGTCGATGGCGGCCTGCACCAGTTCCGGTTCGGAAAAGCCGAGCGAGGTGCACCATAACCCGCTCATCCCCTCATAAAAGCGATTTCCGCTTTCATCATGCACGAAAACACCGCTTCCCTTCGCCATGATGTGCGGGCCGGTATCGGCCAGCATCGACGGTTTGGTGTAGGGATGCATGTGAAAGGCGATATCGCGGCTTTCCGGGGAATTGCCGGGAAACTTGTCTGTAGTCGGGGTGTCGTCAGGGCTCATGCCAACATCCTCATGCCACTATCCTCGTGCCGCCGTTCTCATGCCTGAATAATCGGGTTGGCGGCAAGGGCGGTATCCGCGCTCAGACATGCTGCCCACCATTGACGTGCAATTCGGCACCATTGATGTAGGCGGCACTTTCATTGCACAGGAAGAAGATCGTCTCCGCGACCTCCTCGGAGGTGCCGAACCGGCCAAGCGGGATGCCCGGCAGCATCGCTTCCTCGCTTCCGGGTGACAGGATCTCGGTCAGAATCTCGCCGGGCGCGATGGCGTTGACGCGAACGCCGCGCTTGCCGAAATCAGAGGCCATTTCGCGGGTCAGCGCGCTCAACGCCGCCTTCGACGAGGCATAGGCGGAACCGGCGAATTCATGGACCCGGCTACCGGCGATGGAGGTAACATTGACCACCGTCCCGTTGCCGCGTTCCAGCGGCTCGATCAGGGCGCGTGCCAGCATTACCGGCGCGAACACGTTGACCTGGAAAACAAGCTGCCAGACATCAAGCGGCGTCAGGACGGAATCCAGACGTTCGCCATTGCCACCCTTCGGCGAGATGCCGGCATTGTTGACAAGGGCGTGCAACGGCCGGCCATCAAGGCGGCGCATCAGCTCGGCCGCGCCGCGGTCAATCTCCTCAGGCGATTCCAGGTCGATTTCAATATGGTCCTGGTCACCATCTCCGGCATGCCACGGGCATTGCCCCGGCACGGCACCGCGCGAGCAGGTGATAACCCGCCACCCGGCGTCGGAGAAACGCTTTACCGTGGCGTGACCGATGCCACGGCTGGCGCCGGTCAGCATGATTGTTTTCTGTGGCTCACCCATCCCATGAACCTAGTCGATTTGACAGCGGGTGCCAAGCATTCTGCGGGGCTAGAGATGATCGAGATATTGCTTGGCCAGCGGGTGGGACGGGGCGCTGAAGAACCGGTCCGCCGGCGCGGTTTCGACAATGCGGCCACGGTCGAGGAGAAGAACATCCTCACCAAGTCGCTCGGCCTGCGCCCGGTTATGGCTTGTCATGACGATGGTCATGCCCTGCTCATGCGCCTCGCGCACCATTGTCTCGACAAATTTTGTCGCCGCGAAGTCGAGATGCGCCGTCGGCTCGTCAAGGAACAGGATGTCGGGTCTGGCAGCCAGCGCGCCGATCAGCGCCAATTTCTGCTGCTCGCCTCCTGACAGCATGCGCGCCGGGGCATCGGTGCGCATGTCCATCTCGGCACGGCGCAACCAGTCACGACGCGCCGCGTCGTCAAGCTGTGGGCACAGAAAGCGCAGATGACCACTGGTCGTGCGACGGGTGATGATGGGTTTCTGGAAGACCATTTTCTGGCGTGTCAGCGGTGGGCCACTGATCGTTCCGGTGTCACATGCGATCAGCCCGTGAAGACAGTTCAGCAGCAGCGTTTTGCCAGCACCATTATGACCCAGCAGCAGGGTTATGCTGCCGCGTCGGATTTGCGCCGAGACTGTGTCGAGAAGGGTCACGCCGTCGCGCCGCAATGTCAGGCCATGCGCTGTCATGATGATGTCGGGCGCGGGGCGATCAGACATCATGGCCGAGATTCCGGAAGCTGTGCCGCAGCAACTGGCTGGCGATGTTGATTGTCAGGGCGACAAGCAGCAGCACAACGCCAAGCGCCATCGCGAAGGCAAGTTCCCCCATGGAGGTGGCCAGCGCGATCGAGGTTGTCATGACGCGGGTCGAATGCCTGATATTGCCACCGACGATCATCACCGCGCCGACCTCGGAAATGGCCCGCCCAAAGCAGGCAAGACCGATTGTCAGCAATGCGACGCGCGCCTCGAAGACAAGCGCCTTTATGCGGTCAAGCCGGCCAAGGCCAAGCGACTGGAAAAGCGGGGCATATTCACCATTCAGCGATTCGAACGCCTGCCGTGACAACGCGATCGAAATCGGCAGGACCAGGACCGTCTGCGCCAGCATCATCGCCGCCGGCGTGTAGAGAATGCCCATGAAACCAAGTGGTCCTGATCGGGAAATGAGAAGATAGACCAACAGCCCGATCACCACCGGTGGCATGCCAAGGAAGGTATTGCTGACAACGATCAGCGCGGTGCGCCCCGGAAACCGGTAGGTTGCCAGCAATGCGCCCATCGGCAGGCCGATGACCAGCGATGCCAGAACCGCCGTGAGGCTGACGGTCAATGACAGACCGATAATTCCCATCAATTCCGCATCGCCCGAGGCGAGCAGCGTGAGGGCTATCTGGAAGGGGGTCAGGATATCCATTCTGGCGATGCGGTGGCGTAATCTGGCGCCCTGCAGGTTTGCGGGCAGGTTTCCGGGCAAGTTTCCGGGCAGGTTTCTGGATGTGTGCCTGACATTGCCCCAATGCTCCTGATCAACTCGGTGTTCCCGGTGAAGTCATTGTTCCCGGTCAAGTCATTGTTTCCGGTCAAGTCGGCTTCGCAGGTCAACGTTGTGTGTTGAGCTGGCCACCAGCCGGCGTTTGTTCGTCCGTCATCGCCGCCTCGCGCGCCCGGCTGATCATTCGCTTTACCTCGCGGGCAAGCTTCGGCGTTTCGGCTGGATGGAGAAACCCGCCAATTTCGGTGGCGCGGCCATGCGAGCGGACTATCACCCTCTGGCGCTCGCGCGCCCGCATCTCCGGCTCGTCTCGCGGCGTCAGTTCAACCTGCGCCCAGGCTGTAGGCACTTCGGTCGTCTGGCTGTCACCTGCCGGCGATACAGTCTCTATGGTCAGCTGCCGGCCGGTTGCCGTCAGATGCTGGCGGCGCCTGGCGGCACGGTAATTCATCCTGAACGCAAACCAGACCACCAGCAATTCAAGGCCCAGAAACCCGATGACCGGCCAGGCGCCCATCAGGAAGAAGCCGAGACCGATGCAGAATGCCAACGCGCCAAGCGCGATCATGACCAGCGCAAAGCCGCGTGGTGACAATGACCGGTAGGGCCATATGGTCATGGTTTCGCGATAACGGGCCAAAATGCACACCCTGACGTTTGTTTCCGTGTTCGGCTATGAAAAAGCCACAGCAGGGCGCGTCCGGTCAATCGCAAAAGCCAGAAGGGACCATCTGTCGCTGTCTGACGGTGCCAATCGCATGGTTATTGGCTGAATTATGCCGTCCGACATGTTCCGAAACGCATTGACGACTTGCCCGGGCCTGATCCTGTCTTTAGCATTCCTCGCAAGGAGGCGTTACCGTCATGTCGATTATTGCGCTTGGATATATGGGCCTCCGTTCCCCTTTGCTTGGAGACTGGTCGGATTATGCCCGTCGGCAGCTTGGCATGCAGCAGGTCGACCGTGGTGGCGGCACGCTGTCGTTCCGCATGGATGACTGGCAGCAGCGCCTTGTCCTTCTTGACGAGGCCGGTGATGAATTCGCTTTCATGGGATGGCAGGTGGATGATGCCGGCGATCTCGATGTGCTGGCCACGCGGATCGAGGCGTTCGGCATCCGCGTTACCGAGGCGAGCAGATCATTGTGTGACCAGCGGTTTGTCACAAGGATGATCTTTTGTGACGATCCGGACGGTAATCGTGTCGAGCTCTTCGCCTCACCGAAACTGGCCACCGACCCGTTCGCGCCGGGACGGCCGATTGACGGGTTCCTGACCGGCCCCTATGGCATGGGGCATGCTGTTCTGCATGTCGAGGATGTGACGCCGCTGCTGCCCTTTTATCGTGATGTGCTGGAATTCCGGGTGAGTGACTATGGCCTGTCTCCCTATCCGATGTATTTCTTCCATGTGAACGGGCGCCATCACAGCTTTGCGATGATCGGCACCGGCCGCCGCGGCCTGCACCATTTCATGGTTGAATATCAGAATCTTGACGATGTCGGACAGGGCTATGATATCGCGCTCGAGGAAGAGGACAGGATCGCCTACACGCTTGGCCGCCATACCAATGACTATATGACCTCATTCTATGCCCGCACACCGTCCAGTTTCTTCATCGAGAGCGGTTGGGGTGGCCGGGTGATCGATGTTGATCAGTGGCAACCCCATGAAACACATGTCGGCCCCAGCTTCTGGGGGCATGACCGGGTGCATCTTCCCGAGGATCGCCGTGCCGTGATGCGCGACATGCGCCTGAAGGCGGCGGCGGAGGGCAAACGCACGCCAAAGCTTGTCGACTGTCCCTGGCTCTATGATCAATTGAGTGGTTAAATCCGAGATGACGAAAGAAATTCCGTCCGCCACCGCGGATCATGATGTTGTGATTGTCGGCCTTGGCCCCACCGGGGCGACCCTTGCCAACATCCTTGGCGAATATGGCCTTGATGTCCTTGTCCTCGAACGTGAGGAAGCTGTCTATCCGCTGCCGCGTGCCGTGCATTTCGACGATGAGGCGATGCGGGTCTTCCAGTCGATCGGGCTTGCCGAGGGCATCGGCCGCGACGCGCGGGTCAATGTCGGGACGAAATTTGTCGATGCCAAAATGGAGCTGATGCTGGACTGGTCGCGTCCGCAGGAAGTCGGTCCGCTTGGCTGGCATCCAAGCTACCGCTTCCATCAGCCGGACCTTGAGGCCGAACTCAATCGCGGTCTTGCGGGCCGTTCGACAGTGGCGGTGCTGCGGTCTGCCAATGTCACCGGGGTCGCCGACCATTCCGATCATGTCACCGTCAGCTATGACCATGAAGGGGCCGCCAAATCCGCCTCCGCCCGCTATGTCGTGGGAACGGATGGTGCGCGTTCGGTCGTGCGTTCATCGATGGACAGCGGCTGGGAGGATCTCGGCTTCAAGGAACGCTGGCTTGTCATCGACGTTCAGCTGTTGAAGCCGCGCCCGGACCTTGGCGATTTCACCATCCAGACATGCGACAGGGCGCGGCCCACCACCTATGTGCGATGTCCGCGCGACTGGCGGCGCTGGGAAATCAGTCTGAAGCCCGAAGAAACCGCCGAAATGGTGACCGAGGAGTCCTTTATCTGGCCAAAACTGCGTCCGTCGATCACGCCGGAGGAGGGGGCCATTCGGCGCAAGGCAGTCTACAGTTTCGAATCAAAGCTGGCGACACGGTGGCGCGAGGGCAGACGGCTGATCGCCGGTGATGCCGCGCATCTGATGCCGCCATTTCTTGGCCAGGGCATGTGCACGGGAATTCGCGATTCGGCCAATCTTGCCTGGAAACTGGTGGCGATCCTGAAATGGGGGGCGGCCGAGGACATTCTCGACAGCTACGAGATGGAACGGCGTGATCATGCCCGTATCTATATCGAGACAGCGGTCAGTGTCGGCGAGATGATGAACAGTGCCGAGACGGCCGAGGCCCTGACGCACGCCGTCCGTCCTGACGGGTCGGCGCAGATGCAATCGATCAATCGCGGGCTTGAAAGGGCAATCGGCCCGGCAGATGACAGTTTTGCCGGCATGCGGATGCCACAGCCACAGCTTGCCGACGGGCAGTGGCTTGGTGATGCCATGAAGGGGCGCTTTGCCATCATCGGGCGCGGTGCGGCCCTGCGGGCAACTTCCTTGCCGTCTTCGCAGATGGCGCTTGCCGTCAGCGCCGATGAACATGACGAGGTGGCCGGCATGCTGCAGCGGCTTGGTGTCGATTCACTTATCATACGCCCGGACTTCTATTGCTTCGGGGCAGAAACCGATGCCGGCGATGACGCGCTCGACAGGCTTGTCGGTGCTTTGCGCGACCAGCTTGGCCTTGAAGCCTCGATGACCTGACTGGCACCTGGTGGTGCGCTCAGCGGTAATGTCGTCCCTTTCATGGGGTCTGGCCGGTGGGCCATGCCGCATCAGGCAGCGGGATATCCGCCATCCGGTCGCGGTACGCCGTCTTCATCGCAGGTCAACGGCACCACCGATACAGCGCTGGCAACCGGCAGGTCCGTATAGAGATGCGGGAACAGATCACCGCCTCGCGACGGTTCCCACACAATGTCCAGCCCGTCGGTCTCGACCGCCACCATGACAAGATCGGGCCGGTTGCGAAAATGCCGCTGCGCGGTTTCCGCAACCTGCGAGGCTGTCGAAAAATGAATGTAGCCATCCTCGAGGTCGATGCCGGCCCCGCGGAACCTGCCCTCGGTCACGGCGTCCTTCCAGATTGCGGCGTCACAGATCTTGTAGATGAGGCTCATCAACGGTCCCCTTGTTGAAGAAATTCCGCGATGGTGCTGATCAGACGTTGTCGGTCTGTCTCGGTCAATGGCACCGGATCGCCATGTCCCCAGATCGGGGCGGGCCAGGCGGCGTCGCCGCGTCGCCTTGCCACGACATGCAAATGCAGCTGTGGCACCAGATTGCCTATGGCCGCTATGTTGATCTTGTCCGCCGCGAAGCTGGTCTTCATCCATGCGCCAAGCCGCGTGGCGAGATCAACCAGTCGGCCACGCATGACATCGGCGAGATCATGAAGTTCTTCCGCGCCATTATGTTCCGGCACCAGCAGTAGCCAGACATAACGTGAGTCATCGACAAGTCTGATCTGGATATCATCAATTCGAACAATGAGATGCGAGCTGTTTGTAAGACGTTGGTCGAGCGTAAAATCCATGCTCAGCCGCCAATGATGTCGGCGATGGCCTTGCCGCATTCTTCTGTCGTGGCCGTCCCGCCGAGATCGCGTGTTCGCAAGGCAGGCTCCGAAAGAGCCGTATCGATGGCGTCGGTGATGGCTGTCGCCGCATCGGCAAATCCGAGATGTTCCAGCATCATGGCGGCCGTCCAGATCTGGCCGACCGGATTGGCAATGCCCTGGCCGGCGATATCGGGCGCCGATCCATGGACAGGCTCGAACAGTGACGGGAACTCACCTGTCGGGTTGATGTTGCCCGATGGTGCGACACCGATGGTACCGGTGCAGGCCGGGCCCAGATCGGACAGGATGTCACCAAACAGGTTGGAGGCCACGACAACGTCGAACCAGTCCGGATGCTGGACGAAATGCGCGGTCAGGATGTCGATGTGATACTTGTCCGTCTCGACCTGGGGATAGCGGGCGGCCATCGCCTCGACGCGTTCATCCCAATAGGGCATGGTGATCGAGATGCCATTGGATTTGGTGGCCGATGTCAGGTGCTTTTTTGGCCGGCTCTGCGCCAGATCAAAAGCGAATTTCAGCACCCGGTCGACGCCGATCCGGCTCATCACTGTTTCCTGGATGACCACCTCGCGCTCGGTATCGGCAAACATCCGCCCGCCGATCGAGGAATATTCGCCTTCGGTATTTTCGCGGACGATGTAGAAATCGATATCGCCGGGCACCCGATTGGCGAGCGGCGAGGGCACACCGGGAAGAAGGCGCACCGGCCGCAGATTCACATATTGGTCGAATTCACGCCGGAATTTCAGCAATGACCCCCATAGCGAGATATGATCGGGAATCTTGTCAGGAAGTCCGACCGCGCCGAAGAAAATCGCGTCATGGCCGCCAATCTGCTCTTTCCAATCCTCTGGCAGCATATCGCCATGTTGGGCGTAATAATCATAGCTTGAGAAATCGAAATGGTCGAAATGCAGATTGATGTCGTATTTCGACGCGGCCGCCTCCAGTACACGAAGTCCTTCCGGCACGACTTCCTTGCCGATCCCGTCACCCGCGATGACAGCGATGTTGAACCCGTTCCTTGCCATGATGCACCCCCTGGCCGGTTATAACCCCGTGACGTCAGGCCTGAGGCGGCTAGAACGGCATGGGATGTGATTTATGCGTATCGTCGATTTGCGCCATGATCTCGTCAGTGAGACTGAGTTCGGCGGCCTGCAGCGAGTTTGCCAGTTGCGCAAGGCTCGTCGCGCCAAAGATCACCGATGCCATGAACGGCCGCCGCATGCACCAGGCAAGCGCCATCTGCCCCAGATCCATGCCATGCTGGTCCGCAACCGCCTGATAGGCGTCAAGCGCCGGCCACAGGCGCGGCGTGACCCGCCCGTTGAGGTTTTCATTGAGGCTCTTTCGTGACCCTTGCGGCGCTGTCCCGCCAGCGCTGTATTTGCCGGTCAGCAGGCCACAGGCAAGCGGGGAATATGATAGCAGCCCGACATCCTCATTGTGCGACAGTTCCGCCAGATCGGTGTCGAAGAGACGGCAGAGAAGGCTGTATTCATTCTGGATAGACGCCATGCGTGGCAGGTCGCGGTCCTCGGAGATGCGGAGCCACTGCGCCGTGCCCCACGCGGTTTCATTCGACAGCCCGACATGGCGGATCTTGCCCTCGCGCCGGTATCCCTCAAGACATTCCAGGATTTCGTTCATATCGTCCAGAATGGCGCTGCGGTCCTGCGTTGTCGGATCGTAGCGCCAGTTCTTGCGGAACATGTAGGATCCGCGATTGGGCCAGTGAAGCTGGTACAGGTCGATATAATCGGTCTTCAGCGAGGTCAGCGAGGAATCCAGCGCCGCGCCGATGGTGGCCGACGAGATCGGCGCGCCGTTGCGGATATTCATGTTGCCTTCGCCGGTAACCTTGGTCGCGATGATGACATCGGACCGGCGCCCCGAGGCCGCGACCCAGTCGCCAATGACCCGTTCGCTGTCACCCTGGGTGTCCTGCGACATTGGCGTGGTCGGGTACATTTCGGCGGTATCGATGAAATTGACTCCATGGTCCAGCGCCATGTCGATCTGCGCATGGCCTTCGGCGGGCGTGTTCTGCGTGCCCCAAGTCATCGAGCCCAGGCACAGGGCGCTGACGTTCAGGTCGGTTCGTCCAAGCTTGTTGTAAATCACGCCGGGGTCCTCTTCATTGTCGCTCTTGGTTATGTCCGGATGTGGGAAAATGCACACTGATCGGTCTTGTGATAGCTGTCATCGGGCGTCAGCGCAATCGATGGAAATACCGGATGGGTCGGCGCGTCCGACCATCGCCGGGGCGCAAGGCACAGCGCTGCATGCGTAGCGTTGCATGTGTAGCGTTGGCAAGGCCGTCAGGGGCAGGAGGCACCGAGGTCAGGCCATGCCGGGCCATGCCCGGCAAGGGTGAGCCGGGAAACCGGCTGATTTTCCGGGGAAATGTCAAAAAATATCCGTCCTATATTCTCAAAAGTCTTTTCAGGCCCGTATCCGGGTCAAGAATGTTGTATCCGGGTGTCAGTCACTATATAGCAGGACAGTGAGTTTCATTTGACTGTCCCCCGCAGGTGCCCGTGGGTCGCAGCCAAGTTGCTGGGAAGGGCCATGCGTATTGCAGTTATCGGGTCGGGTATATCCGGCCTAGGAAGCGCTTATCTACTCAACCACCATGCCGACATACATCTGTTCGAGTGTGATCATCGCCTTGGCGGTCACAGCCATACGGTTGAGGCGGATTTTGGCGGCAAACGGGTGCCGGTCGATACCGGGTTTATCGTTTTCAATCCCCTGAACTATCCCAATCTGATCGCGCTGTTCGAACGGCTTTCGGTGCCATGGATCGACAGTGACATGAGCTTTGCTGTCTCGCTCCGCAATGGCGAGTGCGAGTATGAAGGCTCATTCGCCGGATTGGTGGCACAGCCGGCGAATCTGCTGCGGCCCCGCTACTGGTCGATGCTGGGCGACCTGACACGATTCTACCGGACGGGGTATGCCCGCGCCTTTGATGGGCCTTCAGACGAATCACTTGCCGGTTTCATTGCGCGTGAGGGCTATGGCGCCGCCTTTGTCGAGGATCATCTCCTGCCGATGGGGGCGGCCATATGGTCATGTTCGGCGCAGACGATGATGGAGTATCCGGTGCGCTCACTTCTCCAGTTCATGGAGAATCACAAGCTGCTGAATTTCATTGATCGTCCGCAATGGCGCACGGTCAAGGGCGGCTCACGCGAATATGTGAACCGCATCGCCAGCGCGATTGGCGGGACGACCGGCGGGCGAATTCATCTGAATACCCATATCACCGGCGTGCGCCGCGCGCAGGGCGGGGTGATCCTGTCGATCGCCGGTGAAGGCGATGTCTGGTTCGACCGCGTCGTGATGGCGGCGCATGCCGACCAGTCCCTGGCCCTGATTTCCGACCCGACGCCGGCGGAGCGTGACATTCTTTCGGGATTCCGCTTCCAGCCGAACCGGGCCGTGCTGCATTCCGATGCGAGCCTGATGCCGCGCCGCCGCGCCGCCTGGGGGGCTTGGAACTATATTGGCGGCGATGGGGTCGATAGCTCGCTGTGCCTGACCTACTGGATGAACAGGCTGCAATCCATAGACCGGGACTGCCCGTTGTTCGAAACGCTGAATCCGCATCGTGAGCCCGATCCGGCCCTTGTTCATGGCAGCTACAGCTATGCGCATCCGGTATTTGACGAGCGCGCCATCGCATCGCAAAGGCGGCTGGCTGAAATCCAGGGTGCCGACAATCTGTATTTCGCCGGTGCCTGGACCGGTCACGGATTTCATGAGGATGGATTGAAATCCGCCATCGCCATCACACGGACGATGGGTTTCGACGTTCCCTGGCGCACCGATGTGGATGCCTACACGCCTCCCGTCAGTCCCGAGACCCGCGAGATTGCGTGATGGGTGCCTGTCAGCTCGTGCGATCCAGAATCGATCACACGCGCCACGGCACGCCATCGCATTTCCTGTCCCGCAGCGGGCTGTCGATCTGGATCGATCTCGACAGGCTTGACGAGGCGGACGGCCAGTCAGCTCTTTTCTCGGTTGACCGGTTCAATCTGCTGTCCTTTCAGCAGGCGGATTACGGTCCGAATTTCCGGCGCGTCGGGATGACAACGACGCTTGCGGACTATGCCCGCTCACAGGCGCGCGACATATGTCCGGGGATTGAGATCGCCACCATCCATCTGCTGACCTTTCCGCGCATATGCGGAGTGGCGTTCAACCCGGTGTCGATCTATGTGCTCCGGGATGGCGAAGGCCGCGACGTGATGTACATCTATGAGGTCCGCAACACATTTGGCGACATGCACGCCTATATCGGCCGCGCCGACAGCGGCCAGGCGATCCTGCAGGCCGACAAGATTTTTCATGTCTCGCCCTTTTTTCCGGTCAGCGGCGACTATCGGCTCAGGTTTCGGGCACCGGAAGACACAGCCGAGGTGCGGGTGCTGATGCGCTATAGCGATGCCGGTCTGCCGCGCCTGACAGCAACATTGCGCGGTGCGCGCGAACAGCTTACTAATTTAGGAATAGTTAAGGCGCTGGCGGCAACCGGCCAATGGCCGCTGCGGCCATTGGTGTCGATCCATGTCGAGGCGGTACGTTTGTGGTGGAAACGAATCCGCTTTCACCGCCGGCCGGAACCGCCGGGGCCATGGTCACGGGCCGAGGATGTTGGTGGTAGATGAGAGAGTGTCATGACAGGGTTCTTTGATCGTCGAAAGCTTGATCTGCTGTTGGCGCTGTTTTCGCGGCTTCAATATGGCCGGCTGGACGTCACCCTTCCCGATGGCAGGCGGCATGAATATGTCGGCCCGGACGCTGGTCCACATGCCGCGATGACAATAGTCCGTCCGGAAGCGGTTTCGCGGATCATGGCCGACGGCAAGATGGGGTTCTGTGAAGCCGTCATGGAGGGCGAGATTGACAGCCCCTGCATGTCGAGTCTGATTGAGCTTGCGGTGATGCATGACGCCATGCTGTCAAAGCAGATGGCGGCCAATATATGGCGCCGCATGGGGTTGCGGCTGTTCCACGGCCTGCGGCGGAACAGCAAGTCCGGCGCCGCAAAGAACATTGCCTATCATTATGATCTCGGGAATGAATTCTACGCCGCCTGGCTGGACCGCACGATGACCTATTCCTCGGCCGTTTTCGACAATGACGGTGACGATCTGGCGACGGCGCAGACCAACAAGTATCGGCGTCTTGCCGATCTTGCCGATATCCAGCCCGGCGATCATGTGCTGGAGATCGGCTGTGGATGGGGCGGCTTTGCCAAATATGCCATCGAGGAGCGTGGCGCGCGCGTGACCGGCATCACGATCTCGCGCGAACAGCATGATTTCGCCCGACAGCGGCTTGCCGATGCCGGGCTTGCCGGGCGCGGCGACGTCCAACTCATCGATTATCGCGATCTGGATGGCAAGTTCGACAAAATCGTCTCGATCGAGATGTTCGAGGCTGTCGGTGAGGCCTATTGGCCGACCTATTTCAGCGCTGTGTCGTCACTTCTGAAATCTGGCGGGCGGGCGGCCCTTCAGGCCATCACGATCGAGGATGAGGCGTTCGAGGAATACCGGCGCGAACCGGATTTCATCCAGCGTTACATTTTTCCGGGTGGCATGCTGCCATCAATGCCGAAGCTGGAACAACCGGTCGCCGAGGCCGGGCTGAAGCTTGTTGACGAGGCCGGCTTTGGTCAGGACTATGCGCGAACGCTTGCCGAATGGCGGCAGCGCTTCCAGCAGGCCTGGCCGCAACTTGCCACCGGCCGGTTCGATACCAGGTTCAAGCGCATGTGGGAGCTGTATCTGTCCTATTGCGAGGGTGGGTTCCGCGCCGGCATGATCGACGTCAAGCATCTTCTCTACATGCATCGATAGACATCTGTAATGTCAGAGAATATCGCCATTCCACCATTCCTTCCGGAACGCTATTTCGCACGCCGGCTTGATGCCTATGGTGTGTTTGTTGACCGGTTCGGCACGATCCGGCGGCAATTCGAGGTCGCCGTTGCCGGACGGCAGACGGAGCGCGGTTTCGTCCTCGATGAGTCGTTCCGCTATGATGATGGCGAGACCGAGGAACGGCGCTGGCAGGTGACGGCGCTTGGCGACGGCCGATATGAGGGGCGATGTGCCGATGTTGTCGGCGTCGCGCGCGGTGTCTGCACAGGCAATATGCTCAGCTGGCGTTACAGCTTCCGGCTCGCCATGTATGGCCGCAAGGTGACGGTGCGGTTCGATGATGTGATGGTCCTGCAGGCTGGCGATATTCTGGTGAACCGGGCCACCGTGTCCAAGGCCGGGGTCCGCCTTGGCGAGGTGCTGCTCAGTTTCCGCCCGTCCTGACCCGGAACAGGCGCAGCACCGGACGCAGCAGGGTGCCGATCACCGGCAGGCGCGCCAGCAGCTGGCTGGCACTGTCCCAGTGGTCGATATGCGCCGCGATCAGCCCGTTTTCATCGACATGCACCTCACTCATGCCCTCAAAATCAAGACTGGTATGCGGCCAGCTTTTCAGCCGCCCGCTCATGCGCCAGCGAAGATAGGCGCGCCTGCCGTCATCATTTGCGCCATGGGCGATGTCGAGGATGTGAAAGCGCGGCGAATCGCAGGTCTCGAACATATGGGTGAAGATGGCCCGAAAGGCGTCGTGTCCGGTCACGTCATTGAACGGGTCGGTGAATCGAATCCGCGGTGACAGGGTGGCCATGAGATCATCCAGTGTTTCCGGCGCCAGAGCGGCGAATGCCGCCGCGTAGCGTTCGATGATGTCGTCTGTCGCTGTCATGGCTATTTCTGCGGAAAGCCTGTTCGCGCTCCGACAAGACGGAAAAAGGTCCGGTCGGGAAGCCAGCGCAGCATGTTCATGCTGCGCGCGAATTTACGCGGGAATTTGATCATGAACCGGTCGGTCTTCAGCCCGGCCAGAATTTCGTCGGCCGCCGTTGCCGCGCTGATCAGGCCCGGCATCTCATAGTCGTTTACCGCTGTGGACTCGGTGTCGACAAAACCCGGGCAGATGACCTTGATGTCGATTCCGCGCGGTGCGAGATCAAAGGTCATCGATTCGGCAAGCGAGATCAATGCCGCCTTGGTTGGTCCATAGGCGGCGGCCCGTGGCAGACCGCGCCAACCGGCAACCGAGGAGACGATCGCAATCTGCCCCTTTCGACGTTCCAGCATGGATTCAACAAGTTCTGGCAACGCATTGACAACACCCATGTAATTGACATCCATATGCTGTGCATAGATGGACGGGTCGATGGCCGATGTATCCTGCGGTACATACATGCCGGCATTGAGGATGGCGCAATCTATGGGGCCGAGGGCGGAGATGGATTCGGTGATAGCCAGTGCCAGTGCCGCGGCGTCGGTGACATCGCATGCGGCACCATGGAAGCTGTCACGTCCCTTGCCAAGTTCGGCCAACCGGCCGCCGCGGCGCGCCACGGCGGTGACGCTGTCGCCGGCGGCGAGGCATTTTTCGGCCAACGCCGCGCCGATGCCGGAACTGGCCCCGGTAATGAAATAATGTGACATGGCCATGCCCCCGAGATTCGTCACCGCTGCGAGGTGATCCTGCCTCAGCAAGTAGGTGCAGATTGGCCGGATGTGAAGGGTCTGGCGCCAAATGCGGTCGTTTCACATGGCGGCCCGGATCGCCGATTCGCGCCACCGACATGGCGGCGAATGACAATTGCATGACGCAATTGGTTGACAGGATGCCGCAGAATCAGACCAATATCTCTCAAGCTTGAAGGTGGCTGTGGGGCAAAGCCCCATGCCTTAATGAGGGAATATGGTACGGG
>JAYQDX010000055.1:14755-15004 GCA_038138545.1 Rhodobiaceae bacterium | reverse complement strand
CCCGGCGTCACGCGACCCGCGCGTCCCGGACCCATAATCACGGAAGGCCGTCAACACGGGCCGACTGTAGGCGTTAACTGCAACGGTTTTTGCCACATATGTCAAGATGACGCAGCCAAAAGGAGATGGATTTTTCACCCCGGATTGGCCAGCACCTCGACAATCTCACAGCCATCAAAATGTAAAAAGATGGCCGGCGGCACCTTCAGCTTCTAGGATCGCTAGCCCCCGACAAGAATGAGTTAGTTA
>JAYQDX010000055.1:4731-14745 GCA_038138545.1 Rhodobiaceae bacterium | reverse complement strand
ATCCGCAGCCCGAGCGCCATCACCGCCTCGTAATAGGGAAGGATCCCCTCGCGACCGCACCGGCCTTCGGGCCGGAGCTGCAAGGGCCACACGTCCTGAGCCCCTGATCACGAAACACGCCGCCACCGAGGGCTGCTGATACCCCTCAATTGCGGGGGTATTTACATATCCAGTCAAGCCGACGGCAGGCGGAAGAGACGGATTTTTCAGCCCGGACTGGCAAGGCCGGTGATTATCTCGCAATTGTGAAGATGCGCGAAGATTTCAGGGGAGATTCTGAGCTTCGAGGTTCGGTTGCCCCCGCCAAGAATGATGTAGTCGAGCGCCATCACGCTGGCCTCGACCCAGACCGGCAGGCCGGGCGGTAGCCCGATCGGCGTGACCCCGCCGATCTCCATGCCGGTCAGGGCCCGCGTGACCTCCGGCGGGGCGAAGGAGGCCTTCTTCGCACCAAGCCGTTTGCGCACCGTCCTGTTGACATCGAGCCGGTGCGTCGCCGGCACCATGCACAGCGCCATCCGCGCCGGGTCCGTCTTTGACCACACGAGAATGGCGTTCACCGAATGGGACGGCGGCACGTTGTAATGCGCGCAGAAGGCCGCCGTATCGGCAAGCCGGTCATCACAGGGCCACACCTCATAGGCGAGGCCGGAGGCGTCGAGCGCCGCCTTGATCCGCGGCAGGGTTGTTCCGGAGAGGTCGGTCATGCGCGGTATCCTGCCAAAGTGACGGCATGATGGGCAAGGGCATGATGGCAAGGGCATGATGGCAAGGGCATGATGGGCAAGACTTTACAGCAGCCCCCCCTCTTCCCATCTCATCCCCATGAACAGGCCCATCTTATCCCCATGAACAGGAATACCCCCTCACCACCGGCATGGCGACGGCGTGCCGGATTGGCGCTTGTCGCGCTTCTGGCATGTGGCGGCATGATGCTGCCAGGCGGGGCGGACCGGAGCGGGACATGGCAGAATGGACATGCGATGGCAGGCGACGCCCATACATTCACGATGACCCCCGACATGGCCGCCTATTGGCGCTTTGTCACCGACGGTGTGATGGGCGGGGTGTCACGCGGCGGCTTGCAGTTCGACCGCGACCCGGACGGCACCGCCTTCGCCCGCATGACCGGACATGTCAGCACCGCCAATAATGGCGGATTCATCCAGTTCCGCGCCGGTGTGGACTTTGCCGCGCTTGTCGATGGCGGCGTTGATCCGGCCGGCCTGCGCTTGCGGGTGCGCGGCAATGGCGAGACCTATTATGTGCATCTGCGCACACGCGCCAACCGGCGGCCCTGGCATTATTTCGCCGCCACCTTCCCCACCTCGGCAGGATGGCAGGAGATTGACCTGCCCTTCACCGCCTTCCGGCATTCGGACGGTCTGACCGACGCGCCGCCGACAGTGCGGGATATCATCTCGATCGGCATTGTCGCCTATGGCCGCGACCATCAGGCCGACCTGTCGGTCGCCGACATGACCATCTATTGAGGCCCGCCAGCATGGGGTTCATTCGCAATGATGCCGGCGACCTGATCCCGCCCTTTGCCGGCGAGGCGCTGCCCTGGATTGGCGGCGATCTGCAGACCATGCGGCATTTCCTGCGCCATGACGCGCCGCCGCCGCCGCCATCGCGCGAGGTGCTGATCGATCTTGATGACGGGGACCGGTTGCTGGCCGCCTTCCATCCCGCAACAGCTCCGTCAAAAGGTTGCGTGATCGCGGTGCATGGCCTGAATGGCTGTATGGACGCGCAGCATATATGGTGGCTGGTGCCGCAGGTGCTTGCCGCCGGATACAGCCTGCTGCGGGTCAATATGCGCGGTGCCGGACCGGGGCGGGACCTGGCGCGCGGCACCTATAATGCCGGGGCCGGGGCGGACCTGATCCCGTTCATCGATGCCGCGGCGACGCATGATCCCGGCGTCCCGCTGTTCATGATGGCGCATTCGCTTGGTGGCACGGCGGCGCTCAACATGGCGCTGGATTTCCCGCAACAGGCGGCGCGGCTTGCCGGGCTTGTCACCATCGGCACGCCGCTCGACATGGTGGCGACGGCAGCGCGGTTCAGTTCGCGCCGCAACGCCCTCTATGTCCGCTACATGCTGGCCGGACTGAAGGATATCGCCGCCACCGCGCCGGGGCTGGACAGCCGTTACCGCGCCGCCGCCGCCGCGGCGCGCAGCATCCATGAATTCGACGATCTGGTGACCGCGCCGCTGGCCGGCCACCGCGACAGCGCGGCCTATTACGAAGCGACAAGCGTCCACCGGCGGATGGATGATCTTACCATCCCGACACTGGTTCTTCACGGGTCGAACGATCCCTGGGTGCCGGTCGCGCCCTGTCTTGCGCAACCGGGTCCCCGCACCGGCGGCAGCGGCGCCGCTATCGTGGTAACGCGCGGCGGCGGCCATGTCGGGTTCCATGACCGGCAGTTGAACTGGCATATCCGCGCGACGCTGGCCTGGTGCGACGCGACAGGTGGCCAGAGCGGTGGGTGAACAGGTGGTTAGAAGGGCGGTGGGCCGGCGGTCTGCCAGGCGCGCTTTCCGTCGAGATTGTCCCAGCCGAACCCGGACTCGCAAGGTCCCTCATCCCGCAGCCGCGCAAGCCGGGTCAGCGCGTCGGTGAAGGTGGGGATGGCGCCGGCAGGCAGCCACCACATGACAAGGAACGGCGACGCCGGCGGCAGGAACCATTTCCGGCGGTTCTTCATGAACCGGCGATGCACCGTGTTCCAGGCAAAGAATTCCAGATCGGCGGCGCTTTCCCACAGTGACAGGGTGAAGGTCTCTCGCCGGTCGCCGAGAATGGCCATGGCCGCCGCCTCGTCCTGCCTGTCCTTCAGCCGCCAGACAAAGCCGGGGGATTTCTCGGCAATGGCGTTCACCGCCGCCAGCGAATCAACAAACCCGGCCATCACCGGGTCATCAAGATCGGCGATGGCGGTGGCGAAGTTCAGCTGCGCCAGATGATGGCCATCCGGTTGCGGAAATATCTGTTGCCCTGTCCGCTCATCCGGCATGCCTGCCCCCACCCGTCCGTGCGCCGGTCAGTCGTCTTCGCGGTCGTGAAGGCCGGCCCGAACGCCGCGGATGGCAAGCCACACAAGCAAAGCGATGACCGGTACCGCCGCCGCCTTCACGAGATTGATGTCGAGATGCCATTCATCAAGTGGCAACGGCCTGGCAAGATAGCCGACAAGCCCGACGCCATAATAGGTGACAGCGGCAATCGACAGTCGCTCCACCGTCTGCTGGAGCCGCAGCTGGTGCCGCGCGCGGGCGTTCATCGAGCGCAGCAGGTCGCGGTTCTGGCGCTGGATGATCATCTCGGTCTGCGTCTGCAGCAGATCGCCGGCCCGTGTGATGCGCTCTGACAGGCGCGACAGGCGTGCCGAAAAGGCCCGGCAGCTGTCAAGCGCCGGCGTCATCCGCCGCCCGAGGAAGCCGCGCACCCCCTGGAACCCCTCGAGCCTGGTGAATTGCAGGCTGGCGATCCGGTCCATGAGAATGGCCTCATAAGCCTTTGTCGCGGCCAGCCTGTAGGAGGTCCGCGAATAGATTTCCTCAAGATCGGCCGCCTGCGTCGACAAGACCGACAGCAGCTGCTGAACCTGGCCGTCAGCCTGCTTGATCTGTGCCGCCATGTCGGTTGTCAGGCTGCCGACGGTGCGCTCGATGCTGCCAAGAGAATGGCTGTTGTCGCGCACGGCGGCAAAGCCGAGAAGAGCCAGAAGCCGGTAGGTTTCAAGTTCGACAACCCGCTGCACGACGCGGCCCATGCGGTTCGGTGAAATCCCCTGATTGAACAGCGCGATCCGCGAGAAACCCGCCGCGTCGATGTCGAAGGCGAAATGCAGTTGCGCATCACCATTACTGAAATGATTCGAGGCGATAGCGCGGCTGTCCATCATCGCCATCATCTTTTCCGGCGTCAGGCCGCGCGGCGGCTTGCCACCGATTTCCAGCCAGATGGCATGAAAGACCGGAGCCGGAATGCCCCGCGCCCAGGCAAGCGGAAGATGCGTGATGTCAGGGTCGAAGGCATCGCCAAGAAGGCCGGTGGCGCGGCGCTGCCCCTTTTCAACGAAGCTGATCGACATGAATTCGGTATGTTGCTCGACGCGCAGCGCATAGCCATCCATGTCAAGGCGCAGGAACTTGTTCCCGCCGGGGATCGGCGCGCGACCGGCGGCTTCCAGAAAGGCGTTGACATAATCAAGGATCGCACCGGTGTCACCATCGGTCAGGAACACATAGCGGATGAACCGTCCGGCGCCCTCGAAATCATGAAAGGCGCGGGCGTGCAGTTCGTCCGAGAGCGTGCGCCTCAGTCCAAATTCTTCCATCTCCGCGGCTCCTCGCCCGTGGCCGGGCCTGGTTCAGGTCGTCGGGACGCCCGCCTCAGCGCAGGAGAACCCGTTCAATCGCGCTGATGACCTTGCGGGAATCGGGTGCCGTTGTCGAGGCGAACCAGTCGACGATCCGGCCTTCGCCGTCAATCAGATGCTTGTGGAAATTCCAGCGTGGCATCATCATGCGCCCCTGCGTGCCAACCCACTGATAGTAGGGATGCGCATCATCGCCCTTGACTGCGACCTTTTCGGTCATCGGGAAATCAATGCCGTAATTGATCTCGCAGAACTGTTTGATCTCGGCCGAACTGCCATATTCCTGACCACCGAAATCATCGCTCGGCACCCCCAGCACGACAAGGCCACGGTCGCGGTAGCGAGACCACACATCCTGCAGCCCTTCATATTGCGGTGTGAATCCGCACATTGAAGCGGTGTTCACAAGCAGCACCGGCCGGCCGGCATAATCCGCCAGATTCAGCGGTCCGCCCTCTATGTTCTCGAAGGTAAAATCATGCGCCGTCACATCGGCGCTGAGCGCGGCCCGAGCCATCATCATCTCCATCATCAGCGCCGCACATAGAGTCGCACATAGGCGGGCGACAATATTCGTAAACCGTTTTATACATCGCATGATCATTGCCAACATTTGTTGCGCGGACATTCAGCACGGTTCTATGTAGGGGCTGACGCGCAAAGACCAAGGGCGCGGCGCGGATATTGGGCGGAGTATCAGGATATGGCTGACGTTGAAAAGCAGGCAGAAGTGATCGTCACCGAGAAAAACGTGATGGAACGGGTTCGTGACACCTTTTACGATATCTACGACTATGCCGGCACCTTCATTTCCAACGCCACCGCCAATGTCGGCGATGTCACCCGCGACCTCACCGAGGATATCGGCGACGGCAAGGTGAAGGATCTCGCGGGGGATGCCGGCAACATCGCCTCTTCAGTCGGGGACACGGCAACCGGCGTTGCCACAAGCGTCGGCGTGGCGATTGGCGACAAGCTGGACGCGGCGGTGACCTTTGCCAGGGGTTTGCTTGGCGGCTGACACCTTGCGAGAACGATAACGGACAAATTGCCGCGTGGTGCGCGCCCGGCGTGACTTTGCGCGCGTCTGCGCCTACGCTTCTTAAATCGTATTAACAAAGTAAAGGAGGTGATCTGATGTCTAGTTCGATCGGTTTTGGGAGTGCAACTGTGGCGGGCGGATTGAAGAGCAGCCTCGTCGGTCGCGTCTGACGCATTCAATTTGCGCTTATCCAACCCATCAAACGAAAAGGGAGGCCGCCAGCCTCCCTTTTTTTATCGTGATGTGAATGTCCGGATCAGTTCGCTTTCTTGTAGGCGTCGATCGCAGCGGCAAGCTGTTTCTTTTCCGCGCAGTTGAAATAGCAACTCTTGCCGAGCCTGGCGAGCATCGCCTCGGCGCCCTCCAGATTGCCGAGGGTCAGATACAACTCCCCTTTATATTCCAACGCGCCCTTATGTTTCGGGTCGATGGCAAGGGCGCGGTCATAGGCCTGCTCGGACCGCGCATAATCACCGAGCTTGCGCGAGGCGAAACCGGTCAGATTCCAGGCATCGGCATTCTCCGGATCAGCGGCGATTTCGCTTTCAAGCTGCGCCAGCGCGGCCTTGTAATCCTCTTTCTTGATCAGATAGGCGGCCTTGCGCATCGATTTCGACATGGTCGGGCTGTCATAGCTTGACCCGGAGTCACTCGACGAGCCGGAATCGCTGCCGGCGGCATGCGCCTGTCCGGTCGCGATGGCGAGTGTCAGCATGATGGCGGCGGCGGCGAGCATCCATGGCAACAGGGATGGCCGCTGCGCGGCGCGCGCGCGGTCCCGGCGAAAGCGGGTCATGATTCCGTCTCCCCGCCAGCCGCGATCCAGTCGGAGATCCCGCCAACATTGGTGACATTCCGGTAACCCATCTCGGTCAATGTCTTGCCGGCAAGCGCCGCCTGGCCCCCGACAGCGCAGACAACCAGAACCTCGCTGTCCTTCTGCAGGGCCGGGTTATGAAAGTTGGTTGTGTCATCGGCGGCGAATTCGATAAAGCCGCGCGGGATCCGCAACGCGCCGGCGATCGTGCCGGTTTTGGCGACATCGCCGCTGTCGCGGACGTCAATAAAGACAGCGGTACCCTTCTTGTGGATCGCTATGCCGTCTTCGGCGCTGATCCGCGGTACCGCCGCATTAGCTTCGGAAAGATAGTCTTTTGCGTGTTTCATGCTGCCCTCACTGTGATACCCGCCCGGCGCGCCAGCTTGCGCGGGCCCCCGGAGATGTTCCTTCATCACAGATAGGCGCTGATGCACCGCGTTCAAGCGCGTCTAGCCACCGGCGGCGATGCTGGCATCACGACGTGCCCCGGTCAGTGAAAGCAGCGCCGCCGGCGTTGCCTGGAACACACAATGCGGATGTCCGGCGGCAGACCACACGGTGTCAAACCTGAACAGCGAACTGTCGAGAAAGACCGGCAAATCCGGCGCCAGCCCAATCGGCGAGACCCCGCCAATGGAATAGCCGGTCACCGCCTTGACGCGCGCCGCATCCGGGCGGCGGCATGGCGGCGGCGCGCCAACACAGACCGCCAGCGCCGCCACATCGCATTGCCGGTCGCCGGCGACCAGCGCGATCACTGGCGCCTCCTCACTGCCGGCAACAAACATCAATGTCTTGACGATGGCGCCAACATCGACACCCAGAACGGCCGCCGCCTCGCCAGCGCTTCGCGCGGTGTCGGCAAGCGCGATCACCTCATGCGGATGCCCCGCCGCGGCAAGACAGGCCGCGACCTTGCGCACCGGCGGATGTTCAAGGAATGCCGCGGACATCCGGCCCCGATCCCGTCAGGCGTAATCGGGTGCCGCAATGGGTGGCGGCGCCTTGAGGGCTTCGGCAAGGGTGCGGATATGCTCGGGGGTAATTCCACAGCAACCGCCGATGATATCCGCCCCGCTTTCGACCCATTGGCGGGCGAACCGGAGATAGGCATCGGCGGTGATCTCCTTGCGAAGCTGATGGATGTTTTCATTCGCCGCCTCATAATCCTCATCCATCAGCGGAAAGGCGTTTGCATAGGCACCGATCATCGGCCGTGAGGCACCATGCTGGCGGGAAAAGGTCTCCAGTTCGGCGCGCGACAGCGCGACAGCATCATTCATCACCTCGGGCTGGCTGCAATTGAACAGCAGCGCGTCAAAACGCTGCCCCTCGATCGACAGCAACAGTTCCGACAGCGGCTCACCCGATCTGAGCCGGGGCTTGCCGGCGACCGGACCGGCGTCCTCGATCGTGACCGATACCCACAGATCGGCCGCGCAATCGGCGAACATGTCGAGATAGGTGGTGACCTCGACCACCGAACTGAGCGTCTCGCCAATGAAGATATCCGCGACCGGCGCCAGGAACCGCCGGAAATGCTGCATCATCCGGCGCGCGCCCTGCACCTCGAAGGAGTCGGGCTTGTAGCTGCCGAACATCGGCGGGATGCTGGCCGCCACCTGCACGGAATGTGGTACCGCGTCGGCGGCATCGCGCGCCAGCTTTGCCGCCAATGTCAGCAATTCCTCGGACTGCGCTTCATAGCGGTCCTCGCCGATATGGAACGGCACGATGGCGTAGGTGTTGGTGGAGATCACATCGGCGCCGGCCTCGATGAAGGCATCATGCGCGTCGCGCACCGTTTGCGGCGCTTCCATCAATGCAAGTGCCGACCATTCAGGCTGCCTGAAGGGCGCGCCCATGGCCTGTAGCTGGCGTCCCAGTCCACCGTCGAGAATTATCACATCAAGCCCTCGAAAAATACATCAACATCGTAGAGTGCAACCCGGCACAAAGGCAAGCGGAGTGACCTGACTGCGACGTCATGGTCCCATTTCGTGAGCGTCGAAACCGCACCGCGCTACGCTGTCGGCAATGGCCGAATCCAGAGGCCCAATCCCGGGGCCCAATCCCAAGATCGAATCCCGCGGCCGAACCCCGCGGCCGAACTTCTGAACGCCACCCTAATTCAGCGTCAATCCGCACAGATTGGCGATGGCCCGCACCACATCCTGGCTTCGCGCGGCAAAGGGCAGTATGGCGATCGCCACCAGCATCACCGTTGCCCAGATCAGCCAGACCGACAGGTCGGCCGAACGGAAAGGTGCGGCGCTGTCGGTGGCCGACATGCTGTCCTGTTTCTGCTGATCGCCCGACTTGTTCATGACGTCTTCATCACGAATTCGAGGCCTGACTGCGAGCCGACATAGAGCCCCGCCTTCTGCATGAATAGCGGGATCAGGATATTGCCGCCGCCGTCAAGCATCACATCCACCCGGCCGCCAGCGATGCGCACGATCGTACCCGCCGCGTCATTGCCGGTGTCGGTGCAGTGAAGTGTGACTTTCTGGTCAAGCGTCAGCATGCCGGTCTCCTGTCGGTGGTTTACAGTATCACAGGAGTCTATTGCAGGTCGATGGCATGCGCCTTCAGATCCTCGATCCTGCACACGGCCAGCGTCACCCGATTGGTCGCCAGCAGCCGCACCTTCGGTGCCTTGCCGGCCTCACGCGCCTGTTCCCACCGCGCGGCGCACAGGCACCAATGGTCGCCATCCTTCAGGCCCGGAAAGCCGAATTGCGGCATCGGGGTCGACAGATCATTCCCGACCGATTTGCTGAAATCGAGAAATTCCCGGCTCATCACGGCGCACACGGTGTGCAGCCCCTGATCCTGCGGCCCGGTATGGCAGCATCCATCGCGGAAGAATCCGGTCAGCGGATCCTCGGAACAGCTTTGCAACGTGCCGCCAAGCACGTTCTTCTGACCTTCGGGGCGTCCTTGCGACCCATCCATGGCGATCTCCGGTGCGGGTTAGCGTCCTGATTCCAGATATGGGGCGTCAAGAACCGCCATTCTAGTCTCGATCGCCGATTCAAGCGCCGCCATGAAGTCACGTCGTGACAGGCCGGGGGCGATGGGTGGCAGGAATTCAACCTCGATCCGTCCCGGGCGTTTGAGCCAGCTGTTGCGTCCCCAGACATGCCCGGAATTGAGCGCGATCGGCACCACCGGCAGCCCGGTCGCCTCATACAGCGCGAAGACACCGATTTCATATTTCTGGGTCGCGCCGGGCGCCACACGCGTGCCCTGCGGGAAGATCAGCAATGACCGGCCGCTGTCGCGCACCGCCACCGCATCCTCACGAAGCTTGCGAAGGGCGCGCATGCCGGCCGAACGGTCGACAGCGACGCAGCCGGCCTTCTGGAAATACCATCCAAGAAGTGGCAGTTTCAGGAGCTCGCGCTTCAGCACCACCACCGGCGTGTGCAGCAGAAGTGACAGCACAATCGTCTCCCAGGCGGACTGATGCTTCGCCGCATAGATCACCTGCCCGCCAAGATGGTGGTCACCCGACACCCGGTGCGAGGCACCGGCGATGTGAAGCAATCGCACCGTCAGCCAGCCCCACAGGCGGGCCACCGTCCGGATCGCCACCGCCGGCAGCAGCAGCGTTGGCAGCACGAGAATCGCCAGCACAGCGGTGACACCGTAAAAGAGGATGTTGAAGATCCAGGATCGCAGATACATCATGGCGGCGACAATAGGCGCAATCGGTGATACAGGCAATCAACTGGCAATCAACTGGCAA
>JAYQDX010000055.1:1533-4631 GCA_038138545.1 Rhodobiaceae bacterium | reverse complement strand
CAGGTGACGGCAGATGACAGACAGACGGATATACCGGCTATGACAGGCGGTCAGGATGCGGATGACAGCTGGCATGTTCGGGCCGAAATGGCGCTTGCCGCGGCTGCGGCGGCCGACCGGCTGATCACCTATGCCGAGCTTGCCGACGCCGCCGGCATCGCCGGGCGGCACCGCATCCACCGGCTGACCGGCTGGCTGGAATCGCGGTTGGAAGCCGAAATCAGGGCCGGTGACAGGATGTTGAGCGCGCGCGTGATCTCGCGGACGCGCGGCGGCCTGCCGGCCCCGGGGTTTTTCATGAAATGCGCCGAGCTGGGACTCTATGACGGGCCGCCCGACGGGCCGCAGGCCTATGCCTTCCACCTGAACTGCCTTCGCTGAGGCGTCAGTCGCCACCCTCGGTATGGCCACCCTCGGTATGGCTGACCTCGATATGAAATGTGTAGAGACCGTCGACAGCATCGCTTTTCAGCAATGTCAGCCCGGCGGTGTCGCAGAAATGCTCGAAATCCAGCGGTGCCGCCGGATCATCCGCCTGCACCTCGAGAATGCCCGACTCCATCTGCCCGATCTGCCGGCGCGCCTTCAGCACCGGCAGCGGGCATTTCAGCCCGGTCAAATCGAGGCTGACCGAAATTTCATAGGCGAATCCATCCATAGCGCACCGAAGCTAGACCGGGACAGAGGCTGATTCCAGTGCCAAATCATCGCAGCGCGACTTGCCTTGAAGGCTTGCCAGCCGCTAGATAGGCGGATGAGTATCTGGGGCATGATCATTGGCGGCGCCGCCGGCGCGGCACTTGGCGGACCGATCGGCGGCCTGCTTGGCGCTGCTGCCGGCATCGCCGTGGAACGCGGTTTCATCTCGCCGGCGCGCCCCGAGACGGATGCCAGCCGCCGCGTCGCCTTCACCGTCGCGATGATCGCGCTGTCGGCGAAGATGGCGAAGGCCGACGGCGTGGTCAGCCGCGACGAGATCGCCGCCTTCCGCGAGCGCGTCCATATCCCGCCCTCCGAGGTCAAACAGGTGGGCCGGTTCTGGGACCTTGCCCGTCAGACACCGGACGGGTTCGAGGATTACGCCCGCCAGGTGGCGCGCATGTTCAGCCCGCGCGCGCCGGTGCTGGAACAGCTTCTCGACCTGTTGTTCCATATCGGCGGGTCGGACAATGATCTGTCAACGCCGGAGATCGACTATCTGGCGCGCGTTGCCGAGATCTTCGGCTTCACGCAGGAGGATTTCCAGAGGATGATGGCGCTTCATGCCACCGACGGCCCGAAACCGTGGGATATCCTGGGCGTCGACCCGGATATTTCCGACGAGGCGCTGCGCCGGCACTGGAAGGCGCTTGTCCGCGACCATCACCCGGACCGGCTGATGGCCGATGGCATGCCCGAGGAATTCATCGCCGCGGCGAATGACCGGCTGGCCAGGATCAACGCCGCCTATGACAGCATGGCAAGGGCGCGCGGGATGAGTGTGGGGGCGAGCTGAGATGCCGACACCGCTGCTGACCATCGCCGCTGCCGGAATCAATCTTGGCGACCGCTGGCTTCTTCGCGGCGGCGAGCTGACGCTGCATGCCGGTGACAGGCTGGCGCTTGTCGGTCGCAACGGTGCCGGCAAATCCAGTCTGATGAAGCTGATGGCCGGTCGCACCGACATGGATGAGGGCAGCCTGTGGATGGCGCCGGGGTCGAGCGTCGCCTATCTGCCGCAGGCCCCGCACATTCCGCCCGGCATGACATTGCGAAGCGTCGTTACCGCCGGCCATGACGCCGACTGGCTTGGCCGGCCGGTGCCGGTCCACAAGGCCGAGGAATTCCTGATGCGGCTGGGGCTGGACCCGGACCGGATGTCGGACGGTCTGTCCGGGGGCGAGTCACGCCGCGTGTCGCTGGCCCGCGCGCTCTATACCGAGCCCGACGTGCTGCTTCTCGACGAGCCGACAAACCATATGGACATGCCGACCATCGAATGGATGGAGGAGATGCTGCGCCAGCATCGCGGCGCGCTGCTGGTGGTCAGCCATGATCGCGCCTTCCTGCGCAATCTTGGCACCGGCATCGTCTGGTTGCACAATGGCAGGCTGCGCCGCCGTGAGGGGGATTTCGCGCAGTTCGACAGCTGGTCCGAGGGCATTATCGCCGAGGAGGCGGTGGTGCTTCACAAGATGGACCGCCGCATCGCCGCCGAGACGAAATGGTCGCGCGAGGGCATCTCGGCACGACGCAAGCGCAATCAGGGGCGGCTTCGCGAGCTGGAGGCGCTGCGGCTGGAGCGGGCGCGCACCGGCGGCATCACGCAGCGCGCGATGAAGATGGAAACCGGCCCGGCCGAGGGCGGCGGCCAGCTTGTTCTGGAGGCCATCGACCTGTCGGTCTCGGTCCCGCTGCCACCGACCGGCGATGCCAGCGCCGCGGATGACAGCACCGGAGATGTCAGCGAGACCGCGCGCCGCCAGCTGCTGAACCATTTCAACATGCTGGTGCGGCGCAGCGACCGGATCGGCATTGTCGGGCCGAACGGCATCGGCAAATCGACGCTGGTGCGGGTGCTGCTGGGGCTGGCAAGTCCGGATGGCGGACGGGTGCGTCAGGGGTTCGGGCTCAACCCGGCCTATTTCGACCAGCAGCGCAGCGCGCTGGACCGCAATTCATCGCCCTGGACGGTGCTGACCGGCGGCAGCAGCGACATGATCGAAATTGCCGGCCAGCAGAAACATGTCACCGCCTATCTTCGCGATTTCCTGTTCGACGACCACAAGATGACGCAGAAGGTGGCCACCCTGTCAGGCGGTGAGCAGAACCGGTTGCTGCTGGCCAAGCTGTTCGCCGAGACGCATAATTTCCTCGTTCTGGACGAGCCGACGAACGATCTCGACATGGAAACGCTGGACCTGCTGCAGGAAGTGATCGCCGAATATGACGGCACCATCCTGATTGTCAGCCACGACCGCGATTTCCTCGACCGCACGGTGACCTCGCTGCTGGCCTTCGAGGGCGAGACAAAGGTGAGCGCGCATGCCGGCGGCTATACCGAGTATCTGGAGCGGCGCACCGCCGCCATCGCCCGCCGCGCGGCGCGCGAGAGCGGC
>JAYQDX010000055.1:0-1433 GCA_038138545.1 Rhodobiaceae bacterium | reverse complement strand
GGCAGGAGCGGCGGCAGGACAGCCCAGAAACCGACCGGCAACCGCACCGCGAAGCTGAGCTTCAAGGACCGGCACGCGCTGGACACGCTGCCCGGCGAGATCGAGGCGCTGGAGGGCGAGATCGCCAGCCTCGAGGCGCGGCTTGCCGACCCGGCCTTTTTCACCAGCGATCCGGACGGCTTCACCGCCGCCGCCGACAGGCTGGCCGCCGCGCGCGCCGAAAAGGACGCAAAGGAAGCCCGCTGGCTGGACGCCGCCGCCGCCGAGGAAGCACTGCAGGCGGGCAGCGCCGGTTGAGACGATCATCTGACTGTCATCCTCACGGCCGGATCAGCAGCACCACGAGGCACAGCGCGATGGCGGCAAGCGCCAGCATCGACGGGATCAGGCAGACCTGAATCCAGGCATCGCGGCCGGTCAGCAGGCCGGACCAGGTTGGCAGCGGCTGGCGCAGGAAGGCGCCAAGCACCGGCCCGCCACGCATCTCGAACCGCAGCATCAGCACCGGCAGCCCGGCATAGACAAGCAGCACGCCGGTCGAGATCGCGACCATGAAGACCGGCTCGGCCCGCCCCCAGAACAGCGCCACAAAGGCCGCCATCATCACCGCAAGACAGGCCAGGAAGCTGATAAAGACAAGCGGATGGATGCCGGCCACCGGGGCGACCCGGTCCGGATCGCCGGCCAGATCGCCGGCGCGGCGGCTTCCGGTCGCGGCAAGACCGGTGCGGAGCGCCGCCAGGCGGCCCCCGATTGATTTGACGGTCAATTCTGTCACCCCCTTTCCGCCCGCCGGCGCGGGCCATGGCTCGAACAGGCCAGAGAACCACACAGCAAGGGTCACATGACATAAGCATAGGCCTGTTAACGCGATGCACACAGCCTGCGGGCCGGATTTGGCCGATCCGACCTTGCCGATCTGACCCGGCGATCTGACCCGGCCCATTTGACCTTGCCCATTTGACCTTGCCCATTTGACTTGGCCGGTTAATGCCCGCCATGGTGGCACCGTCAACAACAGGCATCACACCCAATGATCAAGGCCGCGATCCGATCACGCGGCGGACATGTTGTTTTCGGTTATCTGGTTGCCGTCCTTATCGGGCTACTCATGACAGGCATTCGCTGGCGCCGCGCCGACCGGCGCGCGCTCGACGATTTCATGGCGGCGAATCCCGGCATCATCATCGTATTCTGGCATGAAAGGCTGTTCGCCATGCCCTTTCTGTGGCCGTCGCGCCGCCCGCTCCGCGCGCTGCAATCGACGCATGCCGACGGGCGGATGATGGCGGCCTGCATCCGGCGTTTTGGCGTCGGCACGATCTGGGGATCGTCCAGCCGCGCGGCGCTGTCGGGGCTGCGCGGCATGCTGCGGGCGCTGGAAGATGGCAGTTCGGTGGCGATCACACCGGACGGGCCGCGCGGCCCGGCGC
>JAYQDX010000054.1:12383-15098 GCA_038138545.1 Rhodobiaceae bacterium | reverse complement strand
GCGCAAAATGGAGCGGGCGACGGGGTTCGAACCCGCGACCCCGAGCTTGGGAAGCTCGTGCTCTACCAACTGAGCTACACCCGCAAACCACCGGAAGTGTGTCGGTTTTAAGCTGCTTGAACAAGTGATTTTTCGAGGGGTTTGCACTTTTGCGGCTCCGCGGTTTGCACCTTTGGCAAGACCGGGTGTTTTGTGCGCACCGGCCACGGACACCTAACCTGTTGCCTTGACCGGCCTTTGACGCCATATAGGCTCAGGTGACAGGATGCCATGCAGGAACCGCAGCTAGGGGCCCCTGTACCGGCGCAGCGCGGCAGAGGAATGTGATGACACCATACGACAACGGCACCGGCGGCACCGGCAAACCCGCCAAGCCGGCCGATCAACAGCACGCCGCTGCGCGCCCGACCCGCGACGAGGCCGAGGCCGCCGTTGAGACCTTGCTTCGCTGGATGGGCGAATCGCCGGCGCGCGAGGGGCTGGCCGACACGCCGGCCCGCGTTGTCCGCGCCTGGGAGGAGTTCTGTTCCGGCTATGGCGAGGATCCCGCCGCGCTGTTGAGCAGCACTTTCGACGAGGTCGAGGGCTATGATGATATGGTGATGCTGCGCTCGATCCGCATGGAAAGCCATTGCGAGCATCATCTGGTGCCAATTCTCGGCACCGCCCATATCGCCTATCTTCCCGACCGGCGCGTTGTCGGCATTTCAAAACTGGCGCGGGTGCTGGACAGTTTCGCCCGTCGTCTGCAGACGCAGGAAACGCTGACAGCGCAGGTCGCCGACTGCATCCAGAAGGCGCTGCAGCCGCGCGGCGTGGCGGTGCTGATCGACGCGCAGCATCAATGCATGACGACCCGCGGCGTTCACAAACCGGACGTATCGATGGTCACGACCCGCTTCACCGGTGCCTTTCAGGACGACCATGACCTTCGCAACAGGTTCCTCGACCAGACACGGCATCGCTGACGCTGGCCTGATCGCGGCTGGCAACCTTCACCCCTGCTACCGGATTTTTGTGTGACCTTGCCGGGTGATCGGCTATGCTCCCGTGCATTCGGCCCGCAAGACCGGGCCCCGCGACACTGGGAAAAACGGGTGCCCGAGACATGATCCTCTCACCGGTGCTGAACATCCTTGGCCTGCTGACCACCATTCTGGGCGCGGCGATGCTGATCCCGATGTGTGTCGATCTGTATTTCGGGTCTTCCGACTGGCCGGTCTTTGGGCTGTCAGCGCTGCTGACCGCCTTTGTCGGCGTGTCGGTCTGGCTTGCCACCTCGCAGCGCGAGGGGTTTGATCTCGGCCTGCGGCAGGCATTCCTGCTGACCAACGGATCCTGGATCTCGATCGGCATCTTCGGTGCCCTTCCCTTCATGTTCTGCGAATTGCAGCTCAGCCTCACCGACGCCATTTTCGAATCGGTGTCGGGAATCACCACAACCGGATCGACCGTTCTGCAGGACATCGAGATGGCCTCGCCCGGGATTCTCATCTGGCGGGCCCTGCTGCAATGGCTTGGCGGGGTGGGGATCATCGTCATGGCGATGGCCGTGCTGCCGATGCTGTCGGTTGGCGGGATGCAGCTGTTCCGCACCGAATCCTACGATACCGCCGACAAGGTCGTGCCGCGCGCGACACAGCTTGCCGGCGGAATCGGGCTTGTCTATGCCGGGCTGACCGCCAGCTGGGCGATCATGCTGTCGGTTGCCGGGATGAGCAATTTCGACGCCGTCGCGCATGCCATGACAACCATCGCCACCGGTGGCTATTCGACGCGAACCGCCTCGATCGCCGCCTTTGATTCGGTGGCCATCGAATGGATCATCATCTTCGGCATGATCGTCGGCAGCCTGCCCTTTGCGCATTATCTGGCGATGGTTCGCGGCGGCTGGCGGCCGCTATTGCAGGACCCGCAGGTACGCTGGTTCCTGGCACTGCTTGCCACGGTAGTTCTGGTGCTGATCTGGTTCCTCAGCAATGACGGCATGCCGGTCACCGTGGCGATCCGCCAGGCAAGCTTCAACGCCGTCTCGATCATGACCGGGACCGGCTATGGCAGCGCGAATTTCTCGGCCTGGGGCGGATTCGCCTCGACCCTGCTGCTGATCACCATGTTCATCGGGGGATGCGGCGGCTCGACAACCTGCGGCATCAAGATGTTCCGCCTGCAGGTTCTGGCGACGACAGCGCGCGTGCAGATTGGCCGACTGTTGCGCCCACACGCGGTGATCCTCGCCTATTACAACCGCCGGCCGGTAGCGAATGAGGTGATGGATTCGGTGATGGGGTTCTTCTACCTCTATATCCTCTGTTTCGTCATTCTGGCAATTCTGCTTGGCGCCCTTGGCCTTGATTTCATCACCGCCCTGTCAGGCGCGGCGACCTCGATCAGCAATGTCGGGCCCGGGCTCGGCAACCTGATCGGCGCCGAAGGCAATTTCTCGTCATTGCCGGATCTGGCGAAATGGATCATGGCCTTCGGCATGCTGCTCGGCAGGCTCGAGCTGTTTACCGTTCTTGTGATGCTGAACCCGGGATTCTGGCGCCGCTAGGAGCGGCCCTCCACCAAAGTGACCCGGGCCAGTGGAAAGCCGACCCTTCGGCCGGATCATCCCCAGGGCAGAATTACCTCCAGGGCAGGATTACCCCTAGGGCAGGATTACATTATCGAGTTTGGCAAGTTCGGTCCGTGCCTGGCTGTCCAGCCCGGCAA